>JAFIEF010000093.1 GCA_020832655.1 Paracoccaceae bacterium
CGGCCACATGGTTCGGATTGGCGCATTCGGCTTCTGGCGCGACGGTCCGTGCCTCTGACGCGCAGCCGGTCGAGCCCAGATGTAGCGCCCAGCCGCGGTTGGCGTCATGGGTGACGGGCAGGCCGGTCGAGGACAGTTCGACCTTGATGAATTTGTACCCGCCCTGCCAGTTCCAGAACATCGCCGTCAGGTTCAGGGGCGACGCGGCCAGCGTGGGGTCGCCGTGGTTCAAATCGAAGGGAACGCCGATGTCGAAAGCCAGCCCTGTGTAGTCGCCCGCAGGCACTGTGCCGAGAAGCGTGGTGTTCATGTCGGGCATGCCGTTGACGCAGGTGCCGGTCGCATCCTCGAAATCCAGGAGCGCGACATTGTCCAGCTGCCAGATGCCGTCCTGATCCAGCGCGATAGGGGTCTCGGCGCCATCTGCGCCGATCAGCCGGGCATTGGTGACGAAGACGCGGAAGTCGGCCACCTCGACGGTCGAGTCGGTCACGCCGATGCCGTCATAGGCTTGCGCGCAGGAGAAGGGGGTGCCGGCCATCTCGGCGGCGAAATTGATGGTGACGGGTTGGTCGGCCAGCGCAGGCGTGGCGAGTGCGGTCACAGCCGCAAGAGCGAGGATACGCATGATGTGTCTTTCTTGAATGATATGGGTGTCACCGGCAGCGCAAGCGCCACCGGGTTTCAGCGATCAGACAAGAAAATGCGGCGGGCCGCGTGCAGGCGGGCCGCGTGGGTTGTGCGCGCGCGCCAGCAAATGGCCTGCGGCGGGCAAGTCCAGCCTGGCGATGCGAAGCGCAACGCCTGAGCCAGGTGCGTCAGTTCCCAGAGCCATGATCTGCGCCAGCGTGCAGACAGGACAATCCTCGGCCATGCCCTGCGGGCCGTCTTGCGTGACGCAGAGATCCTCCAGTTCGCCACCCATCTGGATATAGGCGGCCAGCATCGGATCGGCAGGCAAGGCAGGGGCATGTTGGTGGCCAAAACCCAGAACCAGCAAGGCCAGCGCGAGAAGCGCAGCGGTCAGGCGGTTTGAAAAGGTTCTGAGCAGATTCATGTAATGTTGTTACTCTTGTTACAGGTCTGGATCAAGCGCCTGTGATCGGCCTAAACCTCATCCTCGGGGTCAAAAATGGGGTCCAGCACGAGCAGGAGCCGAGTTTCGCCCGTACCTTCGATCGGTGGTGAGCGGTGCTTGAGCATGCTGGGCGGTGTGGTGGGCCAACGCATTCCGCGCAGGACGATGGGCTGGCCGGTGGGCACAGTATGCACGACTTCGGGCTCGATGCCGCGCCCCGCCAGCCCGTACTGCGTGCCCGTGCCGCGATAGGTGCAAACCAGCCGCGCCGTGACATTGTCCACATGGAACTTGCGGCAGGCATTGCCGATCACGACCTCCAGCCGCAAGCGCAGCCATGGCGCGCGCATCACCTGTGCAAACTGATCTGCAAGCGTGGCGATGCTTTCCAGAAGCAGTGCGCGCTCGGGGACGTTCGGCAGCGGTGCGAGGATCTGCGCCAGCGCGGGGCGAAGCGCATCGGGGCGCAGGATTTCGCGGGCTTCTGGCAGGTGTGTTGGCGGCAGGTTTGCCAACCATTGATAAAGCGCGACACAATCGGGCCGCGCCCAGATCACGGCCGCGCAATTGGGCTCATGGATTGCGGCCAGCCCGTCCAAAGCGTCTGTGGTCTGAACGCCCTCGGGCTGCGTGTTGGCAAAATCCTTCATCTTGCCCCCCACCGCGGAAACGGGTCGGCAAGCTGTGTCCAGTCACCCGGCGTGAAATCGCCCGCATTCACAAGCGCTGCATTCAGCCGCGCGCAGATCGCCTCGCGATCCGTATCAACCCCGATAAAGACAATCTCCTGCCGACGGTCGCCCCATGGCTCGACCCAGTTGCGGGCGATTTCGGCCTGCGCATCGGGGTGCGTGGGCAGCCGCTCTTCGGGGACAGAGGCCCACCAGCGGCCCAGAGGCGTGACCGAAGACATTGCCCCTGCAAGACTGAACTCGGCGGCCCAATCGGGCCTTGTGGCGATCCAGAAATGCCCCTTGGCGCGGATCACGCCGGGCAGCGGGCCATTGAGCACCTCATGGATGCGGGCCGGGTGGAAGGGTGCGCGGGCGTTGTAGACGAAGCTCGCAACACCATATTCCTCAGTCTCTGGCGTATGATTTGCGAAACCATAAAGCTCTTTGGCCCACATTGGGTGTTCATGCGCGCGGTCGAAATCAAACCGGCCGGTGTCGAGAATGGCACTGGCTGGCACATCCGAATGCGTGGTCTCGATGATCTGCGCATCCCCGTTCAGCGCGCGGATAATTTTGCGCGCCGCATCAACCCGCTCGGGGCCCGCATCCGCGCATTTGTTCAGGATCACCACATCGGCGAATTCGATCTGTTCGGTCAGCAGAGTGACAAGGCTGCGGTCATCCTCGTCGCCCAAGCTTTCACCCCGGTCGCGCAGGAAGTCATGGCTGGAGAAATCCTTGAGCAGGTTGACCGCATCGACCACCGTCACCATCGTATCCAGACGGGCGACATCGGACAGGCTCTCGTCGTTCTCGTCGCGGAAATCAAAGGTGGCGGCCACGGGCAGCGGCTCTGAAATCCCGGTGGATTCGATCAGCAGATAGTCGAAACGCCCTTCCGCCGACAGCCTGCGCACTTCCTGCAACAGATCATCGCGCAGCGTGCAACAGATGCAGCCATTCGACATCTCGACCAGCTTTTCGTCCGAGCGCGACAGCTCTGCCCCCTCGCGCACCAGATCGGCGTCGATATTCACCTCGGACATGTCATTGACGATGACAGCCACGCGCCGCCCTTCGCGATTGTTCAGCACGCGGTTCAGAAGCGTGGTTTTGCCCGCGCCAAGAAAGCCGGACAGCACAGTGACCGGCAGGCGGGTATCTTGAATACTCATGGATGCCTCATGGGTGTTGATTTCGGGGTTCGGGCGATTTTGGCCGTGCCGCAGGCGTCGCATTGACCGTGGATTTCCACGACATGATGGCTTGGTGTTATGCCGCAATGCTGGGCAGCGGCCGTGAGCGAGGTAAAGACCTCTGGCGCAACGCTTTCGCGCAAGGCCCCGCAATCGTCGCAGATGGACAGGATCACAGGCGTATTCGGGTCGCGCGTTGTGCGCAAGGCAAAGGCATTGAGGGATTCAATCCGCAACACGGCGCCCCGCGCGCATAAGGCTTTCAGCCCGCGATAGATGGTCGTGGGGGCAAGTTGAGGGTTTTCCTCGCGCAGGGCGGCGAGAATGTCATAGGCCGACAGGGTCTGATGCGCGTTCTGCAAAACGCGCAGGATATCCGATTGCATCGCTTCGCGTCTGCTGGTTAGGCGCATCAACGGCTCTCCTTTCGTCACATGCGACCCGGCGTTTGGGCATCCCGGACTAAGGCAGTGATGGCCTCGGACGGGGGCAGTGTCTGCGTCTGCGTCGCGCCGTGGCGGCGGATGGTGACGGTCTGGTCGTCCGCCTTGCGCGCGCCGAGGGCAATCCGGACCGGTATTTTCGCAAGCGCGTGGGTTTCCAGCGCCTCGATGGCATAGCCCGAACAACTGGGCTGAAACCGGCAGGAATGGCCAAGCCAAGGCGACCGGATCAGGAGCCAGATCAGCGCGCCCCTCATGCCCGCACCCGCCAGCGACTGGTGCTGCCTGCATCTTCGACCTCGACCCCAAGGGCGGCGAGTTCATCGCGCAGCGCATCAGCGCGCGCCCAGTCTTTCGCCGCGCGGGCCTGTGCGCGCGCCCGCACCAGCGCGTTGATGCGGACTGCTTCGACCGTTCCGGGCTGCGCCCAGACTTGCGGTTCTTGCTGCAACAGACCAAGAAATGCCCCCGCTTGCCGCAAGGCTGCGGCAAGCTCTGCCCGCCGCGCGGGATCGGAGCTGCCATGCACTTGCCCTGCCAGCGCGTGCAGGGCGGCCAGCGCAGCAGGGGTGTTAAGGTCATCGTCGAGCGCGGCAAGGACGGGGGCCATATCCTCGGGGCGCGCAATAGCCTCGGGCTGATCGCGCAGCGCGCCATAGAGTCGGTCCAGCGCAGACTTGGCCGCGCGCGGTGTTTCCGGCGTCCAGTCCAGCGGTTGGCGATACTGCGCAGACAGTAGCGCATAGCGGATTGCCTCGCCCGGGCAGTCGGCCAACAGGTCGCGCACCAGGAGGACATTCCCGAGCGACTTTGACATCTTGGCCCCGGACACTGTGACATGCCCGTTATGGAGCCAGAAGCGCGCTTGCGTCCCTTGGGCGATCTCGTTTTCGTGGTGAGGAAAGCGCAGGTCGATGCCGCCGCCATGAATGTCGATCGTATCGCCCAGATGCGCGCGGATCATGGCGGAGCATTCGATATGCCAGCCGGGCCGCCCGAACCCCCAGGGGCTGTCCCATCCGGGTTGACCGGGGGCGGAGGGTTTCCAGAGCACGAAATCGCGCGGATCACGCTTCCACGGTGCGACCTCGACCCGCGCGCCCGCCAGCATCTCGTCAGGGTTGGCGCCCGACAGCCGCCCATAGGCCGGAAAGGCGGGGATGTGAAACAGCACATGCCCGTCGGTCGCGTAGGCCCGGCCCGCCGCGATCAACCCCTCGATCATGGCGATCATCTGCGCGATGTGGCCCGTCGCGCGCGGCTCGATATCCGGTGGGGCGACGCCAAGGGCCGACAGGTCAGCGTGATAGGCCCGCGTGAAGCGATTTGCGATCACATCGCAGGCCACGCCATCGGCTGTGGCGGCGGCGATGATCTTGTCATCCACATCGGTGATGTTGCGGGCATAGGTGACGCGCGGGAAGAGCGCGCGCAGGCGGCGCGCCAGCAGGTCGAATACCACTGCAGGCCGCGCATTGCCGATATGGGCATAGGAATAGACTGTCGGCCCGCAGACAT
>JAFIEF010000028.1 GCA_020832655.1 Paracoccaceae bacterium
GATCTGTCCATCGTCAAGGCATGGAAGGCCGACACCACCGGCAATGCGATCTTCCGCAAGACCGCGCGCAACTTCAACCCGCCCGCGGCGAAATGCGGGAAGGTCTGCGTGCTGGAGGTCGAGGAGATCGTCCAGCCCGGCGAACTGGACCCTGATAACATTCATCTGCCCGGCATTTATGTGCACCGCCTGATCCAGGGCCAGCACGAAAAACGCATCGAACAGCGCACTGTGCGCGCGGCTTGAAGGAGGAAAGATCATGCCTTGGGACCGCAACCAGATGGCCGCGCGGGCGGCGCAGGAACTTGAAGACGGGATGTATGTGAACCTTGGCATCGGCATTCCGACGCTGGTGGCCAATTTCATCCCCGAAGGCGTGCAGGTCACGCTGCAATCGGAAAACGGGATGCTGGGCATCGGCCCCTTCCCGACCGAAGACGAAGTTGACGCCGATCTGATCAATGCCGGCAAGCAGACCGTGACCGCGCTGCCGCATACGGCCTATTTCGACAGTGCCGAAAGCTTCGCCATGATCCGTGGCGGCAAGATCAACATGGCGATCCTTGGTGCGATGGAAGTGGCCGAAAACGGCGATATCGCGAACTGGATGATCCCCGGCAAGCTGGTCAAGGGCATGGGCGGCGCTATGGATCTGGTGGCGGGGGTGGACCGGGTGATCGTGGTTATGGATCACACCAACAAGGCCGGTGAATCGAAGCTGCTGAAAGCCTGCACCCTGCCGCTGACCGCGCAGGGCGTGGTCAAGCGCATCATCAGCAATCTGGGCGTTCTGGATGTGGTCGAGGGCGGGCTGAAAATCGTCGAATGTGCCGATGGCGTCACCGAAGAAGACATCCGCGCCGCGACCGAGGCCGCGATCATCAACTGATCCACCAGCGATTGCGAAACTGAAAAAAAGGCGCGGCCCGGACAGGCTGCGCCTTTTGTCATTCTGCGGCTTTCAGCGGCGCATTCGGGCGCGCGGCATCTTCGGGGTCCAGAAGCTGCGCGGTTTCCGGCATCAGTGGCTGCGGGTTGGCTTGTGGGGGTGGCCCGGTGTCCCAGACAATCTCCAGCCCTGAAATCGCGACCAGTTTGCGCGCCAGTGCCTGATCGCGCCGCAGGGCAGAGTCGCGCCGTGACAGCAGCCAGCGCAGCCCCAGCGCACTGCGATAGGCGCCTTTTTCCAGCCAGACCCGCAGCGCCAGCAGTGCCGGTGTCACCATCAATGTCAGGATGGTGGCGATCCCCAGCCCGAACACCACGGCCGTTGCAAGCTGCTTCCACCACAGCGCCACCGGGCTGTCGATATAATAGCCGCCATTGACGAAATCGATCGACAGCCCCAGCATCATCGGGGTCAGCCCGGCCATTGTGGTGGTGGTGGTCATCAGCACGGGGCGGATGCGGGCCTCGACCGTGCGGATGATCGCCTCGATCCGGGGCATGATGGCTGCGTAATTCTGATAGGTGTCGATCAGCACGATATTGTTGTTCACGACAATCCCCGCCAGCGCGACAATGCCGGTGCCGGTCATGATGACGGAAAATGTCTGATCCATCACCAGCATGCCGATCAGCACGCCCGTAGAGGACAGCACCACCGCCAGCAGCACCAGCACCGAATTGTAGAAGCTGTTGAACTGCGTCAGCAGGATCACGAACATCAGCCCCAGCGCGGCCCCGAAGGCCACCATCAGGAACTGGGTGCTTTCTTCCTGATCCTGCTGCTCGCCGGTCCATTCCCAGCCGATGCTGACGGGCAGGGGGCTTTCGGTTTCCAGCCAGTCGGTCAGCGCCTCGATCCGTTCGGTGGGTGTGATGGGTATGATGCGCCAGCCATTCTGCTCGATCTCCTGCAATGTGGCGCGTGCGCGGTTGTAGTCCTCGCTGCCGGTGGCGTGATCGCGCGGGGTGGTGTCTTCGCGCCGCAGGATGCGTCGGGTCTCGCCCGCGCTGTCGACCAGCCGCACAAGGCCCGAGCGCACATCCGCCTTCACATCGAAAAAGCGCTGCTGGTTGACGCGGTCGATCTGGCCGCGACGTGCGACCGGCTTCATGGCGATGAAATTCGACAGCGGCACCAGCCCTGCATTGGTCTGCACGCGCAGGGTTTCCAGCGTCGACAGCAGCCGGTCGCCTTCGGGCAGGCGCACGCGGATGTCGATCTCCTCGTCGGAACTGTCCACCCGCATCGTGTCTAGCAGCAATCCGCGCGTGACAAGCTGGACCATGCCGCCGATTGTGGCGACATCGGCCCCGAAGCGGCCCGCCAGTCCGGTATCGACATCGATCTGCCAGTCAATGCCGGGGATCGGGCGGCTGTCTTCCAGATCGAACAGGCCGGGCATGTCACCAAATTTGGCCAGCACGGTTTCGACGGCTTCATCCAGATCACCGAAATCCTGCCCGGTCAGCCGCAGATGCACCGGCTTGGCCCCGGCTGGCCCGCCGGTCTGCACCAGAAACTCGGTCTGGATGCCGGGGAGCTGGTCGAATTGCTGCTCCAGCCGGTCCAGAATGACGCTGCCGCGCATGTCAGGGTCGCCAAGGCGGGTCTGCCAATGGGTCAGTTCGAACTGCAACTGGCCGATGGCGTCGCGCGGTGGTCCGGCCCCGGCTGTGTTCGTGTTCAGCCCGCCCGCGCCCGCAAAAGCAAAGACCGAGGCAAGCCCTTCTTCGGCCAGTGCGATATCTTCCACCTGCCGCAGCAGTGCATCCTGTTCCGACAGCGACAGATTGCCCCGCGCGCGGACATAGATGATGCCGCGCTCTGGTTCGGTTTCAACGAAGAATTCGACCCCGCGATTGTTCTGCCCGTAATACTGGAAGGTGCCCATGACAAAGGCTGCCACCGCCACGATCAGCACCACCGGCATGATCGGGTTGCCGACAAAGAAGCGCATCACATAGCCTGCCGGGGAATGCTTGCGGCTGGCATTGATGCGGGCCGGTTTGCGCAACGGCTTGACTGCGGCGAAGCTGATGGACACCCCGATGGCGGACAGAAGCATCAGTACTGCGCCGGGGGCAAGCTCTGTCACTGATTGCGCGGGCTGGGTGCCGCCGGTCAGATAGCCGGGGTTCAGCAGCAGCATAACCCCCAGCAGCATCGCCCCGGCGGATATGACGGCAAAGGGCAGCCGCATGATCCAGGGCAGGCGGCGCAGCGCCTCGGTCGCGCCTGTCAGCTTCAGCGCCAGATTACCCGTCACCCCGCCCAGAACCGGCAGGAAGATCAGCGCAACCACCAGCGATGCGGTCAGCACGAAGATCAGCGTCACCGGCAACATGCCCATGAATTCGCCCGCCACGCCGGGCCAGAACAGCATTGGCAGAAAGGCGCAAAGCGTGGTCGCGGTCGAGGCGGTGATCGGCCAGAACATGCGCTGTGCGGCCTTGACATAAGCCTGCATCGGGCGGTCGCCTTCCTGCAGGCGCTTGTCGGCATATTCGGTCACCACCACGGCGCCATCAACCAGCACGCCCACTGCAAGGATCAGCCCGAACATGACGATGTTCGACACCGCAACGCCCATCAGCCCCAACAGGATGAAGCACAACAGGAAGGATGTCGGGATTGCGGTGCCCACCAAGAGCGCCGAGCGCGCGCCCAGCGCGGCCAGCACCACGATCATCACCAGCGCAATCGCAGTCATGACAGAGCCTTCCAGCTGGCTGACCATCTCGCCGGTCTGGATAGAGGTATCCAGCGCGGGGGTGACGCGGATCGCAGCCTGCAATTCCTCTGGCCAGCTTGCGCGTTCCTCTTCGATTGCGGCGCGCACTTGTTCCGAGGTGTCGATGGCGTTGTAACCCTTGCGCTTGACCACCTGAATCGCAAGATTGGTATCGCCATTGAAGCGCGCTGTGCCCGCGCGGTCGGCGAAGGTCATGCGGATCTCGGCCAGATCGCCCAGTCGCACCACGGAATCGCCGCGCACCTTGACCGGCAGGCGATAGATATCCTCGACCGACCCGAAGCTGGCAGGCACCGTCACGCCAAAGGCGCCGGCGCGGGTCTCGACCTCGCCTGCGGCGACAAGCTGGTTGTTCTGGGTGACGACGCGGATCAGATCGCCGGCGGTCACGTTATAGGCTTCCAGCCGCAGCGGATCGATCAGAACCTCGACCATTTCATCGCGCGCGCCAGCGATTTCGGCTTCCAGCACCGAGTCCAGATCCTCGATCCGGCGCTGCAAATCGCGCGTGGCGCGCAGCAAGGCGCGTTCCGACACATCGCCGGAAATAGCGACAATGATCATCGGAAACTCAGAGAAATTGATCTCGGTGATCGCGTAATTCTCGTATCCGCTGGGAAATTTGCCTTCGGCGCGGCTCATCGCGTCGCGAATATCGGCCATTGTCGCGGTCTTGTCCCAGCCGAATTCGAATTCCAACACCGCCGCGGCAAAGCCTTCGGCGGAAAAGGCGCTGAGTGTCTTCAACCCGTCCAGATCGGAAAGTTCCGTTTCCATCGGGCGCACCAGCATCGATTCGCCATCGACCGCCGAGATGCCAGGGAAGGGCACTGTGATGATGACGGCGGGCACCTCGATATCCGGCTCGCCCTCCTTGGGAAGCCCGACATAGGCGGCAGCCCCCGCAAACAGCGTCATCGCCATCAGCGCAAGGATCATCCTTGCGCGTCCGGCAGCCCAGAATACCAGCCCCGTCATTGTGCGTCTGCCGCGTCGGCGTCGCGCAGCACGACCTTGACCCGCGCACCTTCGCGGGTGAATTCCTGCCCCACGATGATCGCGGTGATCTGCTTGGGCAGGCCGCTTAGCCACATCCCGTCATCGGTGTCGCGCACCAGCCGGGCCGGGGCAAAGCTGACCAGCCCGTCCGCATCCACCACCCGAAGCCCCAGATCGCCCGCATCGTTCAGGGTCAGCGCCGAGCCGGGCAGCAAATGCCCGGTTTCCGATTCGGCTTGAATCAGAATATCGGCGCTTTGACCGTCGCGGATCAGATTGTCGGGGTTGGGCACCTTGACCTCTACCCGGAATGTACGGGTTTCGGGATCGGCCGAGCGGGCCAGAAAGCTGACCTCGCCCATCACTTCGCGCCCCGAAGCCAGACGGGCACCGGCCACGGCCCCTTCGGACAGACGGTCGATCTGGGTTTCGGTGGCAAACCCGACCAGCGTGATCGGGTCAAGCTGGATCAATGTGGCGCAAAGCGCGCCGGGTTGCAGCAGACTGCCCAGTTCCGCGGTGTCGGATTCCAGCCGTCCGGCAAAGGGCGCATGCATCACCAGCCGCGCCAGTTCCTCGACCGCGCGGTCAACCCCGGCCTGCGCCGATTGCAGCGCCGCGCGGGCATTGGCAAGGCGTGTCTCAGACCCAAACCCCCCTTCGGCCAGACCAGAGGCCGCGCGGTAATTGATCTCTGCCTCGGCCAGCCTTGCGCGGGCTTCGTCCAGCGCCGCCTTGCGCACGCCGGGGGACAATTCGCACAGCGGATCGCCCGCATCGACCGTGGCCCCGCGCCGCAGTGGTTCGGACACCACCAGCCCCGAGGTTTCGGCCCGCACCTCGACCCGGCGCGCGGCTTCGGTGCGCCCGCGCAGCACGATGGTAGTGGGGATCTCTTGCGCGACCGAGCGTTGTGCCAGCACCTGCACTTGCGGTGGGGGCGGGTCATCTGACACGGCACCAGCGGTCCGGGGCTCTTCGTCAGACAGGACACCTGCAAAGCCCAGCAACGCATCGCGTTCCAGAACCGCCAGATAAATGGCCGACATCACCACCAGAGCAGTGAGGAGGGGGAAGATACGCATTCGGGTCACTCCGGGCTGACCAGCCATATCTATGCTGGATACGCTGAACTCGCCAGTTCAGATTACTCTGGCGGCGCATGAATCACAACCAGTCACCACGTTGCAACAGGGGCAGACGGGGCGCTGCTGTCAATGCGTGCATTCGCTGGCGTGGCAGGGCTTGGCATCCGGCCTGTCTTCGCGCTACAAGGGGCCGGATGTGACAGAGGTGCCGGTGTGAGCAATCCAGACAGTTTCATTGACGAAGTCACCGAAGAGCTGCGCCGCGACCGGATCGCGGGCTATATGCGCCGCTATGGCTGGATCGCGGTGCTGGCGGTGGTGCTGATCGTCGGGGGCGCGGCCTGGAATGAGTGGCGCAAGCATCAGGCCGAGCAATCGGCGCAAGCCTTTGGCGATGCGGTGCTGGCCGCGTTGGAGCATGACGACCCCGCCGCGCGCATCGCGGCGATGTCGCAGATCGATGCCAGCGCCACCCAGCAAGGCATCATCAACCTGCTCAACGCCGGTGAAATGCTGCAAACCGACCGCACCGCCGCGCTGGCGGCGCTTCAGGACACTGCGCAGAACAATGCGCTGCCTGACGCTTACCGCCAGCTTGCCGCGCTGACCCATGTCATGGCCGCAGGCGCTGATCTACCGGTGCAGGAACGGGCCGAGACACTGGCACGGCTGTCACGGCCCGGCCAGCCTTTCCGCCCTCTGGCGTTAGAGCAAGAGGCGTTTCTGGCGCTGGAGCAGGGCAATCCCGAAAGAAGCATTGAAATCCTGACGGACTTGTTGTCACACTCTGACGTGACCGAGGCGCTGCGGCGGCGCGCCTCGCAACTGATCATTGCGTTGGGGGGGGATCCTGCCGCAAGCTGATTTCTGCCATGCCCGACCCGGCGCGGACCGGCGAAGGGCAGATTTTGCCAGCCCAGCACGGGGCCAGATTTACAGGAGCGTATGGTGAAACTCTGGACATATGCGAGCATTCTTGCCCTGGGCGGTGTTCTGGCGGCGTGTGATCGCGGCTTCATTCTGGAAGGCGAACGCTTCCCGCTGCGCGCGCCCTTCGCTGAAGATGCGGGCGAAGCGCCAGCGAACCGTGCCTTGCCGATCTCGCTTCCCGCTGCGGCCAGCAATGCAGCCTGGACCCACCGGCTGGGTACACCGAATACGCGCATCGCGCATCCGGCCCTTGGCGGGTCGCTGACGCCGGTCTGGTCGGTTTCGATCGGGCAGGGCGAAGGGCGCCGCCACCGGATTACAGCGGAACCCGTGGCCAGTGGCGGGCTGATCTACACGCTGGACAGTCGCGCGCGCGTCAGTGCGATATCGACCAGCGGCGACCTGGCCTGGAGCCGCGATCTGACGCCTGAATTCACGCGCAGCGGCGACAGCGCTTCGGGCGGCGGGCTGGCCATTGCCGATGGGCGGCTCTATGTCGCTTCGGCCTTCGGGGTGCTGTCTGCGCTGGATCTGCGCAGCGGCGATGTGATCTGGACCAAGCGTTTCGATGCGCCGCTGACCGGCGCGCCAACCATCGCCGGGGACCGCGTCTTTGTCGTCGCCAGCGACAGTTCCGCCTGGTCGATCGATGCCGCCACCGGCAAGACCGACTGGTTCCTGACGGGGGCGCCTTCGGTCTCGGCAATGGTGGGCGGTCCGGCCCCGGCTGTGGCAGGCCATCTGGTGCTGTTTGCCACCCCCGGCGGCGAATTGATCGCCGCGCGGCGCGATACCGGCCAGATCGTGTGGCGCACGGCCGTTGCGGGCACCCGTATCGGGGTCGCCTATGCACAGGTCAATGATGTCACGGGCGACCCGGTTATTCAGGGTGAGCGGGTCTTTGTCGGAAACCAGTCTGGCCGCGTGATGGCGCTGAACCTTCAGGATGGGCGCCGCCTGTGGACTGCGGACGAAGCCGCCTATGGCCCGGTCTGGCCTGTGGGCGGGTCGGTCTTTCTGATGTCGGACCGCAACCGCGTTGTGCGACTTGATGCCGGCAGCGGCGACTTCATCTGGGGTCAGCAACTGCCCCTGCACACCGAGACCCGCGAACGCCGCCGGGCCCAGATTTACGCGCATTATGGCCCGGTTCTGGCGGGCGGGCGGCTGATCGTGGCATCGGATGACGGCAAGCTGCGGATGTTCGATCCTGCCTCTGGCGAAAGCCGCGGCGAGGTGGAACTGCGCGGCGGTGCCGCTGTCAGCCCGATCGTGGTGGGTGGCACGCTTTATGTGGTGTCGCGCGATGGCAACCTGATTGCCTATCGCTGAGCCATCCCGGATCAGCGCCTTCGGAGGCGGAGCATGAGTTTCACCCTTGCCATTGTCGGCAGGCCCAATGTCGGCAAATCGACCCTGTTCAACCGGCTGGTCGGCAAGCGTCTGGCGCTGGTCGATGATCAGCCCGGCGTCACCCGCGACCTGCGCGAGGGCGCGGCCAGGCTGGGCGATCTGCGCTTTACCGTGATCGACACCGCCGGGCTGGAAGAGGCCAGCGATGACAGCCTGCAAGGCCGCATGCGCCGCCTGACCGAACGCGCAGTGGATATGGCCGATATCTGTCTGTTTCTGGTTGATGCGCGCGCGGGCATCACCCCCACCGATCAGATCTTCGCCGAGATCCTGCGCAAGCGCGCCGATCATGTCATTCTGGCCGCGAACAAGGCCGAAGGGCGTGCGGGCGATGCGGGGGTGCTGGATGCCTACAGCCTGGGCCTGGGCGAACCGGTGCGGCTGTCGGCCGAACATGGCGAGGGGCTGGACGAGCTTTACCACATGCTGCGCCCGCTGGCCGATGACTATGCCGCGCGCGAGGCAACCGACACCCCCGAAACCGATCTGGACGTGGCAGAGGATGAGGGCGACGAGAGCTACCGCGCCCCCAGCGCCGCGCGCCCGCTGCAAGTGGCGGTAATCGGGCGCCCCAATGCGGGCAAATCCACGCTGATCAACAAGATCATCGGCGAAGACCGGCTGCTGACCGGGCCGGAAGCCGGGATCACCCGCGATTCGATCTCGGTCACAGCGAACTGGTTGGGCACGCCCACGCGGATTTTCGACACCGCAGGCATGCGCAAAAAGGCGCGTGTCACCGACAAGGTGGAAAAGCTGTCGGTCGCCGACGGGTTGCGCGCGGTACGTTTTGCAGAGGTGGTGGTGGTCCTGCTGGATGCCGCTATCCCGTTTGAACAGCAGGATCTGCGCATCGCCGATTTCGCCGAAACCGAGGGCCGCGCCGTGGTCATCGCGGTCAATAAATGGGATCTGGAAGACGAAAAGCAGGACAAGCTGAAAGCGCTGCGCGCAGGCTTTGAAAAACTGCTGCCGCAACTGCGCGGCGCGCCGCTTGTGACGGTCTCGGCCAAGACTGGCAAGGGGCTGGACCGGCTGCACGCCGCCGTGCTGCGTGCGCATGAAGTCTGGAACCGCCGCGTGCCCACGGCGAAGTTGAACCAGTGGCTGGGCGCAATGGTCGAGGCCCATCCGCCCCCCGCGCCGGGCGGCAAGCGCATCAAGCTGCGCTACATGACCCAGGCCAAGACGCGGCCCCCCGGCTTTGTGGTGATGTGCTCGAACCCCGAAGACCTGCCCGCGGCCTATACCCGCTATCTGGTCAACGGGCTGCGCGACAGCTTCGATATGCCGGGCACGCCGATACGTGTCTTCATGCGCTCTCAGGCCGACAGGAACCCCTTTAAGGGCCGCAAGAAGGCGCCGCCGTCAAAGCTGCGCAAGCATCTGCAAGGGCGCAGGCCGGACTGATCGGGGTCGACCAGTGCCGCCGGTCATGGTGCGGTGCGGCGCGTCGCCTGACCGCACCGTTATGACAGGCGCGATCAGGCAAAGGCGGCGTTACGCGTCCAGATTCTCGACGCTCAGCGCATTGCGCTGGATGAAGTCGCGGCGCGGTTCGACGACATCGCCCATCAGCTTGGTGAAGATGTCATCGGCCTCGGCCAGATCGTCGATCTTGACTTGCAGCAGGGTGCGCGCTTCGGGATCGAGCGTGGTTTCCCAAAGCTGGTCGGGGTTCATTTCACCCAGACCCTTGTAGCGCTGCATCGACAGCCCTTTTTCGCCCTCGGCCAGAATTGCGCTCAGCAGGTCGACCGGCCCGAAGATCCGCTGCTGGCGGTCGCGGCGCAGCAGCGTGGCGGGCTGGGCATAGATTTCCTGTAGCGCTTCGGTATGGCTGGCCAGCCTGCGCGCCTCGCCCGAACGCAGCACACCGCCATCCAGCACGCGCGCCTCTTCGACGCCACGCAGCACGCGCGACAGCCGCAAGCCGCCATCCTGCGTAGGCCGCCCCTGCCAGCCACGTTCATATTCCGGCGCGATCAGATCCAGACGCTGGGCCACGGAATCGGCCAGCGCCTGCGGGTTGGCGGCCAGCGCTTCAGGACGCAGCGCCCCGGCAATCGCGGCCTGTTCCAGAATATGCTGCGGGTAGTGGGTGGGGAAGGAGGCCAGCGAGCGGCTGACCTCGCGCGCTTCGGTGACAATCCGCGTCAGATCCTGAACGGTGATTTCCTCGCCCGAGGCCAGACGCAACACCGCCCCGTCCACCCCCTGTTCGATCAGGTAATCTTCCAGCGCGGCCTTGTCCTTCAGATAGACCTCTGACTTGCCGCGTGCGACCTTGTATAGCGGTGGTTCGGCAATATAAAGATGCCCCGCTTCGATCAGTTCAGGCATCTGCCGGAAGAAGAAGGTCAGCAGAAGCGTGCGGATATGCGCACCATCGACATCGGCATCGGTCATGATGACGATCTTGTGATAGCGCAGCTTCGCGATGTCGAATTCATCGCGCCCGATGCCGGTGCCCAGCGCGGTGATCAGCGTGCCGATTTCCTGGCTGCTGAGCATCCGGTCAAAACGTGCGCGTTCGACATTCAGGATCTTGCCCTTCAAGGGCAGCACGGCCTGGTTCTGGCGTGAGCGCCCCTGCTTGGCCGATCCGCCTGCGCTGTCACCCTCGACAATGAAAAGTTCGGACTTCGCCGGGTCGCGTTCCTGACAATCGGCCAGCTTGCCGGGCAGGCTGGCGACATCCATCGCGGTCTTGCGCCGGGTCAGTTCGCGCGCCTTGCGCGCGGCCTCGCGCGCCAGCGCGGCCTCGATGATCTTGCCCACGATCTGCTTGGCATGGGCGGGGTTTTCCTCGAACCACTCGCCCAGCTTTTCACCCACCAGCGATTCCACCGCCGGGCGCACTTCGGAACTGACCAGCTTGTCCTTGGTCTGGCTGGAAAACTTCGGATCGGGCACCTTGACCGACAGCACGCAGGTCAGCCCCTCGCGCGCGTCATCGCCGGTGAAACTGACCTTTTCCTTCTTGGCGATGCCGCTGGATTGCGCATAGGCGTTGATGCTGCGCGTCAGCGCGCCGCGAAACCCGGCCATATGCGTGCCGCCATCGCGCTGCGGGATGTTGTTGGTAAAGGGCAGGACGGTTTCGTGATAGCTGTCATTCCACCACATCGCGATTTCCACGCCGATCCCGTCGCGTTCCCCGTTGATATAGATCGGTTCGGGCATGACTGCGGTTTTTGACCGGTCCAGATGGCGGACGAATTCACGCACCCCCCCTTCATAATACAGCTCTGAATGCAGCATTTCGGCGGGGCGGTGATCTTCCAGAATGATGCGCACGCCGGAATTCAGAAAGGCCAGTTCGCGCAGCCGGTTTTCCAGCGTCTTGAAGCTGTAGTCCAGGTTCGAGAATGTGTTGGTCGAAGCCAGAAACCGCACCTCGGTCCCGGTCTTGTCCCCGGCATCGCCGACAACTTCCAGATGGCGCACTGTCTCGCCGCGTTCAAACCGCGCGATATGTTCCTTGCCCGCGCGCCAGATGCGCAGCTCCAGCCAGTCTGACAGCGCATTGACCACCGACACGCCGACGCCGTGCAGGCCGCCCGACACCTTGTAGCTGTTCTGGTCGAACTTGCCGCCGGCATGAAGCTGGGTCATGATGACCTCGGCGGCAGATACCCCTTCCTCGCGGTGAATATCAGTGGGGATGCCGCGGCCATTATCCATGACCGAGACCGAATTATCGGCATGGATCGTCACGCTGACGAAATCGGCATGCCCTGCCAGCGCCTCGTCAATGCCGTTATCGACGACCTCATAGACCATGTGATGCAGGCCAGAGCCGTCATCAGTGTCGCCGATATACATGCCGGGGCGCTTGCGGACAGCATCCAACCCCTTCAGAACCTTGATAGATTCTGCACCATATTCCTGTTGCTTGGCGGCTTCGGCAGACATGCAGGACCATCCTTTTTCGTGTTGGTCGCTTATAGGCAGTTCTGGCAGGGTTGTCACGCGCCTCACACCAGATTTAGCGGTCGGGTGCGGGTTGCGGCCGATCCGGCGGGGTTCGGGTGATGCAGCCGGTTTCCGGGTCGAAATGCGGCCCTGCCAACCAGCCCGGCGGGGGTGCCCTCGTTTCCAGTTCCGCGCATAGCCGGAACGTCCCTGTGGGCGTGACTTCAAGCTGGTAGGGCGCGCCCGTATAAGGGTCGTCGCGCCGGGGGCTTTGGCACAGATCAGAGCGCGCCGTGGTCAGTTCTTCGGAGGCGATACCGGCGGTATTGCGCAGACAGACCATATGCAGATAAAGCGCGTTCAGATCCGACAAGCGCGTGGTATCGCGCCGTTCCGCCTGCGCCGTTCCCGGCCCGCCAACGGTCCAGAATGCCGCGATGATCACGGCCACGGCCAGTGCTGCCAGCGCATAGGCTTCAGGGCGCATCGTCCACATCCGTCAGGAAATGGCGAAACCACATCATGACCAGCGCGGCAACCAGCGCGACAAAGCCTGCCTTGGCGATGAATTGCGCGGTGATATCCCCGATCAGGGCGGCAAACACCACCGCAATCGCGTCCCCCAACAGCACCAGCGCGGCCAGAAACAGCGTGACCGCGCCAAACCGCCTGCGCCAGGGCGCGCGGCGCAGGCCGGGATCGCTGCGCGCGGCCTTCTCGGCGCGGCGATAGAGCAACAGGAACAGGGGCAACAGCACGATCAGCACCGCCATAGACCAGCGCATCGCCCGCGTTGCGCCATAGCCCCGGCGCGCGCCTGGCTCTGGCAGCCAGATTTCGATCAGCCAGAAGGCCAGCGCCACGACATTCCATGTCACTGCCAGCAGCGCAAAGAACAACAATGCGTAAAGCACGGCCTCTGTCGCGTTGCCACTGGGTTGCGCGCGTGGCACAGGCAGGCGCAAGCCCTGATCCGACCAGTCGCCCAGCGCCGTGTCGATCTCTGGTTCCGACCAGCCATTGGCGCGCAGCGCCTCGCGCAGTTCTTCGGCGCTGTGGCCGTGGCGCAGCCCGTCCTGCACGAAAGCGCTTAGCCGCGCGGCGGGGCGCATCGCTTAGCCCTTCGAGCCGACATTTTCTGCGAAGGATTTGACAAAGGCTTCCTGCTGCGCGGCGCTGGCCTCGGTCTGATGTCTGGCCTTCCAGTCGTCATAGGGCATGCCATAGATGATTTCGCGCGCGGCGTCCTTGTCCATCTCGATGCCGCGGGCATTGGCGGCTTCCTGATACCAGCGCGACAGGCAGTTGCGGCAGAAACCGGCCAGATTCATCATGTCGATATTCTGCACATCACTGCGCCGGTCCAGATGCTCCAGCAGGGTGCGAAAGGCCGCGGCTTCCAGTTCGGTGCGGGTCTGGCTGTCCATGTGATGCTCCGGTTGCTTTGTCAGTACCCTGACCATCGGGGCGGGCTGCGTCAAGATGGCTGGGGCTTGCAATACACGCCAGACTTGATAATTGCTTGCGCTAACGTCGCTGCATTGGGGCGCAGGCAGTTCGTGCCGGGCCATCACAAAGCAGCCTTTGGTGCCAAGCGCACTGATTGAAAGGAAAGCAAATGTCTGCCCCATTGCGTCGCCACCGCATGATAAAGATCGTCGCCACCCTTGGCCCGGCATCTGACAATTACGACATGATCCGCACCCTGTTCGAGGCCGGGGCCGATGTGTTCCGCCTGAATATGAGCCACGGCAGTCACGCGGAAATCGCCGCGCGCCACGCTATCATTCGCCAGATCGAGCAGGATCTGGGCCGCCCGATCGCGATTCTGGCCGATCTTCAGGGGCCAAAGCTGCGGGTGGGCACTTTCGCCAATGAAGCGGCCGAGCTGGAAGAGGGCCAGCGCTTCCGTCTGGATCTGGACAGCGCGCCGGGAAATGCGCAGCGGGTCAATCTGCCGCACCCAGAGATTTTCGCCGCGCTGGAGCGTGGCTCGGAGCTGCTGGTCAATGACGGCAAGATCCGTCTGCGGGTGGAAGATTGCGGCCCGGATTTCGCCGACTGCACCGTCACCGTGGGCGGCATGATTTCCAATCGCAAGGGCGTCAATGTGCCCGATGTGGTTCTGCCGCTGGCTGCGCTGTCGGAAAAAGACCGCGATGATCTGCAATTCGTCTGCGATCTGGGCGTGGACTGGCTGGCGCTGTCCTTTGTGCAGCGCGCCTCGGATGTGACAGAGGCCCGCGATCTGGTGCAGGGGCGCGCCGCAATCATGTCAAAGATCGAAAAACCCGCTGCGGTGAAGGCGTTTGAAGAGATATTGGCCGTGTCAGACGGGATCATGGTGGCGCGCGGCGATCTGGGGGTGGAATTGCCAGTGCAGAATGTGCCGCCGATCCAGAAGCGGCTGGTGCGTCGCGCGCGCGCGGCGGCAAAGCCGGTGATTGTGGCCACGCAGATGCTGGAATCGATGATCGAAAGCCCCATGCCCACCCGCGCCGAGGTTTCGGATGTGGCCACGGCGATCTATGAAGGCGCGGATGCGATCATGCTCTCTGCCGAATCGGCGGCAGGCAGCTATCCGGTCGAGGCCGTGACCACCATGAACAATGTCGCGCGGGAAGTCGAAAGCGACCCCAACTATGTCGACATCATCGACAGCTCGCGCAAGGTCGAGCATCACAGCATCGCCGATGGCATCGTCTCTGCCGCGCGGGAACTGGCGGAGAAGACCGATATCGCCGCGATCTGCTGTTTCACCGAATCAGGGACCACGGCCTCGCTGGTAGCGCGCGAGCGCCCGCATGTGCCGATTGTCGCGATCACACCGATTGCCCCGGTTGCGCGGCGGCTGTCGCTGGTCTGGGGGGTGCATTGCGAAATCATCCCCGCAGAGGTCGAGCGCTTCAAGAAGGCGGTGATCTCGGCGGTGCGGGTGGTGCGGAAATACCAGTTTGCCAATGAAACCGATCAGATTCTGGTGACAGCGGGCATTCCCTTCAACCAGCCCGGTACCACCAATATCCTGCGCGTGGCCCCTTGTGCAGAGCACTTGATCGTGCAGGGAGAGCCGGAGTAACCTGCCCTTCGGGCCTGGGGGGCGGGGCATATGGATTACGCGACGCTGTTCCTGATGGGGGTCTATCTGATACCGCTGGCGGTGATCAGCGCGCTGTCAGCCTGGGCAGATGAGCGCCGCCCGGCGCTGGGGATCGTGCTGTTGCTGTGTGCTGCGGCATTGCTGGGCTGGGTCTGGCAGGCGCGCCCCGACGGGCTGTATCCGATCCGCGAGATCCCGGAACTGACGGTTGTGCTGGCCGCGCGCATCCTTGCGATGTTCTGACACGGAAGCGCTTGCAGGGCGGGCGGTTTCGATGTAAACGGCGCGCTCCATCCGGTGCGTCCGGCCCATGTGGCATGCCGAGTCGCACCCAAACCGAAACCCGAAGCAGGAGTCGGAAAATGCCCAAGATGAAGACCAAATCAGGCGCCAAGAAGCGCTTTTCCATGACCGCCAGCGGCAAGGTCAAGGCCGGTCAGGCCGGCAAACGCCACGGCATGATCAAGCGGACGAAGAAATTCATCCGTGACGCGCGCGGCACCACGGTCCTGAAGGATCAGGATGCCCGTATCGTCAAATCCTACATGCCCTACGACCGTTAAGGAGCCGCTGCCATGTCCAGAGTTACATCCGGCAAAGTCACCCATGCCCGTCACCGCAAGGTCGTCAAGGCCGCCAAAGGCTATTATGGCGCGCGTTCGCGCAATTTCCGCACGGCCACGCAAGCGGTTGACAAGGCCAACCAGTATGCCACCCGCGACCGCAAGAACCGCAAGCGCAATTTCCGCGCATTGTGGATCCAGCGGATCAACGCCGCCGTGCGCGAGATCGACCCCGGCCTGACCTATTCGCGTTTCATCAACGCGCTGACGCTTGCCGGGATCGAGGTGGATCGCAAGGTTCTGGCCGATCTGGCCGTGCATGAACCCGAAGCTTTTGGCCAGATCGTGGCCAAGGCGAAGGCCGCGATGGCCTGAGCGCAGGCGCCTGCCGCAACGTTATCGGGCCGCATATCCGCAGGGATATGCGGCTTTTTCATGGTCTTTGGGGGCGGGTTTCTGGCATCATGTCGCGCAGGTGCCCCTTGGCCTTTGCCACCGGCCTGCCCATATTGGGGCTAATCAGGGATGAAAGAGGGCGACAATGCTGGAACTCAATTCAGGCAGCGCAGGCGGCGCTGACAAGGATCTGATCATCGAAGGGTCCGATCAGGACTTTATGGCGCAGGTTATCGAAGCCAGCCGCGAGGTGCCGGTGATCGTGGATTTCTGGGCGCCGTGGTGCGGGCCGTGCAAAAGCCTTGGCCCGGCGCTGGAGGCAGAGGTGCGCGCCGCCAAGGGCAAGGTGCGCATGGTCAAGATCAATATCGACGAGCATCAGGCCGTGGCCGGTCAGCTGCGCGTGCAATCCATCCCCACGGTCTATGCCTTCCATCAGGGCCAGCCGGTGGACGGGTTTCAGGGCGCGCAGCCGCCCTCGCAGTTGAAAGAGTTCGTCGCGAAGCTGGCAGGCATGGCCGGTGATGACGGTCTGGGGGCAGCGTTGGATGAAGCCGATGCGATGCTTGATCAGGGCGCAGTGGCCGATGCCGCGCAGGTCTTTGCCGCCGTACTGGCCGAAGAGCCTGAAAACGCCCGCGCGCTGGGCGGGTTGGCGCGGGCGCAGATCGCCAGCGGCAATCTGGATCAGGCCGAGGCGCTTTTGAACAACGCGCCCGCCGCGATTGCATCTGCCGCCGAGATAGAGGCCGCGCGCGCCAAGCTGGCGCTGGCGCGTCAGGCCGAACATGCCGGGCCAGTGGATGAGCTGCGCGCAAAAGTGCAGGCAGCACCGGATGATCATCAGGCGCGCTTCGATCTGGCGCAGGCGCTTCATGCCGCAGGCCAGACCGCCGAAGCCATCGACGAATTGCTGGAACTGTTCCGCCGCGACCGAGAATGGAATGACGGCGCTGCAAAAACCCAGCTTTTCACTATTTTCGATGCGCTCAAGCCCAATGATCCGCTGGTTGCCAAGGGGCGGCGCAGGTTAAGTTCAATGATATTTGCCTGAACGCGGGGGCGGGTTAGGTTGCAGCATATGGTGCGTATCAAAGACCTTCCTGACGTGATCCCGATCTTTCCCCTGCCGGGGGCATTGCTGCTGCCGCGTGCGCGCTTGCCGCTGCATATCTTCGAGCCGCGCTATCTGACCATGCTTGATGACTGCATGAAGACCCAGACGCGGCTGATCGGCATGATCCAGCCGCGTCAACTGCCCGGCACGGACAAGACCGCGCTGCATGCGATTGGCTGCGCGGGGCGGCTGACAGCATTTTCGGAAACCGAGGATGGGCGCTACATGATCACCCTGACCGGGCTGTCGCGCTTTCGCCTGACGCAGGAGGTAACGGGCTTCACCCCCTATCGGCGCGCGGAAATCAGTTGGGACGGGTTTGATCGCGACCGGGGCGGTGATGAACAGGATCCGGGCTTTGATCGCGATGGTTTTTTCGGCCTGCTAAAGCGGTTTCTGGCCGCGCGCGGCCTGTCCACCGATTGGGACAGCCTGACCGAAGCCGATGACGAATTGCTGATCAATTCACTGTCGATGCTGTGCCCTTTCGACCCTGATGACAAACAGGCGCTGCTGGAAGCGCCTTCGTTGTCGAACCGGCGCGAGACATTGGTGACGCTGATGGAATTCGCCATGCGTGGCGGCACAGATGAGGCATTGCAATGAGCACATCGCAAAAACCCGACCGCCACATGCTGGAAGTGCTGGTCTGCCCGGTGACCAAGGCGCGGCTAAGCTATGATGCTCAGGCGCAGGAACTGGTATCGAAGGCCGCGCATCTGGCCTTTCCGATCCGCAACGGTATCCCGATCATGCTGGTGAATGAAGCCAGGGAAGTGGACTGACCCTGCATCGCCTGTTCGACGATGCAGGGCGCTCAGTTCAACTGGATCTGAAGCGGGTATTGCCCTTCGCGGAAATCCCCGAACAGTTCGGGCACATCCGGGTGCTCCAGCGGCTGGCCGGACGTGTCCAGAACAAGGTTCTGTTCCGAGACATAGGCCACATAGAAGCTTTCGTCATTTTCGGCCAGCAGGTGATAGAAGGGCTGGTCCCTATGCGGGCGGCTGTCAGGGGGAATGGAATCATACCATTCCTCCGTGTTGGAAAATTCCGGGTCAACATCGAAGATCACCCCGCGAAACGGGTGCTTGCGATGGCGCACGATCTGGCCCAGATGATATTTCGCGTTGCGTTTTTCCAAGATATGCCTCCGCGTCAACCTTAACGCAAGTTTAGCATCTCTGTCCATTCCGCGCGGCCACGAATCACAGAAACACACTGTCCGGTATCGGGTAACAAACTATGCGCAGCTTGGCAAAATCCCACCCCGATGGCGCAAAACACCCATGCCGAGCCAGCCTGCAATGCTGATTGCGCCAGCATCGGCAGATGATTTGTTGCGCCGCAGCGACACGATGGTAAAACCGAACCACGCCAAACCGGACGCATCAGTGCAATTCCGCGCGGATGTTTCGGCGACTGGATATCGAGAGGAGATGCCATGACCAATGTCGTAATCGTTTCTGCCGCCCGTACGGCTGTCGGCTCTTTCGGGGGGGCGTTCGCGAATACCCCGGCGCATGATCTGGGGGCCGCGGTGCTGGATGCCGTGGTTGCCCGTGCAGGCATCGACAAGGCCGATGTTTCGGAAACCATTCTGGGCCAGGTGCTGACCGCCGGTCAGGGCCAGAACCCCGCGCGTCAGGCGCATATCAATGCCGGTCTGCCGATTGAATCCGCCGCCTGGTCGATCAACCAGGTCTGCGGCTCGGGGCTGCGCGCCGTGGCGCTGGGCGCACAGCATATCCAGCTTGGCGATGCGCAGATCGTGATTGCGGGTGGGCAGGAAAGCATGACGCTCAGCCCCCATGTCGCGCATCTGCGCGCGGGCCAGAAGATGGGCGACATGAAAATGATCGATTCGATGATCAAGGACGGGCTGTGGGATGCCTTCAATGGCTACCATATGGGCACCACAGCCGAGAATGTAGCCCAGAAATGGCAGATCACCCGCGACGAACAGGACGCCTTTGCCGTGGCCAGCCAGAACAAGGCCGAAGCGGCGCAGAAGGCCGGAAAATTCTCTGATGAAATCGCGCCCTTCACCGTCAAGACCCGCAAGGGCGAAACAGTGGTGGATCAGGATGAATATATCCGCCACGGCGCTACCATCGAGAATATGCAGAAGCTGCGCCCCGCCTTCGCCAAGGACGGCACTGTGACGGCAGGCAATGCGTCGGGGCTGAATGACGGTGCGGCGGCGGTGCTGCTGATGAGCGCCGAAGAGGCCGAAAAGCGCGGCCTGACCCCGCTGGCGCGCATCGCCAGCTACGCCACCGCCGGACTTGACCCTGCGATCATGGGGGTGGGGCCGGTCAATGCCAGCCGCAAGGCGCTGGCCAAGGCAGGCTGGAGCGCCGCTGATCTGGACCTGATCGAGGCCAATGAAGCCTTCGCCGCGCAAGCCTGCGCCGTGAACAAGGAAATGGGCTGGGATGTGGACAAGGTGAATGTCAATGGCGGCGCGATTGCCATCGGCCACCCCATCGGCGCCTCGGGCTGCCGTATCCTGAACACGCTTCTGTTCGAAATGCAGCGCCGCGACGCGAAGAAGGGCATTGCCACGCTGTGCATCGGGGGCGGCATGGGCGTTGCCCTGTGCCTGGAGCGCTGAGCACAAGCAGAATGTAAAGGCTGCGCAACATTCTTGCGCAGCCGGCATTATATAGATAACAGATGTTTCGGATAATCATTTCCGAAGAAGGAGACAGAGATGGCAAGAGTGGCACTCGTCACAGGCGGTTCGCGCGGGATCGGCGCGGCAATTTCGAAAGCGCTGAAGGGAAAGGGCTGCACAGTCGCGGCGACCTATGCAGGCAATGATGAAGCCGCGGCGAAATTCACCGAAGAGACCGGCATCAAGACCTATAAGTGGAATGCGGCGGATTATGACGCCTCGAAAGCCGGGATCGCGCAGGTCGAGGCCGATCTTGGCCCCATCGACATTGTGGTTGCCAATGCCGGCATCACTCGCGATGCGCCCTTCCACAAGATGACGCCGGAACAGTGGAAAGAGGTCATCGACACCAACCTGACCGGCGTGTTCAACACGGTTCATCCGATCTGGCCGGGCATGCGCGAGCGCAAATTCGGGCGCGTGGTGGTGATTTCTTCCATCAACGGGCAGAAGGGCCAGTTCGGTCAGGTCAATTATGCCGCCACCAAGGCGGGGGATCTGGGCATTGTGAAATCGCTGGCGCAGGAAGGCGCGCGGTTCGGCATTACCGCAAATGCGGTCTGCCCCGGATATATCGCCACCGAGATGGTGATGGCCGTGCCGGAAAAGGTGCGCGAGAGCATCATCGCGGGCATCCCCGCCGGGCGTCTGGGCGAACCCGAAGAGATTGCGCGCTGCGTGGCCTTTCTGGTCGATGACGAGGCGGGCTTCGTCAATGGTTCTACCATCAGCGCCAACGGCGCGCAGTTTTTCGTCTGATCTGCGACGAAGCCAGGCTTGACCTTGATGAAAACGGCCCGCGAATGCGGGCCGTTTGTGCCTTTGACTTGGGCTTTTTCTGTCGTTCCGACAGCAAAAGCCATCTGGCGCGGCCCGTCAGGGGCGCGCGCTAGTGTCAGGCATGGGTGTGGCTGAGGCGCTCGATTTCCTCTTTCAGGCGCAATTTCTGTTTTTTCAAATCGGCGATTTCAAGGTCATCCACCCCTGGACTGCGCTGGGCGGCTTCGACCTTTTCAGAGAGGGCTTCGTGTTTCCGGCGGAGTTCTGCGATATGTGAACCCAATGACATTCAGGTGTCCTCCTTCTCTGACAATGACGCCTCATTGCAGCATATGCGCGCGGTTCTGTCACCAAAAATCGGTGTGACATCTGGTCCTGTTTCCGGCGCTGGCTGTGATCTGGTGGTTTGGCTTAACGGATGGGGCGGGAAAGCCCGTTTCTGTTGCTTGTTGCGGGGAAATAGGCCTGAATCGGGCGTATTGTCGCAAGAGCGTCCCGTCTTGTCCGCAATCTTGCCCGATTTGCGGGCGATGGATAGGGGAACGGAATCGAGGACAAGGCGCGGACATGGATCGATTGACAGAAATGGAAGCCTTCGCGACGGTGGTGGACCAGGGTGGGTTCACGGATGCAGCCCGCAAGATGGGAATTTCGAAATCCGCCGTTTCCAAGCATGTCTCGGCGCTGGAGGCCCGTCTGGGCGCGCGACTTCTTAATCGCACCACGCGCCGTGTCAGTCCGACCGATATAGGGCTGGCCTATTATGACCGTGCGCGGCGTGTGCTGAATGATGCAGGCGAGGCTGACAGCCTTGTGGCGTCGATGCAGGCCGCGCCCTCGGGCATTCTGCGCATTGCCGTGCCCACGGATTTCGGCGCCACGCATGTTTCGCCGGTTCTGGGCGAGTTCCTGAACCGATACCCGGATATCTCTGTCAATATGGTGCTCAAGAACCGCTATGTAGAGCTGATCTCTGAAGGGTTCGATCTGGCCATCCGCATGGGCGAGATGGAAGACAGCAGCTTGCGCGCGCGCAAGATCTGCGAAACCACCCAGCGGCTGATCGCAGCACCTTCCTATCTGGCGCAACATGGTCGTCCGGCGCGAATCGATGATCTGAATGACCATCGCCTGCTGTATTATTCGCATAACGCCGCCAGTTCGGTATGGAAGATCACCGCGCCTTCGGGCGAGGTCCGGCAGGTGCGTTCGGCGACATGGTTTTCGGTCAATGATGGCCAGTCGCTGCTGAATGCGGCGATCAATGGTCTGGGCATCGCCTATCTGCCGAGCTTTCTTTATGCCCCGGCGCTACGCAGCGGGGCGGTTGAAGATGTCATCCCCGAATTGCCCCAGGATGTGCAAGGCATGCATGCGCTCTATCCGTCGGGCCGCTTCACCCAGCCCAAGGTGCGCGCGCTGATTGATTTTCTGGTCGAGAAATTCGCCAGCCGCAGCGCGCATGACTGGTAGTTTTGTGCGCCCTGCGCTGTCAGGCTGCTGACAGGCCGTGTCGGCTGGCCGACCTGCGCCCTGCGCGCAGATTCCATTTGACCGATGCCAGCAATCCATCCTATTAAGTGAACAAGCGTTCATTTGTGGGAGGGTTGGCGCATGTTCACTGCATCCATGTCATTCGATCTGGGCGAAGAGGTGGGCGCCCTGCGCGACATGGTCCATCGATGGGCGCAGACGCGCGTCAAGCCGATGGCGGCCGAGATCGACCGCAGCAATGCCTTCCCCAACGCGCTGTGGCGCGAAATGGGCGAGTTGGGGCTTCTGGGCATTACCGTGCCCGAAGAATATGGCGGCGCGGATATGGGCTATCTGGCCCATGTCATCGCCGTGGAAGAAATCGCGCGCGCCTCGGCCTCTGTCTCGCTCTCCTATGGCGCGCATAGCAATCTCTGCGTCAATCAGATCAAGCTTAATGGCACGGCTGAACAGCGCGCCACCTATCTGCCCAGGCTGATTTCCGGCGAACATGTCGGCGCGCTGGCGATGTCAGAGGCCGGGGCGGGTTCGGATGTGGTGGGCATGAAGCTGCGCGCCGAGAAAAAGAATGACCGTTTCATCCTCAATGGCACCAAATACTGGATCACCAATGGCCCCGATGCCGATGTGCTGGTGGTCTATGCCAAGACCGACCCGGAAGCAGGCAGCAAGGGTATCACCGCTTTTGTGATCGAAAAATCGATGAAGGGGTTTTCCACCAGCCCGCATTTCGACAAGCTGGGCATGCGCGGCTCGAACACGGCCGAACTGGTGTTTGAAGATGTCGAGGTTCCGTTCGAGAATATTCTGGGCGAGGAAGGGCGCGGGGTCGCCGTGCTGATGTCGGGGCTGGATTATGAGCGCGTGGTGCTGTCGGGCATTGGCACCGGCATCATGGCTGCCTGTCTGGATGAAATCATGCCCTATTTGCGTGACCGCCAGCAATTCGGCAAGCCGATTGGCAGCTTCCAGCTTATGCAGGGCAAGATCGCCGATATGTATACGGCGATGAATTCCGCCCGCGCCTATGTCTATGAGGTCGCCAAAGCCTGCGACCGGGGGCAGGTGACGCGCGCCGATGCGGCGGCCTGCGTGCTTTACGCGTCCGAAGAGGCCATGAAACAGGCGCATCAGGCGGTGCAGGCGATGGGCGGGGCGGGGTTCATGAATGACAGCGCCGTTGCGCGCATCTTCCGCGACGCAAAGCTGATGGAAATCGGCGCAGGCACGTCAGAGATCCGGCGCATGCTGGTCGGGCGCGAATTGATGGGGGCGATGGGGTGACCCCGCCGCGCTTGCCCGCCGCACAAAAAAGCTGCCCCGAAACGGGGCAGCTTTCGTGGCGTGGTTTTGCGTGTTCAGAACCGGTGAACGTAGGACACCGATGCAACCCAGGGGTCGATCTTGGCCTTGCCGATATTTGCGCCATCCAGCGTCACGTCAGAACGGATGTTGATATAGCGCAGATTGGCGCGGATCGCGGCGTTGTCGCTGACAGCGAAATCCACCCCGGCACTCGCCGCCAGCCCCCAGGAATCCTTGATCTTCACATTGCCCAGCGCCGATTTGGTGCTGAAGAAATTGGTGTAGTTCAGACCGGCCCCCAGAAAGGGCGTTACCGCGCTGTCATTGGTAAAGTGATAATTCAGCGACACGGTGGGCGGCAGGTGCTTGGTCGTCGCGGTTCCGACACCGGCAATGGTGACTGTGTGGCGGAATGGCACGGCCGCCAGCAACTCGATGCCGACATTATCCATGACGAAATATTCCGCCGTCAGGATCGGGCGTGTGCTGGCATTGATGCTCGACGGCGCACCGGCAAGCAAGCCTGTATTGGATTTCGGGTTCACATGGCCGATACCGACACCCACTGTAAAGTCGCCGGCTTGTTGCGCCAAAGCCCCGCCTGCCGACAGGGCAAGCGCGGCGGTTGCGCAGATGGCAATTTTTTTCTTGAAGCTCATTTCTCGTCCCTCTTGAATGAAGCACGGGCAAGATGCGTGGGCATTTCTGACCGGTCTTTGATCTGCCTCAAATCAGCTGTCATGCGGGCTGTGTCATGGCGTCGCAGCCCAGACATGCGCGCGGTTGCACCAGTCAGTTCCGATCAGGCCGGGGGTGGATATGCTTGACGCCCAGCGCGCCATAGCAATCGGCGACCATTTGCCGGGGCTGGTCTTTTGGCTTGAATGGGCCGTGACCCTGATCGAGCTTTTTGCCGTGGCGATCCTGATTGTCGGGCTGGCGCGGTTTTCATGGGGGTATTTCAGATCTGAACTGGCCGGATCGACTATGGTCGAGCGCACCAGCCGCGCCAATCTGGGGCGCATCGTGCTGGCGCGCTATATCCTGATGGCGCTGGAAGTGTTCATCGTTGCCGATATCCTGATGACGCTGCTGTCGGCCTCTTTGGCCAGCCTCCTGTTCCTTGCGCTTCTGGTGCTGATCCGGTCGGTGATCAGCTATTTTCTGGAACATGAAATCAAGGCGATCAAGGCAGAGGAGAACGGCCAGTGAAGCCCACCCCGTCCCGGCCTTCAATTGATAACAAGGATGAAACGGCATGAAACTCACATCTTCCGTGCTGACCGGCTCCGAGCAGTTCCGCGCCAACCGCGCCGCGCATGAGGACGCGCTGGCCGAAATTCAGGCCGCGCGCGATCTGGCGCAGGCGGGCGGGGGCGAAAAGGCGCGCGCGCGCCATCTGGCGCGCGGCAAGATGCTGCCGCGCGACCGCGTGGCCGGGCTTCTGGACCCCGGCAGCCCGTTTCTGGAAATCGGGGCCACGGCTGCGCATGGGCTTTATGGCGGGGCCGCGCCCTGCGCCGGCGTCATCGCCGGGATCGGGCAGGTTTCAGGGCAGGACTGCATGATCGTGTGCAATGACGCCACCGTGAAGGGCGGCACATATTACCCGATGACGGTCAAGAAACATCTGCGCGCGCAGGAAATTGCCGAGCAGAACTGCCTGCCCTGCATCTATCTGGTCGATAGCGGTGGCGCGAACCTGCCCAATCAGGACGAAGTCTTCCCCGACCGCGACCATTTCGGGCGCATCTTCTACAATCAGGCGCAAATGAGCGCAAAGGGCATCCCGCAGATCGCCGTGGTGATGGGAAGCTGCACTGCAGGCGGCGCCTATGTGCCCGCCATGTCCGATGTCACCATCATCGTGCGTGATCAGGGCACGATCTTTCTGGCTGGCCCACCGCTGGTCAAGGCCGCCACGGGCGAAGTGGTCAGCGCCGAAGATCTGGGCGGCGGCGATGTGCATACCCGGCTTTCGGGCGTGGCCGATTACCTGGCCGAGGATGACGCCCATGCGCTGGCGCTTGCGCGGCGCGCGCTTTCGCATCTGAACCGCACCAAGCCGCAGACAGTGCAATGGCAACCCCCCGAAGACCCTGCCTATGACCCAGAGGAGATCTTCGGCGTGGTGCCTGCCGATCTGCGCACCCCTTACGACATCCGCGAGGTGATCGCGCGGCTGGTCGATGGCTCGCGCTTTGACGAATTCAAGCCGCGCTTTGGCGACACGCTGGTGACGGGCTTTGCCCATGTCATGGGCTGCCCTGTCGGGATCATCGCCAATAATGGCGTGCTGTTTTCCGAAGCCGCGGTCAAAGGCGCGCATTTCGTCGAGCTGTGCAGCCAGCGCCGCATACCGCTGGTGTTTTTGCAAAACATCACCGGTTTCATGGTCGGGCGCAAATATGAAAATGAAGGCATCGCGCGGCATGGTGCCAAGATGGTGACGGCTGTTGCCACGACCTCGGTGCCCAAGATCACCTTGCTGGTGGGCGGCAGTTTCGGGGCGGGCAATTACGGCATGGCCGGGCGCGCCTACAGCCCCCGTTTTCTCTGGACATGGCCCAACAGCCGCATTTCGGTGATGGGGGGGGCGCAGGCGGCTGGCGTTCTGGCCACAGTCAGGCGCGACGCGATGGAGCGCGCGGGCCAAAGCTGGAGCATTGAGGAAGAGGCCGAGTTCAAGCGCCCCACCATCGAGATGTTCGAGCACCAGTCCCACCCGCTCTATGCCAGTGCACGGCTCTGGGATGACGGCATCATCGACCCGCGCCGCACGCGGCAGGTGCTGGCGCTGTCGCTTTCGGCCAGCCTGAACGCGCCGATCCCGGAAACCCGCTTTGGTGTGTTCCGGATGTGAGACAGATTTGATGCCTCCGGCAGGAGTATTTGGGGCAAGATGAAGACGCAGAGCAGGGCATCTGTTTCATCTTGCCAAAAAATACTCCGGGGGGAATCCGGCCCGTCAGGGGCGGATGGGGGGCAGCGCCCCCCTGACAGTGCAAAAGGATGACAAGGCCATGTTTGACAAGATACTGATTGCCAATCGCGGGGAAATCGCCTGCCGCATCATCCGCTCGGCGCAAGGGCTGGGGGTGCGCACAGTCGCGGTCTATTCCGATGCGGATATGCGCGCGCTGCATGTCGAACTGGCCGATGAAGCGGTCCATATCGGCGGGCCAGCCCCGAAAGACAGCTATCTGCGCGGTGATGTCATCATTCGCGCCGCCCTTGATACCGGCGCACAGGCAATCCACCCCGGCTATGGGTTTTTGTCCGAAAACCCCGATTTTGTGGACGCTGTGGAGGCCGCAGGGCTGGTCTTTATCGGCCCTTCGGCGGCGGCCATTCGCGCGATGGGGCTGAAGGATGCCGCCAAGGCGCTGATGCAGGAAGCGGGCGTGCCGGTGGTGCCGGGCTATCACGGCGCCAACCAGGATCCCGAGCATCTGTCGGGTGCGGCGGATGCCATCGGCTATCCGGTGCTGATCAAGGCGGTGGCGGGCGGGGGCGGCAAGGGCATGCGGCTGGTCGAACGCCCGGCCGAGTTCATGGAGGCGCTGGCCAGTGCCAAGGGCGAGGCCGCGACAGCCTTCGGCAATGATGCGGTGCTGATCGAGAAATATATCCTCAAGCCGCGCCATATCGAGGTGCAGGTCTTTGGCGATGGTGCGGATGCCGTGCATCTGTTCGAACGCGACTGTTCGCTGCAACGCCGCCACCAGAAGGTGATCGAGGAAGCCCCCGCACCGGGCATGACCGAGGAGATGCGCGCCGCGATGGGGCAGGCGGCGGTGCGGGCCGCTTGCGCGATTGGCTATAAAGGCGCGGGCACGGTCGAATTCATCGTCGATGGCAGTCGCGGGCTGCGCCCTGACGGGTTCTGGTTCATGGAAATGAACACCCGCCTTCAGGTCGAACACCCTGTGACCGAGGCGATCACCGGGGTCGATCTGGTCGAATGGCAGTTGCGCGTCGCCTCGGGCGAGGGCTTGCCCTGCGGCCAGGATGCGCTGTCGATCACCGGACATGCGTTCGAGGCACGGCTTTATGCCGAAGATGTATCCGCAGGCTTTCTGCCTGCAACGGGCCGCCTGGCGCATCTGCGTTTCAGCGACATGGCGCGTAGTGATTCGGGTGTGCGCAGCGGCGATGAGATCAGCCCCTGGTATGACCCGATGATTGCCAAGATCGTCACTTCCGGCCCCAGCCGCGCCGTGGCGCTGAAACGGCTGGAACAGGCGCTGGAACAGACGCAGGTGGCCGGGTCGGTTACCAATCTGGCCTTTCTGGGTGCGCTTGCCCGCCATGCAGGCTTTCGCGCGGGTGATGTCGATACCGGGCTGATCGGGCGCGATCTGGCCGCGCTGACCGAGGAACCGGATCCGCAGCCCTGGGAGCTGGCCGCCGCTGCGGCGCTGGCAATTGATCTGGGCGCGTGCCGCGATGCGCTGGCGGGCTTCACCCTTGGTGCGCCGATGTGGCAATCTGTGGTGCTGGAGGGGCAGGTTGGGTTGCGCATCGCAGTAACCGGTCCCGCGCGCGCGCAGGTGCAGATCGGCGATGCGGTAATCGGGGTGCAGGCAGATGATGCGGGTTTGCGCATCGCAGGCGCGCCGGGGCCAGTACAGGGGTTGGCGTTGGGGGGGCGTATTTTCCTGTTCGGGGCAGCCCCGCGCCTGTTCGAGCGACTGGACCCGCTGGCGCGCGACAGCGCTGCCGGGGCGGGGCAGGATGTGGTTCTGGCGCCCATGCCGGGGCTGGTCAAGGCCGTGTTCGTTGCGGCGGGAGACGAGGTTGCGGTGGGCACAAGGCTTGCCGTGCTGGAGGCGATGAAGATGGAACACACGCTGAGTGCGGCACGCGCGGGTCGCGTGGCCGAGGTGCTGGCACAGCCCGGCGCGCAGGTCGAGGCGGGCGCTGCACTGGTCCGGCTGGAGGACGAGCCATGAGCGGCGCGCATCCATTATGCCGCGTGCTGCGCGGCAGCGCCGGATTTGAGTATTTTTGGCAAGATGAAGGGGCAGGGGCATGATCCGGCTGTGGCATGTGGCGCAATCGCGGTCGTTCCGGGTGCTCTGGGCGCTGGAAGAGATCGGCGCGGGTTATGAGCTGATCCCGTGCAGCTTCTTCGACAAGTCGCTGCGCGGGCCGGATCATCTGGCGCGCTCGCCCGCCGGGCGGGTGCCGGCGGTGGAAATCGATGGTCAGAATATGTGCGAAAGCGGGGCGATCCTGCTATATCTGGCCGAAACCCGCGCGCCGCATCTGCGCGCGCCCGAGGGCAGTGCTGCCCGCGCGCGTTTTCTGCAAGCGCTGCATTTCGCCGAAACGCTGGGCGCGCATCTGGCCAATCTGACCCAGCATCATATTGTTCTGCGCGAGGAATGGATGCGCTCGGCCACTGTAATGCGGCTGGAAGCGAAGCGGTTGCAGAATGCGCTTGGGGCTGTCGGGCCGGGCTGGGCCAGCGATGCATTCAGTGTCGCCGATATCGCGCAGGGCTATGCTGTCTGGCTGGCGCAGCGTTTTGTGGAATTGCCGCAACCGGCGGCAGAATATCTGCGCGCGATCAAGGCGCGGGCCGCGTTTCAGGCCGCGCTGGCCAAGGATGGACCGGCCCGCATCTACACCCGGTCCTTCTATCCGCCACCAGAGGGGTAAGCCATGTCCTGTGTCGAGATTTTCGAGGTTGGCCCGCGCGACGGGTTGCAGAACGAAAAACGCCCGATCCCCACGCGTGAAAAGGTCGCACTGGTCGATTGCCTGAGCGAGGCCGGGTTTCGCCGCATCGAGGTGGCCAGCTTCGTCAGCCCGAAATGGGTGCCGCAAATGGCAGATGGCGCCGATGTCCTGGCGCAGATCACGCGCAAGCCGGGGCTGCGCTATGCCGCGCTGACGCCCAATATGAAGGGGTTCGAGGCCGCTTTGGCCGCGCGCGCCGATGAGGTGGCGATTTTTGGTGCGGCCTCTGAAGGGTTCAGCCGCGCCAATCTGAACTGCTCGATTGCCGAGAGTCTGGAGCGGTTTGCACCAGTGGCACGGGCCGCGCAGGAGGCCGGGTTGCCGCTGCGTGGCTATGTGTCTTGCGTGACGAATTGCCCGTTTGATGGGCCTGTACCGCCAGAGCAAGTGGCCTGGGCTGCCGCGCGGCTGCGCGATATGGGGTGCTATGAGATCAGCCTTGGCGACACGATCGGGCAGGCGACGCCCGACAGCATCAGCGCGATGTTGCGCGCGGTGTTGCAGGAAGTCCCGGCTGCGCAACTGGCAGGGCATTACCATGACACGGGCGGGCAGGCGCTGGCGAATATCGAAGCCTCGCTGGAGATGGGTCTGCGGGTGTTTGATGCCGCTGTTGGCGGGCTGGGCGGGTGTCCCTATGCGCCGGGTGCTTCGGGCAATGTCGCGACCGAGGCGGTGCATGAATGGCTGACGGCGATGGGCTGGCAGACCGGGCTGGACCGCGCGGTTCTGGGGCAAGCGGCGGAATTGGCGCGCGCGATGCGCGCGGGCGAGGGGTAGAAACCGGGCAGAGCGTGCCCACCCACCCGCCCGCACGCTCTGCCCGGTTTCAGGGCCATGATCCGAATGGGGGTAGTATGGGCTATCAGACGATCACTATAGACACGGACAGTCGTGGCGTGGCGGTGCTGACGCTGGCAAGGCCAGACAAGCATAATGCGCTCAATGCGCAGTTGATTGACGAATTGACGCGCGCGGCTGCTGAACTGGGCGCGGATGACGCGGTGCGCGTGGTGGTGCTGACCGGCGCGGGCAAGAGCTTTTGCGCGGGCGGCGATCTGGGCTGGATGCAGGACCAGATGCGCGCCGATGGTCCCGCCCGCGCGCGCGAGGCGGGCAAGCTGGCGGGCATGCTGGGGGCGCTGAATCGTTTGCCGAAACCCTTGATCGGGCGAGTGCAGGGGCAGGCCTTTGGCGGGGGTATCGGGATGATGGCGGTTTGCGATGTCGCGGTCGGGGTCGAAGGCGCGAAATTCGGCCTGACCGAGACGCGGCTGGGGCTGATCCCCGCGACCATCGGCCCATATGTGCTGGCCCGCATGGGCGAAGCCTGTGCGCGCCGTGTCTTCATGTCGGCGCGGATTTTCGACGCGGTTGAGGCGGTAAGCCTGGGCCTGCTGGCCCGCGCGGTTGCCCCCGAAGCGCTGGATGACGCGGTCGCGGCAGAGGTCGCGCCCTATCTGGCCTGCGCCCCCGGCGCCGTGGCGCGCGCCAAGGCGCTGGCGCAGCATCTGGGGGCCGCGATCAGCCGGGCGGATGTTGAGCATTCCATCGCCGAGCTGGTCGCCTGCTGGGAAGACGCCGAGGCGCAAGAGGGGATCGGCGCGTTTTTCGACCGCCGCAAGCCCGGCTGGGCGCGCTGAGTCGGGCGTCGGATGCGCGCGCGACATCGTGACAAGCCGATATCGTGCGTCGCTGTTTCCTGCGTCGGTTCCGGCATAACTTATTCATAAACAAGAATGTTATCGGCATGCGATGGTATGCGAAAGGTTTTTTTCTGACTGTGCGACGCCAGTCCGAGTTGACCACCCTGTCCGACAAGGATAGATGATGCGGTAGCCAAGACGCGGTCTTGGGGCTGGTGGCTGCCCGTTGCCGGCCTGACCCTGCGCCATGAAGGAGCCAAAGGTGGAAACCCTACTCGCATCCTACCTGCCCATCCTGATCTTTCTTGGAATCATCATCCTGCTGGGCCTTGTGCTGATGCTGTCGGCCATTGTCATCGCAGTGCGCAGGCCCGACCCGGAAAAGAACTCGATCTATGAATGCGGCTTCAACGCCTTTGACGATGCGCGCATGAAATTCGATGTGCGCTTCTATCTGGTGGCGATCCTGTTCATCATCTTCGATCTTGAGATTGCCTTCCTGTTTCCCTGGGGCGTGGCCTTTGGCGAAATGAGCATGACGGGCTTCTGGTCGATGATGATCTTCCTGCGCGTGCTGACCGTGGGCTTTGCCTATGAATGGAAGAAAGGGGCGCTGGAATGGGAGTGATGACCGGAGCTAACACCGCAGGCGCAGACCGCGAGGTTGCCACCCAGACCCTGAACCGCGAATTGCAGGATAAGGGCTTTCTGCTGACCTCGACCGAGGACATCATCAACTGGGCGCGCAATGGCAGCCTGCACTGGATGACCTTCGGGCTGGCCTGCTGCGCGGTCGAGATGATTCAGGTCGCCATGCCGCGCTATGATCTGGAACGCTTCGGCACCGCCCCGCGCGCGACCCCGCGCCAGTCGGATCTGATGATCGTCGCGGGCACGCTGACCAACAAGATGGCACCCGCGCTGCGCAAGGTCTATGATCAGATGCCAGAGCCGCGCTATGTGATTTCAATGGGAAGCTGCGCCAATGGCGGGGGCTATTACCATTACAGCTATTCGGTGGTGCGCGGCTGCGACCGCGTGGTGCCGGTGGATATCTATGTGCCCGGCTGCCCGCCCACGGCCGAAGCGCTGCTTTACGGCATTTTGCAATTGCAGCGCAAGATCCGCCGCACGGGCACGTTGGTTCGGTAAGGGGGCGAGATCATGTCTGAAGCTGTCACGGAACTGGCCGAACAACTTGAACTGCGCATGGCCGATGCGGTTGTGGATCGCGTCATTGCCTTTGGCGAATTGACTGTCACCACCACCCTGACGGAATTGCCGAAGCTGGTGCGCTTCCTGCAGACCGATGAAAGCATGCGCTTTTCGACGCTGGTGGATATCACCGCGGTGGATTATCCCGGTCGGCGCAAGCGCTTCGAGCTGGTCTATCATTTCCTGTCGATGTATCGCAATCACCGCATCCGGGTGAAGGTTGCGGTTGAAGAGGCCGATATCGTGCCCTCGATCACCGATATCCACCCCTCGGCCAACTGGTTCGAGCGCGAGGTTTTCGACATGTTCGGCATCCTGTTTTCGGGCCACCCGGATCTGCGCCGCATCCTGACCGATTACGGCTTTCGCGGGCATCCGCTGCGCAAGGATTTCCCGACCACCGGCTATACCGAAGTGCGCTATGACGAGGTGCTAAAGCGCGTGGTCTATGAACCCGTGCAGCTGGTGCAGGAATACCGCCAGTTCGATTTCATGTCGCCCTGGGAAGGGGCCGAGTATATCCTGCCGGGCGATGAGAAGCCGAAGGAGGCTGCGAAATGATGGATGGCGGCAAGGGCTTTCAGGACGCCCAGACGGGCGAGCAGAAGATCCGCAATTTCAACATCAATTTCGGCCCCCAGCACCCGGCGGCGCATGGGGTGCTGCGGCTGGTGCTGGAACTGGATGGCGAGATTGTCGAGCGCTGCGACCCCCATATCGGGCTGTTGCATCGCGGCACTGAAAAGCTGATGGAAAGCCGCACCTATCTGCAGAACCTGCCCTATTTCGACCGGCTGGATTATGTGGCGCCGATGAATCAGGAACATGCCTGGTGTCTGGCGATTGAAAAGCTGACCGGCGTCGAGGTGCCGCGCCGCGCCAGCCTGATCCGGGTGCTTTACAGCGAAATCGGGCGCATCCTGAACCATCTGCTGAATGTCACCACCCAGGCGCTGGATGTGGGCGCGCTGACGCCGCCGCTTTGGGGGTTCGAAGAGCGCGAAAAGCTGATGATCTTCTATGAACGCGCCTGCGGGGCGCGGCTGCATTCGGCCTATTTCCGCCCCGGTGGTGTGCATCAGGATCTGCCGCCCAAGCTGCTGGATGATATCGAGGAATGGGCGCATGGTTTCCCTGCCACGCTTGACGATATCGAGGGCTTGCTGACGGAAAACCGCATTTTCAAGCAGCGCAATGCCGATATCGGCATCGTCACCGAACAGGAAATCCTCGATTGGGGTTATTCGGGGGTGATGGTGCGCGGCTCTGGCTTTGCATGGGATCTGCGCCGTGCGCAACCCTATGAATGCTATGACGAATTCGACTTCAAGGTGGCTGTGGGCAAGAATGGCGATTGCTATGACCGGTATCTTGTCCGCATGGCCGAGATGCGCGAGAGCACCAAGATCATCCTGCAAGCCATCGACAAGCTGCGCGCGCCCGAAGGTCAGGGCGATGTGCTGGCGCGTGGCAAGATCACGCCGCCCCCGCGCGCCGAGATGAAGACCTCTATGGAAGCCCTGATTCATCACTTCAAGCTTTACACCGAAGGGTTCCATGTGCCCGCGGGCGAAGTCTATGCTGCGGTCGAAGCCCCCAAGGGCGAGTTTGGCGTCTATCTGGTGGCCGATGGCACCAACCGGCCCTACCGCGCCAAGATCCGCGCGCCGGGCTATCTGCATCTGCAAAGCATGGACCATATCGCCAAGGGCCACCAGCTGGCCGATGTTGCCGCCATTATCGGCACGATGGATGTCGTCTTTGGGGAGATTGACCGCTAATGCTGCGCCGCCTGCACCCGGAACAACCCGAAAGCTTCGCCTTCACCCCCGCCAATCAGGCCTGGGCGGAAGCGCAGATCACCAAATACCCCGAAGGCCGTCAGGCCAGCGCGATCATTCCGCTTTTGTGGCGCGCGCAGGAGCAGGAAGGCTGGCTGACCCGCGCGGCGATCGAGCATGTCGCCGAAATGCTGGGCATGGCCTATATCCGCGCGCTGGAAGTGGCGACCTTCTATTTCATGTTCCAGTTGCAGCCGGTGGGGTCGGTCGCGCATATCCAGATCTGCGGCACCACAAGCTGCATGATCTGCGGGGCCGAAGACCTGATCAGCGTCTGCCGCGAAAAAATCGCCCCGCGCCCGCATCAGCTTTCCGCCGATGGCAAGTTTTCCTGGGAAGAGGTCGAATGTCTGGGCGCCTGCGCCAATGCGCCAATGGCGCAGATCGGCAAGGATTACTTTGAGGATCTGACCGCCGAAAGCTTCGCGAAGCTGCTCGATGAGATGGCCGCTGGAAAACTGCCGGAACCGGGGCCGCAAAATGGCCGTTTTGCTTCGGAACCGCTGGGCGGGCTGACCTCGTTGAAGGACTACACCGGCGAGGCGCAGAACGGCTCTGTCGCGCTGGCCACGCGCCTGGGCGACACGCTCAAGCGCATTGACGGGACCGAAGTGCCGTTGATCACCCCCTGGCAAGGGGTCAAGACGCCCAGACCCGTGGACAGCGCGACCATCAAGAAGCACGAACCCAAGCCCGCAGCTGCGGCCCCGGCGGACAAGACCGGGGTTCAGAAGCAGGAAGCGCAGGAAAAGCCCAACGCCAAGCCCGACGCCGTGGCCAAGGGCGCAGAGGCAGAGGGCACGAAGCCCGAGATGCTGAAGAAGGCGCGCGGGCAGGCCGATGATCTGAAAAAGCTCAAAGGGGTCGGGCCGAAGCTGGAAAAGCTGCTCAATGAATTGGGGGTGTTCCATTTCTGGCAGATCGCGGGTTGGAGCGCGGATGAGATCACCTGGGTCGATGACCGGCTGAAATTCAAGGGCCGGATCGCCCGTGATGGCTGGATCGAACAGGCGAAGATTCTGGCCGATGGCGGCGAGACAGAGTTTTCGAAACGGCAGTAACAGGGGGAATGCGCGCAGATGACCAAAGCCTCGGATCGCGACATGGCACTGGCCCGGCAGGCAAGACTTGCCGCGCTGGTGATGTGCGTGGCGATTGTGGCCTGGGTTCTGTTGCAGATGATCGGGCGCGAATATGGCTGGCAGGCGCGCTTTGCATTCCTGATAGATTTCGCAGCGCTGGCGGCCTTTGGCTGGGCGCTGATCGTGACTTTTCGTATCTGGCGGCAGCGCAACGCCGACAGGTAAGGGGCAGATAAGGGGAAGCAGATGCTTCAGGATCAGGACCGCATCTTTACCAATCTTTACGGGATGCATGACCGTTCGCTGAAAGGCGCGATTGCGCGTGGGCATTGGGACGGCACCAGGAAGATCCTTGAAAAGGGCCGCGACTGGATCATCGACGAGATGAAGCAGTCGGGCCTGCGCGGGCGCGGCGGGGCGGGCTTTCCGACCGGGCTGAAATGGTCCTTCATGCCCAAGGAAAGCGATGGCCGCCCGGCCTATCTGGTGGTCAATGCCGACGAATCCGAACCCGGCACCTGCAAGGACCGCGAGATCATGCGCCATGATCCGCATACATTGATCGAAGGCTGCCTGATCGCCAGCTTCGCGATGAATGCGCATGCCTGCTATATCTATATTCGCGGCGAATATATCCGCGAGCGCGAAGCGCTGCAAAACGCCATTGACGAGGCTTACGAGGCCGGGCTGGTGGGCCGCAATGCCTGCGGGTCGGGCTGGGATTTCGACCTCTATGTGCATCACGGCGCGGGTGCCTATATCTGCGGCGAGGAGACCGCGCTGCTGGAAAGTCTGGAAGGCAAGAAGGGCATGCCGCGCATGAAGCCGCCCTTCCCGGCAGGGGCGGGGCTTTATGGCTGCCCGACCACGGTCAATAATGTCGAATCCATTGCTGTCGTGCCCACCATCTTGCGCCGGGGTGGCGCGTGGTTTGCCGGTTTCGGGCGGCCCAACAACACCGGCACCAAGCTGTTTGCGGTCTCTGGCCATGTGAACAAGCCGTGTGTCGTGGAAGAGGCGATGTCGATCAGCTTTGAAGAACTGATCGAACAGCACTGTGGGGGCATTCGTGGCGGCTGGGACAATCTGCTGGCAGTGATCCCCGGCGGGTCATCCGTGCCTTGCGTGCGCGGCGAGAAGATGCGCGATGCGATCATGGATTTCGACTATCTGCGCGGTGATCTGCAATCGGGCCTTGGCACGGCAGCGGTGATTGTGATGGACAAGCAGACCGACATCATCAAGGCCATCTGGCGGCTGGCCAAGTTCTACAAGCATGAAAGCTGTGGCCAATGCACGCCGTGCCGCGAGGGCACCGGCTGGATGATGCGGGTGATGGACCGGCTGGTGCGCGGCGAGGCCGAGATCGAGGAAATCGATATGCTTTGGGATGTCTCCAAGCAGGTCGAAGGCCACACCATCTGCGCGCTGGGCGATGCCGCAGCCTGGCCGATTCAGGGGCTGATCCGCAATTTCCGCGACGAGATCGAAGACCGCATCCGCGCGCAAAAGGCCGGGCGCGCGTCGCAGGTCGCGGCAGAGTAAGGGGCGAGGCAAGTGCATCAGGTGACGACACGGACAAGATCGGTTCTGGCGGGGCTGGCCTGCAGCATCATGTTGGCCGCGCCGCTTGCGGCTGATGCCATGCCGCAGGCCGATGTGAACGCGTCGCTGCGCGACAATCAGGCAATCTATAACGGGCTGTTCACCGCCGCGGTGATCCGCCATATCGTCAATGCTTGCCCGGATTTGCAGGGGCCGGGGCGCTTGCAGCGCGTCAGCTTCTTCCTGTCGCTTTACAATCAGGCGCGGGGTATGGGCTTCACGCGCGCCCAGATCGAAGCCTTTGTCGATGACGAGGCCGAGCAGGCAAGGCTGCAATCGGTGGTGGACCGGCATTTCATGGATGCGGGCGTGAACCCGAAGGATGATCAGGCCGTCTGCGTCTATGCGCGCGGCCAGATGGATGAACGCACGGCGCTGGGGCGCCGCCTGCGCGAGAGGTAACGGATGTCAGAGCTGCGCAAGATCATCATCGACGGTCACGAGATCGAGGTTCCCCCCGCGATGACCCTGATTCAGGCCTGTGAACAGGCCGGGATTGAAGTGCCGCGTTTTTGCTATCACGAGCGGCTGTCGATTGCCGGCAATTGCCGCATGTGTCTGGTCGAGGTGGTGGGCGGCCCGCCCAAGCCCGCCGCAAGCTGCGCGATGCAGGTGAAGGATTTGCGCCCCGGCCCCGAAGGCCAGCCGCCGGTGATCCGCACCAACAGCCCGATGGTCAAGAAGGCCCGCGAAGGGGTGATGGAGTTTCTGCTGATCAACCACCCGCTGGATTGCCCGATCTGCGATCAGGGCGGCGAATGTGATCTGCAGGATCAGGCAATGGCCTATGGCGTCGATTTCAGCCGCTACCGCGAGCCCAAGCGCGCGGTCGAGGATTTGCAGCTTGGCCCGCTGGTCGAAACCCATATGACGCGCTGCATCTCCTGCACCCGCTGCGTGCGCTTCACGACCGAAGTGGCGGGTCAGACCGTGATGGGCCAGACGGGCCGGGGGGAAGACGCGGAAATCACCACCTATCTGGGCGCGCTGATCGAATCGGAAATGCTGGGCAATATCGTCGATCTGTGCCCGGTGGGGGCGCTGGTGTCGAAACCCTACAGCTTCACCGCGCGCCCGTGGGAACTGACCAAGACCGAAACCATCGATGTGATGGATGGCTTGGGCAGCAATATCCGCGTGGACACCAAGGGGCGCGAGGTCATGCGCATCCTGCCGCGCAATCATGACGGCGTGAATGAAGAATGGCTGTCGGACAAGTCGCGCTATGTCTGGGACGGGCTGAAGCGTCAGCGTCTGGACCGCC
>JAFIEF010000029.1 GCA_020832655.1 Paracoccaceae bacterium
GTGCTCTCTGCGCTCGTCGCGAGCGTGCCGGGGTGGGGCAGGGGGGGGGGGGGGCGGGGCGCCCCCCCCCCCCCGCCGGTTGCGGGCGCTCTGTCAAAGCGAAAGCCGCGCCTATGCTGCGTTCTTCCCCGCAGCGACAGAGGGGCGGGCCACGGCCAGCCGGATCTGGCGCTCAAGCTCGATCAGCGCCAGAAACACCCCCCCCAGCCCCAAAATCACCGCCAGATCCAGTGCCTGCAAGGGCCGCGTGCCAAAAGCGATCTGCATGAGCGGGGTATAGGTCATCACGATCTGCGCCAGCAGCGCCACCGCCACGGTTATCCAGACCGCGCGGGTTGCTGTCAGCATATCCCATGACGGGCCTTGCCCATGCAGATCGCGGATATGGAACAGATAGAAGATCTTCAGCACCACCAGCGTGTTCATGGCCAGGGTCTGGGCATATTCGACATCCTGCCCGCGCCCGATGCCCCATGCAAAGATGCCGAACATTGCAGCCGCATAAAGCGCGCCCACCAGCACCACATGCCACAAAAGCCGCCCCGACAGAAGCGGCGCGCCGCGCGCGCGCGGCGGGCGCTGCATGGTGGCCTTCTCGGTCGGCTCGAACGCCAGCGCAATGCCCAGCGTGACCGAGGTGATCATGTTCACCCACAGCACCTGAAGCGCCGTGATCGGCAGCGCCACCCCGATCAGAAGCGCGATGATGATGGCCGAGGACTCGCCGGCATTGGTGGGCAGGGTCCAGCTGATCACCTTGCGGATATTGTCATAGACCGTGCGCCCTTCGCGCACTGCGGCGGCGATCGAGGCGAAATTGTCATCCGCCAGCACCAGATCAGAGGCTTCCTTGGCCGCTTCGGACCCTTTTTGCCCCATTGCGATGCCGATATCGGCGCGTTTCAGGGCGGGGGCGTCATTCACCCCGTCGCCGGTCATCGCCACCACCAGCTTGTGGCTTTGCAACGCCTTGACCAGCCGCAGCTTGTGTTCGGGCGTGGTGCGGGCAAAGACATCGACCTCTTGGACGATCTGGGCCAGACGGGCGTCATCCATCTCTTCCAGATCAGCGCCGGTCAGCACGCGGTCGGTATGTTTCAGCCCGACCTGGCGCGCGATTGCGGCGGCGGTGCCGGCATGATCGCCGGTGATCATCTTGACCTGAATTCCCGCTGCGTGACATTCGGCCACTGCCTTGATCGCCTCTTCGCGCGGCGGGTCGATCAGACCGACCAGCCCCAGAAAGGTCAGCCCGTCCTCAACGGATTTGTCGTCAAGCCGCGCGGCCCTGGTCATGGCCAGCGCCAGAACGCGTGTGCCTTCAGCGGCCATGCGGTCGGCACGTTCGCGCCATGTCTTGATGTGGAAGGCCGACCCGTCGGGCAGTTGGTCACACATCATCAACACCCGCTCTGGCGCGCCCTTGACATGGACCAGATGCCCGTCTGGCCCATTGCTGAGCGTCGCCATATAGCGATGGCGGCTGTCAAAAGGTATCGCATCGCATCGGTCCCATTCCCTGGCGCCGCTGCGGTCCAGAACCTTGCCCGCAAAGGCCAGCAGCGCGCCTTCCATCGGGTCGCCCTCGACCACCCACTCCCCGTCGCGCCGGATCAGATCGGCATCGTTGCACAGCTTTGCGGCAAGGGCCAGCGCGCGCAAATCAGCCGCGGTGCTGACCTTGCCTTCTGGGGCGTAGCCGGTGCCGGAAATCTCTGCCCGTCCGCCGGGGGTTTCGGCCAGCGCCACGGTCATTTCGTTGCGCGTCAGCGTGCCGGTCTTGTCGGTGCAGATCACAGATACCGCGCCCACGGTTTCGATCGCGGGCAGGCGGCGCACGATGGCGTTGCGCTGGGCCATCGCCTGCACCCCGATGGCCAGCGTGATGGTCAGCACTGCGGGCAGACCTTCGGGGATGGCCGAAACCGCCACCGCCACCACCGCCATGAACAACTCATCCAGCGGATAGCCCGCGATGACACTGCCAAAAAGGAACAGAAGTGCTGCCACGGTCAGGATGAACAGGCTTAGCCAGCGGGCGAAGATATCCATCTGCGCCACAAGCGGCGTTGTCAGTTTTCCGATATCGGTCAGCATTCCGCCGATGCGCCCGATTTCCGTGTCGCTGCCAGTGGCGACCACCAGCCCGCGTCCGGCCCCTTGCGTGATCATCGTGCCAGACCACAGCATTGCGGCGCGGTCGCCCAGCGCGGCGCTTGCGTCAACCGGATCGGTGCCTTTTTCGACCGGCACGGATTCGCCTGTCAGAATAGCCTCTTGCGCGGCCAGACCGCGCGCCTTCAGCAGCCGCAGATCTGCAGGCACCTTGTCGCCTGCTTCCAGCAGCACAATGTCGCCGGGCACCAGATCGGTTCCGTCCACAGTCTGGCGATGACCATCGCGCAGCACGGCGGCGCGCGGGGCCAGCATGTTGCGGATTGCCTCCATCGCGGATTCGGCGCGGCCTTCTTGCACAAAGCCGATAATCGCGTTGATCACGACCACAGCAAGGATCACGATGGTATCGATCCAGTGCCCCATGAAGGCCGTGATCACCGCAGCCCCGATCAGCACCATGATCAGCAGGTTGTTGAACTGCCGCGCCAGCCGCGCCAGCGGCCCCGCGCGGGGTGGTTCGGGCAGCTTGTTGGGGCCATACTCTTCCAGCCGCCGCGCGGCCTCGGTGCTGTCAAGCCCGTCGGGGCCGGCCTTCAGGGTGGTCAGGCAGTCTTCGGCGGTGTTGGCCCAGGGGGCGTTCCGGGTGGTCATGGCTTTCCTCTGGGTCGGCAACAAGGGCTGGCCGGGGGGCGGGCGGGTGCGTCACGCTGCAGTTTGGTGTCTGCCCGACCAAGTTTCAATGCGAAAGCACTGACGTGTTTGTGGTGCCGCCATTCCTTGCCGCAACGCAGGGGCGCTTTACGCCAGACGCATCACAAGCTACCCTGCCAAATGGGAGGCTGGTGCGAATGGTGCAGCGCATAGGCGATGATTGATCACGACGACGCAGGCTTTCTTTTGCAGCTGGGGCGCGTTGTTGGCGGGCAGGCCGACTGGCCGGAGCTGTTGCGCCTGCTTTGCGGGCAGCTGCGGGCCGATTCGGCGTGGCTTTTCCATGCGCCGCATTGCTGGGGATCGGCTGGCGCAGATCATGCGCTGACACCGGGCTTTGTCGCGGGGCTGCGCATCGGGCGGGTTTACGGGGCCGAAGAGTTGCGTGAGCGCGCATTCGGCGCGGACCCGCTTCTGGCCGGGTCGGATCTGCGCATGATCGGCATGGTGGCCCAGCCTGCACCGGCCTGGCTGCTGGTGCGGCGGGGCAAGGGGGCATTCGCGGCTGCGGACAGCGCGCGGCTTTCGGCCTATGCGCCACATCTGGGGCAGGCGCTGGCGCTGTGGGCGCAACATCACGCGGCCGAGGCGCAGGCGATGCAGGCGGCTGATCTGGCGCAGCGCATGGCTGTCGGGGTGGTGCGGCTGGAAATCAGTGCGCAACGCCTGCACCCGGACAGCATGGCGCGCGCGCTGCTGGCCGAGCATCGCTGCGATACAGCCGCGCTGCTGCGCGCGGCACGCGAGCAGCCCCTGCCGGTGGTGCTGTCGCTGGCTCCGGCGCTGGAGGCCGTAATCGTGGCCGGGCCGATTGCCTTTCTGCGCCAGACCCAGGGCACACTGCCCCCGCCTGACCTTATCGCGCATCTGCTGGCCATCCCCCGCGCCGAGGCGCGGCTGGCCCATGCGCTGGGCGAGGGGGCGACACTGGCGCAGGCTGCCGCGCGGCTGGGGCTGAGCATCGAGACCGCGCGTAACTATTCCAAACGGATCTACGCCGCGACCGGGCTTGGCGGGCAGGCGGCGCTGATCCGGCGGCTATGGGCCGGGGCGCTGCCACTGGCACGCCCGCCCGGCAATGCACCGCCCAAAGCATCTAGAGATTGAGCCGCGCGCGACAAAAGGTTAAGCTTTGTGCTGTAGCACAGTGTTGGCAGCCAGCGCCCGGTCAGAAGGCGGCTGTCTTGGCATGATCGCGCCGCTATGCTGTGTCAGGCAAGGAACAGGACCAGATCACATGAACGAAGCACTGTCCCGACGCGAGATCGAGGATGTCTTGTCATCCATCCGCAAGCTGGTTTCGCACGCACCAGAGCGTCCGGGCGGCGCTGCTTTGGGGCGTGGCAACGCGGGCGCCCCGGCTGACCGTGCTTCGGGTACTCTGGTTCTGACATCTGCTTTGCGGGTTGCCGACGCCCCTGACGCGGCGACGCCGATATCCCCGCCCCCGGCCAAGGGGCAAGATACCGCCGCCGCGCCTGCGCCGCCGGAGGCAAGCGAACCGGAAAGGGCAGTTTCATCTTCGCCCGCGCCTCGGACCGAGGCCGAAGATATCGCGGCCTCCAGCGGTGCCAGAACCCGCGCGGCGCTGGACACATTGCGCAGCAGCATGCACTTGGCATCCGAAGAAGCCCCCGAATCGTCACAGAACACCGCGCCGCCAGAAACGCCCGACAGCCCCGTTGCGGGTGGGGCCAGCATTGATGATGCGCTTGAAGCGACACTCGCGCGGCTGGAACAGGCGCTGTCATCATCTCCGAAGCCGGGGCAGGGCGGCGCCCCTGCCACTGATGCGGGCCAACAGGCAGCGGGTGCGGGCGCGCGTGCATCAGGCGACAAACCGGGAATGGATGGTGGCGATGATCCGGTGATCGACGAGGCGATGCTCTATCAGATCGTGGCCCATATTGTCCGTCAGGAGCTTCAGGGCGAGTTGGGTGAAAAGATCACCCGCAATATCCGCAAGCTGGTGCGCGCGGAAGTGGCGCGCGAATTGCATCTGCGCAACCAGTAGCGTGACATCTGCGCGCTGACTTGCCCCTGTTCGCCGCAACGGGCGGGGTCAGTCGTTATCGTCCAGCAGATAGTCTTCCCACTGTTCCAGCGGTACAATCTGTTCCGAAACCGTGCGGTGCTGCATCGACATCCCCGCGCGATGGGCCGAGGCCGGATCGCCCGAGCGCAGCGGGTGCCAGACGGGCAGGCGCTTGCCTTCATGCAGGCGGCGATAGGCGCAGCTTGGCGGCATCCAATAGGCAATCTCGGGCAGGGTGCGGGGCGTCAGCACCACGCATTCGGGCACGATCTGCTTGCGCATCTCGTAGCGTGCGCAGCGGCAGGTGCTGTCATCGAACAGTCGGCAGGCCACGCGCGTAAAGATCAGCTCTTCGGTGTCGATATCTTCCAGCTTGTTCAGGCAGCAGCGCCCGCAGCCATCGCACAGCGTTTCCCATTCGGCCTGGGTCATCTGATCAAGCGGGACGGTTTCCCAGAAACGGGGGCGCAAGCTGTCACTCATGACGCGCATCTAACCTTGCATCGGGCACAGGGAAAGCCCTGATCGCGCCCGGCGCGGGAATTTGCTTGCCACGAGCCACCGGCTGGGCCAGTTGAAGGGCATGAGCCGCTTTCAGTCCCATATGCAACTGGCTTTGGCCGAAGCCCGCCACGCGCGCGCGCGTGGCGAAGTGCCCGTGGGGGCGGTCATCATCGGCCCCGAGGGCCAGGTGCTGGCGCGGGATGGCAACCGCACCCGCGCGCTGTGTGATCCCACCGCCCATGCCGAGATGCTGGTCATTCGCGCGGCCTGCGCGGCACTGGGGGTCGAGCGGCTGAGCGGCTGTGACCTGTATGTGACGCTGGAGCCTTGCGCAATGTGCGCCACGGCAATCTCGCATGCGCGGATCCGGCGGCTTTACTATGGCGCGGCGGATCCGAAATCGGGCGGGGTGGCGCATGGCGCGCGGGTCTTTTCCCACCCCCAATGTCACCACCGGCCAGAGGTTTATGACGGCATCGGCGGGGCAGAAGCTGAATCGCTGCTGAAATCGTTTTTTGAACAGTTGCGGTGACGCGCAATGTGGTCAGAGCAGGTCATAGCCTATTGCGAAAGAACTGACTTTTCCTATTGGGCCGAGCCGGTCAATGCCGTGACAAATATCGCCTTTGTGATAGCGGCGGCGCTGGTATGGCCGATCACGCGGGGCTTGGGGCTGGCACGGGCGCTGGCAGTTGTGCTGGCGGTGATCGGGCTGGGGTCATTTTTGTGGCACACCCATGCCACGCGCTGGGCGGGGCTGGCCGATGTTGGGCCGATCCTGATCTTCATCCTACTCTATCTGTTCGCCGCGACGCGCGATTTTCTGCGCCTGTCGGCAATCTGGGCGGCGCTGGCGGTGGTGCTGTTCTTCCCCTATGCCGCGGCCGTGGTCTGGCTGGCCGGTCTGGTGTTGCCGGGGCTGGGGGCCAATGCCGCCTATTTCAGCGTGGCGCTGCTGATTGCCGCTTATGGCGTCGCGCTGCGCCACAGCCCGACCGGGCGCGGCTTGCTGGCGGGCGCGGGGCTGCTTTGCGTCTCATTGGGGTTTCGCATGGCTGATGACGTGGTCTGCGCGGTCTTCCCGCTGGGCACGCATTTTCTGTGGCATATCCTGAATGCGGTGCTGCTGGGCTGGATGATCCGCGTCTATGTGCGCCACTGCCGCGCTGCCCCGCTTGCACCTGTCGCGCCATATCGCTAAACCGCCCCAAACCCCGCAACAGCCGGAGCCACCATGTCCGAGATTGATCTGGAGACCGCGCGCAAGGTCGCCCATCTGTCGCGCATTGCCGTCGAGGATGACAAGCTGCCCGCGCTGGCGCAAGACCTCAGCCGTATCCTGACCTTCATGGAACAACTCAACGAAGTTGATGTGGATGGGGTGGAGCCGATGACCTCGGTCACGCCGATGCGGCTGAAGCGGCGGCAGGACGGGGTGACGGATGGCGATATGCAGGCCAAAATCCTGTCCAACGCGCCCGATGCGCGCGAGGGTTTCTTTGCTGTGCCGAAGGTGGTGGAATGAGCGATCTGAACAAACTGACCATTGCCGAGGCGCGCGACGGGTTGCGCGCGGGCGATTTCACCTCGGTCGATCTGACCGAAGCCTGCCTTGGCGCCATTGCAGGCGCGGAAAAGCTCAACGCCTTTGTCCATCATACCCCTGATCTGGCGCTGGAACGCGCGAAAGCCGCCGATGCGCGGATTGCGGCAGGTGATGCGCCTGCGATGTGCGGTGTCCCCGTGGGCATCAAGGATCTGTTTTGCACCCAAGGCGTGGCCAGCCAGGCGGCCAGCCATATCCTGAACGGGTTCCGCCCCGAATATGAATCGACCGTCAGCGCGCAGCTGCGCGATGCGGGCGCGGTGATGCTGGGCAAGCTGAATATGGATGAGTTTGCAATGGGGTCGAGCAATGAAACCTCGGTCTATGGCAATGCGGTCAATCCGTGGAAGGTGGATGAGCGCGAATTGACACCGGGCGGATCCTCGGGCGGCTCTGCCGCCGCAGTGGCCGCGGATCTGTGTCTGGCGGCAACCGGCACCGATACCGGCGGGTCGATCCGCCAGCCTGCGGCCTTTACCGGCACAGTGGGGATCAAGCCCACCTATGGGCGCTGTTCACGCTGGGGGATCGTGGCCTTTGCCTCCAGCCTGGATCAGGCCGGACCAATGACCAAGACCGTGCGCGATGCGGCAATCATGCTGCAGGCGATGTGTGGCCATGACCCGAAGGATTCGACCAGCGCCGATCTGCCCGTGCCCGATTTCGAAGCCATGCTTTCAGGCGATATTCGCGGTCAGAAGATCGGCATCCCGCGCGAATACCGCATGGAGGGAATGCCCGCCGAGATTGAAAAGCTCTGGTCGCAAGGCGCGTATATGCTGCGCGATGCGGGCGCAGAGATCGTCGATATCAGCCTGCCGCATACCAAATACGCCCTGCCCGCCTATTACGTGATTGCACCCGCGGAGGCATCGTCGAACCTGGCGCGCTATGACGGGGTGCGCTATGGCCACCGCGCCAAGCTGGCTGCGGGCGATGGCATCACCCAGATGTATGAAAAGACCCGCGCCGAAGGCTTCGGGCCGGAAGTGCAGCGGCGTGTGATGATCGGCACCTATGTGCTGTCGGCGGGGTTCTATGACGCCTATTACAACCGCGCGCGCCGGGTGCGCAGCCTGATCAAGCGCGATTTCGATCAGGTCTTTGCCGATGGCGTCGATGCGATCCTGACCCCGGCCACCCCCTCTGCGGCGTTTGGCCTGGGCGAAATGGCCAATGCCGATCCGGTGCAGATGTATCTGAACGATGTCTTCACGGTCACGGTCAATCTGGCCGGGCTGCCGGGGATTTCGGTGCCTGCGGGGCTGGATGCGCAGGGTTTGCCGCTGGGTCTGCAACTGATCGGGCGGCCCTGGGAAGAAGGCGATTTGCTGAAAACCGCACATGTTCTTGAAACTGCCGCAGGCTTTGTTTCAAAACCGCAGAAATGGTGGTAATTTCGGGCAAAATGACCCGAGGCGCGCATGGCGAGTGTATCGTGAAAAATCTGCTGATCCTGCTTTCCCTGCCCGCGCTGCTGGCGCTGTCTGGCTGTGACACCTCGCCGCCCTATTCGAACGTCATCGACCGCACCGGGGGTGGGGTGGGGTTCAGCGATTATGCGCAATATATGCGCGCGCAGGAAGAATTGTCGCGCATTCGCAGGCAAGAAGCCACGCAGGCCCAGGCCAGCGGGCGCGCGACAGGGCCGCGCTTTGCCCATGCCGACACCGCGCAGCAGGGCGCGCATGGCGGCGGGCAGGATGTGGGGCGCGATGCCGTGGCGGCGGTGCGCGGCAGCGCGCAGTTACCGGCCCAGCCGCAGGCGCAGCCCCAGCAGGTTGCCAGCGCCAGCCCTGCGCCCTCCAGCGCCGGTGTCAGCGATCAGGGCTTCACCCCGCAGCCCTTTGGCACGCCCACGCAGAACCGCGTGGTGACGCGCGATCATGTGCCGCAGGTGCGCGTCAACCCTGATGAGCTTGGCAGCGGGCAGGAGGGGCCGAACCTCTTTGTCTATGCGCTCTCGACCCGCCATAATGTCGGCGACGAACGCTATACCCGTCGCCACCCGCTGCGCTGGCAGCGCTGGGAAGCGGCTTGCGCGCAATTCGCCACACAGGATCTGGCGCAAGAGGCGTTTCTGGCCGCGGGCGGGCCGGAACGTGACCCCAACCATCTGGACCCCGATGGCGACGGGTTTGCCTGCTGGTGGGATCCGACGCCGTTTCGTCAGGCCGTGCATAATGTGCGCGCGCGCCAGTGAGCGCGCCGCTTAAGCGCCCATCACCGAATTTCGGGCCGCGTCGCGATGGGCTGCGCCCGTCGCTGGTGGTGCTGCACTACACCGGCATGGACAGCGTTGAGGCCGCGCTGGAGCGGCTTTGTGATCCATGCGCACAGGTCTCGGCGCATTACCTGATCTGCCCGGCAGGCAGGCTGTGGCAGCTTGTCGATGAAGCGCAACGCGCCTGGCATGCGGGGGCGGGCGCGTGGCAGGGCATGCAGGATATCAATTCGCGCTCGATCGGGGTTGAACTGGCCAATGACGGGGAAACCCCGTTCCCGGACCCGCAGATACGGGTGCTGGAGCGGCTGCTGGCGCAGATCATGGCGCGCTGGCAGATCACGCCCGCAGATGTGATTGGCCATTCCGATATGGCCCCCATGCGCAAGGACGATCCCGGCCCCCGCTTTGACTGGCGCAGGCTGGCGCTTCAGGGGCTGGCCGTGTGGCCCGAAGGCATGGGGCCGGATTTGCCGCTGACGGATAGTCTGGACCGGATCGGCTACCCCCCGGCGGATGCCGATAAACGCCTGCACGCCTTTCGTGCCCGGTTTCGGCCCTGGGCCTGCGGGGCTGGGCAGGCGCAGCCGCGGGAGGGCGCGCAGGACCGGCGCCGCGCCAGCGCTGTGGCGGCCGGGTTTGACCGGGCACGCGAAGTCCCATCTGCATAGTCAGAACCTTCGCGCGCGCGCCGGGCCCCCGGGGGGAACCCCCACGGGCCGCCCCCCCCCGGGGCGGGGGGGGGGGGGGGGGGGGGGCGCCCCTTGGGGGCGCAATGGTCGGATCAGATATTGTCGACCTGCGGCATGCCCATCACATGATAGCCGCCATCGACATGGATGATCTCGCCGGTGGTATGCGCGCCATAATCGGATGCCAGATACACGGCGGTGCCGCCCACGCTTTCCAGCGTTGCATTGGTCCGCAGCGGGGCATTGGCCTCGGCATGGCGAAAGGTCTTGCGCGCGCCGCCAATTGCCGCCCCGGCAAGGGTCTTCATCGGGCCGGGGCTGATTGCGTTGACGCGGATGCCCTCTGGTCCCAGATCATTGGCCAGATACCGCACCGAGGATTCCAGCGCAGCTTTTGCCACGCCCATGACATTGTAAAAGGGTGTGACCGTGTTCGACCCCTGAAAGGTCAGCGTCAGCAGCGTGCCGCCATCTGGCATCAGTTCGGATGCCCGCCGCCCCAGGTCGATAAAGCTGTAGCAAGAGATTTCCAGACTGCGCGCGAAATTCGCGCGGCTGGTGTCGCGGAACCGGCCCGTCAGTTCCGCCTTGTCCGAAAATGCGATGGCATGGACCAGAAAATCCATCCGCCCCCAATCGGATTTCAGCCGCTGAAAGGCGGCGTCCAGCGAGGCTTCATCGGTGACATCGACATCGAGCAGCAATTCCGACCCGACCGAGGCCGCCAGCGGTTCAACCCGTTTGCCAAAAGCTTCGCCCTGATAGCTGAAGGCCAGCTCCGCCCCCTGATCGGCCATTGCTTTCGCAATGCCCCAGGCGATGGAGCGTTCATTGGCGACCCCCATGATCAGGCCGCGTTTTCCTGCCATCAAGCCTGTCATCACCGGCCCCTTTCAGTCGCGATACGCGCTCATCACCAATGTCGCATTGGTGCCGCCAAAGCCGAAGCTGTTCGACAGGATCGAATCCATCTCCACCCCGTCGATCAATTCGCGCGCAATCTCGTCTTCGCGGATGGCCGGATCCAGTTCGGTGACATTCGCTGACGCCGTGATGAAGCTGCCCTGCATCATCAGCAATGAATAGATCGCCTCCTGCACGCCGGTTGCGCCAAGGCTGTGGCCGGTCAGCGATTTGGTTGACGAAATCGGCGGCACATTGCCTTCGCCAAAGATGCGCCGCACGGCTTCGACCTCGACCACATCGCCGGCCGGGGTAGAGGTGCCATGCGCGTTGATATAGCTGATCCTGCGCCCTTCGGGCAGGGTTGACAGCGCCAGCCGCATCGAGCGTTCGCCGCCCTCGCCCGAGGGGGCGACCATGTCATGCCCGTCCGATGTCGCGCCATAGCCGGTAACTTCGGCATAGATTTTCGCGCCGCGGGCTTTTGCGTGTTCCAGTTCTTCCAGCACCAGCATGCCGCCGCCGCCGCCGATCACGAACCCGTCGCGGGTGGCGTCAAAGGCACGCGCGGCTGTTTCGGGGGTGTCATTGTATTTCGATGACATCGCGCCCATTGCGTCGAACAGGCAGGACAGCGTCCAGTCCAGTTCCTCGCCGCCACCGGCAAAGATGATGTCCTGCTTGCCCATCTGGATCAGTTCGGCCGCATTGCCGATGCAATGCGCCGAGGTCGAACAGGCCGAGGTGATTGAATAATTCACCCCCTTGATGCGGAACGGCGTGGCCAGACAGGCCGAATTCGTCGATGACATGCAGCGCGTGACCATGAACGGCCCCATGCGCTTGGGGCTGCCCTTTTCGACCACGATCTTGTGGGCCTGAAACAGGTTGGAGGTGGACGGCCCGCCAGAGCCGGTGATCAGCCCGGTGCGGTCATTCGAGATATCGCTTTCGTCCAGCCCGGCATCGGCAATCGCCTGTTCCATTGCCAGAAAATTATAGGCCGCGCCCGCGCCCATGAAGCGCAGATTGCGTTTGTCGACATGGTCTTCCAGCGTGATCTGGGGTTTGCCATGCACCTGACTGCGAAAGCCGTGCTCGGCATATTCGGGGGCAAACACGATCCCTGACCGCCCTGCGCGCAGGCTGTCGGTGACTTCGGCGGCAGAATTTCCGATGGGCGAGATGATCCCCAGCCCGGTGACAACGACACGACGCATTTGGTCCCCCTGAATTTTGTCCCGACCTGTCTATGGGAAGGGGGGGCTTGGGGCAAGGGGCGAAGCATCTTGCCTTGGGGGCGTGCTATCGCTATCGCCCGCAAAAGGAGGGTCCAGAATGGTGATCTATGTCGATGCCGATGCCTGCCCGGTCAAATCCGAGGTCGAGCGCGTTGGAACCCGCCACCGCGTGGCGATGGCGATGGTGTCGAATGGCGGTATCCGCCCGTCGCAAAACCCGCTGATCGACACGGTCATCGTGGCCGAAGGGCCGGACGAGGCCGATAAATGGATTGCCGCGCGGGCAGGTGCGGGTGATGTGGTGATCACCAATGACATCCCGCTGGCAGCACTTTGCGTCGCCGCAGGGGCGCAGGTGCTGCGCCCCGACGGGCAGGAACTGACGCCACGCAATATTGGCAGCATTCTGGCCACGCGGGATCTGATGGCGGATTTGCGCGCGGCTGACCCGTTTCACAAGGGCGGCGGGCGCGGCTTCACCCGCGCCGACCGCTCGCGCTTTCTGGATGCGCTGGAACGCGCGCTGCGGCGGGCGGCACGCCCCGGCTGACACCCCCCCCCCAGACGCCGGAAGACATATGCGTCTGGCCCGCGTCACACCGCCGAGGAATGCCCGGTCTTGGCCATTGCATAGGCGTCGAACATGGTCGCGATCATCCGCGTTAGCGGGCGGCCTTCGGGGGGAATGGACAAGCCTTGCGCGTCGCAGCGGACAAATTTGCCAAAGCGCGTGCTGGCGTGGTTGAACAGCCGCTCCAGCGTCTCTGGATCGGCGCCATAGTCGCGGATCAGTTCGCGGCGGTTGATGGCGAAGTCGCACATCAGCGCCTCGATCGCCCGCCCGCGCCAGATATCTTCGGGTGTGAAGGCATGGCCGCGCATTGTCGCAAAGCGCCCGTTCTGGATGGCCTTTTTCCATTCGGCCGTGGCCGGGGCGTTCTGGGCATAGCCTTGCGGAAAGCGCGAGATCGACGACGCGCCCAGCCCGATCAGCACAGGCGCGGTGTCATCAGTATAGCCCTGAAAATTCCGCCGCAGCTTACCCTGTACTGCCGCGCGTGCCATGCCGTCATGGGGGCGTGCGAAATGGTCGATGCCGACCTCTTCATAGCCGTCCCACATGAACAGGCGGCGCGCAGTGTCGAAAAGCTCCAGCCGCTCTTCGGGGCGGGGCAGGGTTTCGGACGGAATCATCTGCTGGCGCCGCGCCATCCAGGGAACATGCGCGTAACCGTAAAGCGCCACGCGGTCCGGGTTCAGCGACAGCAGCTTCTGCACCGAATCGGAAATACGCTTCGGGGTCTGATGCGGCAGGCCATAGAGGATATCGGCATTCAGGCTGACAATCCCGCGTGCGCGCAACATGTCGGCCGCAGCCTTGGTGATCTCGAAGCTTTGGTCGCGCCCGATGATGCCCTGAATTTCGGGGTCGAAATCCTGCACCCCGATAGAAGCGCGGGTCATGCCCGATTCTGCCAGCGCGTCAAGCCGCGCGGCGTCGATCTCGTTCGGGTCGATCTCTACCGAGAATTCACCATCCTCGGCCAGCGGTGCGATATCGAAGACATGCGCGGCCAGATCGCGCATCTGTGCGGCAGGCAGCAATGTGGGCGTGCCCCCGCCCCAATGCAGCCGCGACAGACGCACGCCTTCGGGCAGGATGCTGCGCAGCATCTCCAGCTCGGCCTTGAGGGTGTCGACATAGGCCAGAACCGGCGCGTCGCTGCTTGTGCCCTGCGTGCGGCAGGCGCAGAACCAGCACAGCCGTCGGCAGAATGGCACATGCAGATAAAGCGAGATTTCGCTATGCGCGGGAATCGCCTGCACCCAGTCGGTGAACATGTCGGCAGGAAAGCCGCCCGCGAACTGCGGCGCGGTCGGGTAGCTGGTATAACGCGGCACACGCGCGTCAAATAATCCCAGCATGGCAAGTTGCGAAAGATAAGACATGGATGTAGGGTTATCCGCATGCCCGGACCCAAGCCTTGACATAGATCAACCCATGACACGCATCACATCGAAATTTCAGACCACGCATGATTGTGCCGATTGTCCGATCCGGCACCGGGCCGTGTGCGCACGGTGTGAAGCCGATGAGCTGGCTCAGCTGGAGCAGATCAAGTATTATCGCAGCTTCGAAGCCGGACAGAATGTCGTATGGGCAGGCGATCAGATGGATTTCGTGGCCTCTGTCGTCACGGGCATCGCCACATTAAGCCAGACGATGGAAGATGGCCGCCGCCAGATGGTGGGGCTGTTGCTGCCATCGGATTTCGTGGGTCGGCCGGGGCGCAACAATTCTGCCTATGATGTGGTTGCCGCGACCGATCTGGTGATGTGCTGCTTTCGAAAAAACCCCTTCGAAAACATGATGTTGCGTACCCCGCATATTGGCCAGCGCCTGCTGGAAATGACGCTGGACGAACTGGATGCGGCGCGCGAATGGATGCTGCTTCTGGGGCGCAAGACGGCGCGCGAAAAGATCGCGAGCCTGCTGTGCATCATCGCGCGGCGGGACGCATCGCTGCAATTGCGTCAGTCCGATGGCGAGCTGCGCTTTGACCTGCCGCTGACGCGCGAGGCGATGTCGGAATATCTGGGGCTGACGCTGGAAACGGTGTCGCGTCAGATGTCGAGCTTGCGCAAGGAAGGGCTGATCATCACCGAGGGCAAGCGCCATATCATCATCCCGGATTTCGACAGCCTGCTGGAAGAAACCGGGGATGATTCGGATGGCGGCTTTCTGGTCTGATCCCGGCTGGCCTTCTGACCCGCCGGAGCGATTTTCTTTCGTCAGACACTAGCTGTGATCGCTTGGGGGCTGCGTGCTGCCCCTTGGGTGTTTGCGTGCGACAACCTGCCGCCCTGCCATTTCGATGCCCGAATGCGTCAGAGTTCTGACCTGAAATCGCCACAGCGTTAATATTGAGTTCACCAGCATCGGTGACGATTCGGGGTGTGGCGTGTGACAGCCACGCTGCCGCCGGATCATGCCGCGACGTGTTGGCCGAGGGGATGAATTCATATGTTCGATTGGGACAGGGATTGCGATGAGGTTCTGCACCACACCAGGGTCGCGCCCCATGCGCGCCCGGTCGCGGGGGCAATGGAATCCCTTGATGGCGGCGATGCGCCGGTCCCGCGCTTGGTTGAGTTGCTGACACCGGCGCGGGCCATGCTGCTGGCTGCCGGGTTGGGCGTCGCCATGCTGATCCCAGAGCAGGTGGCCGACGCATCAAATGCCGCGCCGCTGGTTGATTTCGTGGCGCTGGCAGAACTATCGGCCCCCGCGCAGCCGGTGCCGCCCCCTGATCTGGAAGTGTATGATGAGACGCAGTATCGCGCTTTCATGGCCGGTCTGCGCGATTTCGGGGATGCGCAGCTTCGCGATTATGCCGACTTGATTGCGCAGGATATGGATCGCTCTGCCGGGTTTCTGAAGCCTGCTTTCCGCGATGCGCTGCGGGTAACGCAGCATGAAATGGGCCAGCGCGGGCTGAGTTTGCAGGCAGAGCTGCCGATACGTCTGGACAGCCTTGCAGATGGGGGCGGGTCTTGCAAAACAGAAATGGCCGGGCTTGCATTGCTGCCCGTTCCTGATGAACTTTGCTGACAGGGCCGCGCGCGCGTGATTGGCCAGCGCCGCGCGCGGCCCTGTCTTGTCGCCTGCGGATCAGTGCTTCATCAGCACCGCGCATTCGGCCTGCTGCAACATGTCGCGCGTGGCCCCGCCCAGAATCGCCTCGCGCAGGCGCGAACGGCCATATGCCCCCATCACCAGAAGATCGGCATCCTGATCCTTGATGTGGCGTGCCAGAATGTCGCTGGTGCGCGGCAATGTGCGCGCCAGAACCGAAACATCGGCACTGACGCCGTGCCGCGACAACATCTGAGCAAGCAGTCCGCCGGGGTCAGAGCGTTCCGGCCCATGCGTCGGCGGGTCGATGATCACCAGATTGACCGTATCGGCCCCCTGCAACAGTGGCAGTGCGGCGCGGGCGGCATGGACGGCCTCGTCGCTCTGGTTCCAGCCCAGCACGATGCGGTTGAAATCCGGCATCAGTTTCGCGCCCTCTGGCAGCACCAGCACCGGGGCATCGCCTTCGAACAGGGCCGATTCGATCACCACTTCATCCTGCGGACCGCGCCCTGCGCCATAGGGTTGGGGCAACACCACCAGATCGGCAAAGCGCGCCTTCAGCCCGACATAGGATGAAATGCCGCCAAGCGATACGACGGCGCTGTCACTGCCCCAGCGCAGCGATTGCCCGTCCAGCCGCGTGCGCACATTCTTCTGAAGCGCCTCGGCGCTGGCCTTGGCGCTATCAAGCGCGTCCTGATAGATGATTGCCGGGGCACCGGCGTAAAACCCCATGCTTTGCGTTGTGTCAACGCCCATGCAACAGACTTCCAGATGCGCGTCAAAGCGCTGCGCAAGGCTGACGGCATGGTCCAGAAGCTGGGACATTCCGGTTTCGCTGGCTATGAATGTGACCAGAGATTTGTAACTCATCGCAAGACCCTTCTTCATGTCTGCCCGAAACAGCGACGCCTGACGTTTTCCATCGCTTTCAAGGCCGTGGCGGGCGGGTATGGTCATAATGCCGCAGCCTTCAACGCCTCGCTTTGATCTGTCGCAAGGCATTTGCCAATAAAAATTGACTTGGATCAAAGTTGAGTGATCAATAGCGTGACAAATAGCAGCATGGAAAGATGTGTGCAGAAACCAGTACAAAGCAATGCACACGCATAATAAGGGACGCAGAACATGTGGGATTACGTAAAGCTTGCGGTTCTGGCGCTGGTCGTGGTTGTTGCCGCGATTGCCGCCAGCATGGCACGTGATATCGCCTATCTTGTCCACATGCTGGTGATTTTGCTGGCTGCAGTAATCACCTTCGTGTGGATCATTCGCCGGGTCGGAGAGCCTGTGCCGGCGCATAATCCGAATGAATATATGGATGGGCCGATCCGCTATGGCGTGATCGCAACGGCCCTTTGGGGCGTTGTCGGTTTTCTGGTGGGGGTGGTCATTGCCTTCCAGCTTGCCTGGCCGCAGCTGAATTTCGAATGGGCGCAAGGCTATCTGAATTTCGGGCGTCTGCGTCCCCTGCACACTTCAGCTGTGATTTTCGCCTTTGGCGGCAACGCGCTGATCGCGTCGGCATTTTACGTCGTGCAGCGTACATCGGCCGCGCGCCTCTGGGGCGGGGGTCTGGCGTGGTTCGTGTTCTGGGGGTATCAGGTATTCATCGTCATGGCCGCGACCGGCTATGTGCTGGGTTCGACCCAGGGCAATGAATACGCCGAACCCGAATGGCTGGCCGACCTGTGGCTGACCATCGTCTGGGTGGCCTTCCTGCTGGTCTTCATGGGCACGATCATCAAGCGCCGCGAGCCGCATATATATGTGGCCAACTGGTTCTACATGGCCTTCATCATCACTGTGGCGATGCTGCACATCGTCAATAACATCGCCATCCCGGTCTCGGTTTTCGGATCGAAATCGGTGCCTGTGTGGTCGGGTGTGCAGTCAGCGATGATCCAGTGGTGGTATGGCCATAACGCGGTGGGCTTCTTCCTGACAGCAGGCTTCCTGGGCATGATGTATTACTTCATCCCGAAACAGGCCGAACGCCCGGTCTATAGCTACAAGCTGTCGATCATGCATTTCTGGGCCTTGATCTTCCTCTATATCTGGGCGGGTCCGCACCATCTGCACTATACCGCGCTGCCCGACTGGGCGCAGACATTGGGCATGACCTTCTCGATCATGCTGTGGATGCCAAGCTGGGGTGGTATGATCAACGGTCTGATGACGCTTTCGGGCGCATGGGACAAGCTGCGCACCGACCCGATCATCCGCATGATGGTGGTGGCTGTGGGTTTTTACGGCATGGCGACCTTCGAGGGCCCGATGATGTCGATCAAGACCGTCAACTCGCTGTCGCATTACACGGACTGGACCATTGGTCACGTCCATTCGGCGGCGCTCGGCTGGAACGGTATGATCACCTTCGGGATGCTCTATTATCTGGTGCCGAAGCTGTGGCAGCGCGAGGGGCTTTACAGCCTGCGTCTGGTCAGCTGGCACTTCTGGTTGGCGACCATTGGCATCGTGCTTTACGCAGCGTCGATGTGGGTCACAGGCATCATGGAAGGTCTGATGTGGCGTGAAGTCGATGCGCAGGGCTTCCTTGTGAACTCTTTCGCTGACACGGTCGCCGCGAAGTTCCCGATGTATGTGGTGCGTGGTCTGGGCGGGGTTCTGTTCCTGCTGGGGGCTGTCATCATGTGCTACAACCTTTGGAAGACTGTCACCAGCTCGGGCGAAAGAAAACCCGCTGCTGCCGCAGTCCCCGCTGAATAAAGGAGGTCACGAAAATGGGACTTCTTGACCATCACAAGAAAATCGAAACGCATGCCACGCTGCTTCTGGTGCTGTCGTTTCTGGTCGTGACCATCGGGGGCATCGTGCAGATCGTGCCGTTGTTCTACCTCGACAACACCATCGAGAAGGTAGAGGGCATGCGCCCCTACTCTCCGCTGGAGATCAAGGGTCGCGAAATCTATCTGCGCGAGGGCTGCTACAACTGCCACAGCCAGATGATCCGCCCCATGCGCGACGAGGTCGAACGTTATGGCCATTACTCGCTGGCGGCAGAGTCGATGTATGACCACCCCTTCCAGTGGGGGTCCAAGCGGACCGGGCCGGATCTGGCCCGTCTGGGCGGGCGCTACAGCGATGACTGGCATGTCCAGCACATGATCGACCCGCAATCGGTGGTGCCGGAATCCATCATGCCGTCCTATGGCTTCATGATGAACCGCGAACTCACCCGTCAGGATGCCGAGCATGTGCGCGATATCATGCGCGTCTATCAGATCCTCGGTCATCCCTATACCGATGAGATGATGGAAAAGGCCGTCGATGACTTCTTCGCTCAGGTGGATGAATTCGGCGACCCGGTTGCTGAGCGCTATCCTGGCGCGCAGCAGCGGAATTTCGACGGGCAGGACGGGCGTGTCACCGAAATGGATGCGATCATCGCCTATATGCAGATGTTGGGAACGCTGGTGGATTTCGACACCTTCGTGCCCGATGCAAGCCGCTAGGGGAGGGGGTCATGGAAACATATACCTGGTTGCGTGCCTTTGCCGATAGCTGGCATCTGCTGTTCATGTTCTGCTTCTTCATCGGGGTATTCATCTTCATCCTGCGCCCCGGATCGAACAAGGTTCACGACGAATCTGCGAACATGATTTTCCGCAATGATGACAAACCTGCGGGGGCCGACAAGACCCCCCGCATGGGGCGTCACGACGAACCGAAAGAGGCCCGCTGATGGCTGATAATTCCGAAAACATCGAAAAGCGGCCAGATCCACGGCGTCACCCCAAGCCGAATACTCTGGCCAGTAACGAGCCGCCCACCACGGGTCACGAGTGGGATGGGATCAGGGAATACGACAACCCGATGCCGCGCTGGTGGGTGTGGATCTTCATCATCACCATCGTCTGGTCGGTCGGCTACTGGGTCGCCTATCCGGCCTGGCCCGGCATCCAGTCCAGCACGGCGGGGTTGCTGGGCTATTCGTCGCGCGCAAATGTCGCGACCGAGATTGCAGAGTTCGAGGCCAGCAATGACCAGTTCTTCGCCCAGCTCGTCACGACAGAGCTGGACGAGATCCGCGACAATGACGAGTTGCAACGCTTTGCCGTCAATGCAGGCGGGGCGGTTTTCCGCGCGCAATGTTCGCAGTGCCACGGTACGGGCGGTGCTGGTGTTCAGGCGTCAGGCTTTCCCAACCTGCTGAATGACGAATGGCTCTGGGGCGGTACGATGGAAGATATCCATCAGACCATCCGCTACGGCATCCGCAACGAGGATCATTTCGATGCGCGCTGGTCGGAAATGCCTGCTTTTGGCCGCGATGGGCTGCTGGACGATGCCGAGATCGACCAGGTGGTGAATTTCGTCCTGTCGCTGTCGGGGGCGGATCATGATGCCCGGCTTGCCGCATTGGGGCAAGAGCATTATGAGATCAACTGCGCGTCCTGCCACATGGATGATGGCAGCGGTGACTACTTCACCGGCGCGCCTGCCCTGAATACGCAGGTGTGGCTCTATGGCGGCACGCCAGAGGCCATCCGCGAGTCGATCTACAACTCGCGCTTTGGCGTGATGCCCGGCTTCGCGGATCGTCTGCGCGACGCCGAAATCCGCGCAGTTGCTGCCTATGTCCACCAGCTTGGTGGCGGTCAGTAGGCGCTATTGCGGACAAGCAACGCTGCAAAAGACCCTCGCCTTGCGGGGGTCTTTTACTGTCGGTCTGAGGCGCGGCGCGGTTGCTTGCGACATCCTGTCGCCTGTCCCGCATTTCCGAAAAGTATTTGATCTGCATCAATGCCACGCATCACTGACACTGCCAGAACAACGCCAAGCCCTGAGTTTCAGGGCCGCGTCGGCCTTCGTTCCTGTTCGCGCGTGTTATCGAAGGCCGACGCCTCTCCTCTCCCCGACACGGCGTTTACCTCTCTGCGGCATTTTGTCAAACATGCATTGCAGAAGCTGTTTTTTGATTCAAGTCAAGGTCGTGTCTGTCATGACATGTGATCAACGGGCCAGCCCAACCGCCGGAGCGCTATCGTGAGTCCTTCTGACCAAACCCCGTCCAGCCTTTATGCCAAACGCGAGCCGATCTTTCCGCGCCGCGTGAAGGGCAACTTCCGCACCATGAAATGGTGGCTTCTGGCAGTGATGCTGGGCATCTATTATCTGGTACCGTGGATCCGCTGGGATCGTGGCCCCGAGATGCCCGATCAGGCGGTGTTGCTGGATCTGGCCAACCGGCGCTTCTTCTTCTTCATGATAGAGATCTGGCCGCATGAATTCTATTTCGTGGCGGGCCTTCTGATCATGGCCGGGATCGGGCTTTTCCTGTTCACCTCGGCGCTGGGGCGGGTGTGGTGCGGTTATGCCTGCCCGCAGACCGTGTGGACCGATCTGTTCATTCTGGTCGAACGCTGGATCGAGGGCGACCGCAATGCCCGCCTGCGCCTGCATCGCAAGCCCTGGGATTTTGAAAAGACCCGGAAATACGCGATGAAATGGACAGCATGGTTCCTGATCGGCATGGCCACCGGCGGGGCATGGGTGTTCTATTTCGCCGATGCGCCGACGCTGTTTGTCGATCTGTTCACTGGCCAGGCCCACCCGATTGCCTATGGCACGGTGCTGGTGCTGACGATGACCACTTTCCTGTTCGGCGGCTTCTTCCGTGAACAGATCTGCATCTATGCCTGCCCCTGGCCGCGGATTCAGGCCGCGATGATGGACGAAGACACCATCACCATCGATTACCGTCATTGGCGCGGAGAGCCGCGCGGCAAGCTGAAAAAGGGCCAGCTTGATCCCGATCAGGGGGATTGCATCGACTGCATGGCCTGCGTCAATGTCTGCCCGATGGGGATCGATATCCGCGATGGCCAGCAGATGGAGTGCATCACCTGCGGGCTGTGCATCGATGCCTGTGACGAGGTGATGGACCGCATCGGCAAGCCGCGCGGGCTGATAGCCTATATGGCGCTGTCGGATCAGGAAAACGAACAATCCGGCAAGCTGCCGGTTTCGGTGTGGAAGCATATCATGCGCCCGCGCACCATGCTTTACACCGCGATATGGGGTGCGATCGGCATCGGGCTGATCGTGGCGCTGTTCATTCGCGCCGATCTGGATATGAGCGTCGCGCCGGTGCGCAACCCTACCCATGTCGTGCTTTCGGACGGGACGGTGCGCAACGCCTATGATGTACGCATCCGCAACATGTATCACGAGCCGCGCGACTTTGTGCTGTCGATTTCCGAGAACCCTGATCTGCGCCTGTCGATTCAGGGCAGCGATGTCAATCGCGTGACCATCGGCCCCGACGAGATGGAGTTGCTGCGCGTCTATCTGGAAGCCGCACCCAACACCGCTTCTGCCAATTCCGAACGCAGCGCGGTGCGCATCTGGTCCAGCATTGTGGGCAGCACCGAGCGGGTGTATTCTGACACGACCTTCAACGGGAGAAACCAATGACCAAGGACACTGACAAGGGCTTCCGGATTACCGGGCCAAAGGTTCTGATCATCGCTGTTTCGGCATTCGGGATCATTCTGACCGCCAATCTGACACTGGCCTTCAACGCCGTCAGCACCTTTCCGGGGCTGGAAGTCGACAATTCCTTTGTCGCCAGCCAGAACTTCAACGAGGAACTGGCCGAACAGCTTGCGCTGGGCTGGGATGTCAAGGCCAGCCATGAAGATGGCGAGTTGAAGCTGGCGATCACCGACCGGCAGGGCCAGCCGGTGCAGGTGGCGCATCTGGATGCCATTCTGGGCGCCGCAACGCATGTGCGCGATGATCAGGCGCCGGATTTCCGGTTCAAGGGCGATGCTTACCGCGCGCGGGTCGATATCGGCCCCGGCAACTGGAACATCCGCATGCATGCAGTCGCAGCCGATGGCACCGAGTTTCGCCAGCGTGTGGTTCTGCATCTGCGCTAGTCAAAGCTGATGTCCGACACCGCCTTTCGCCCCTCTGCCTGCCCTGCCTGTAGCGCCGGGGCCGCTGCCGAAGACATGGCGGCGCGCGCGCCCTTGCCGGATGCGCGGCTGTTGCTGTCGGTGCCGGGGGCGCATTGCGCGGCTTGCATCGCCAATATCGAGCGCGATCTGGCAAAGATGGAAGGCGTGAATTCGGCGCGGCTGAACCTGACGCTGAAACGGCTGAGCGTGGATGCGGCACCGGATATCGAGGTTTCCGACATCATCGCGCGGCTGGAACGGCTGGGATATGAAGCCCATGAAATGGATGCCTCCAGCCTGTCGATGACCGCGACCGAGCGACAGGGCCGTGATCTGCTGATGCGCGTGGGCGTGTCGGGCTTTGCAATGATGAATGTCATGCTGCTGTCGGTCGCGGTCTGGGCGGGTGCAGAGGGGCCGACGCGGGATCTGTTTCATCTGGTCTCGGCATTGATCGCGATCCCGACCGTGGCCTTTGCAGGCCAGCCCTTCTTTCGCAATGCTTGGAAAGCGCTGCGTGCGGGCCGGATGGATATGGACGCCCCGATTTCATTCGCCATTATCCTGACGCTGTTCATCTCGCTTTATGAATCTCTTCTGTCGGGAGAGCACGCATATTTCGAAGCCGTGGTGATGCTGATCTTCTTCCTGCTGGTGGGGCGCTATCTGGATTTCCGCGCCCGCGCGGCGGCGCGCTCTGCCGCGCAGGAGCTGGCGGCGCTGGAAGTGCCGCGCGCAACCCGGCTTCTGGACGGGCAGGAACAGGCGGTCAATGTCGCCGAGCTGGCGGTGGGCGATGTGGTGCTGGTGCGCCCCGGCGGGCGTGTGCCGGTGGATGGGGTGGTGGTGCAGGGCCAGTCAGAAATTGACCGCTCGCTACTGACTGGCGAGACCCTGCCCGTTTTCGCAACCCTTGGCCATGCGCTCAGCGCAGGCGAGGTCAATCTGACCGGCCCGTTGCAGGTGCAGGTCGCTGCTGCGGGCAAGGACAGCTCGCTGCACCGGATGGCCGATCTGGTCGCCAATGCCGAATCGGCGCGGATGCGCTATACCACCATCGCCGAACGCGCTGCTGCGGCCTATGCGCCCACGATCCCGATCCTGTCGCTGGCCGCTTTCATCGTCTGGTACTGGATATCGGGCGGGGATTTGCGGCTGTCGATGAATATCGCGGTGGCCAGCCTGATCATCACCTGCCCCTGTGCGCTGGGGCTGGCGGTGCCTGCGGTGGTGACATCGGCCAGCGGCAAGCTGTTTCGCAAGGGGCTTTTGATCAAGGATGGCAGCGCGCTGGAACGTCTGGCAGAGGTGGATACCGTCATTCTGGACAAGACCGGCACGCTGACAATGGGCACGCCCGTGCCCACCAATCTGGACCAGCACCCGGTTGATGCCTTGCAGGTGGCGCTGGCGCTGGCCGAAGCGTCCAGCCACCCGCTGGCGGTGGCACTGGCCCGCGCCCTGCAACAACGTGGCATTGCACCGGCACGGCTGCAGGAGTTGCAGGAACAGTCAGGCTATGGGGTGCAAGGCGTCTGGCACGGCCAGACGGTAAGGCTGGGCCGCGCCGACTGGGTTGGTGCGACGCCGCGCAGCGTGACCGCCGCCTATCTGACGATCGGGGGCGCCAGCCGCGCCTTCACCTTTGCCGACCAGCTGCGCCCCGGTGCGGAAACCGTGGTGCAGGCGCTGAAGGCGCAGGGCAAGGCGGTGCGGCTGATCTCGGGCGATGTGCCGGGGGCGGTGCGCGATCTGGCCGCGCGGCTGGGCATTGACGACTGGCAGGCGGGAGCGCTGCCGCAGGACAAGGCCAGCGCGATTGCCGCGCTTCAGGCGCAGGGGCGCAAGGTGCTGATGGTGGGCGACGGGCTGAACGACACTGTGGCGCTGTCGCAGGCCGATGTGTCGATCTCGCCCGCATCGGCGCTGGATGCGGCGCGCGCGGCATCGGACATGGTGCTGCTGGGGCGTGACCTGTCGCCGGTGGCCGATGCGCTGCGGATGTCGAAAACCGCGCTCCGGCGCATTCGTGAAAATCTGTGGCAATCGGCGATTTACAACATCATCTTCGTGCCGATTGCGTTGTTTGGCTTCGCAACGCCGCTCTGGGCTGCCTTCGTGATGTCAATTTCGTCGATTTCGGTTACACTGAACGCGCTGCGGCTGAAATAAGACGCTGAACAAGGAAATATCATGGAAGTTCTGGCCATTCTGATACCGGCATCGCTGTTTCTGGGCCTGTTGGGGCTGGCCGCCTTTGTCTGGACCTTGCGCAAAGGGCAGTATGACGACCCCGAAGGCGACAGCCAGCGCATTCTGGACCCGCGCTATGATGACAAGCCCAAGCCGGTTTCCGACGAAAACTGACCGCAGTGCCTATTCCGCCGATATGCGCTGTTTGGGTGCGTGGGCGGGGCGGTTGTTCTTCCAGCGCCGGTGAGTCCACATCCACTGATCCATATGCCCGCGCACCAGCGCTTCGAGCGAGGCATTGAGCGCGCGGGTCATGGTCTTGGGGTCGGAATGGGGCAGGGGCGCCTGCACCTCGACGCTGAAGCTTATCCCGTCAGGGTTGCGGATGGCATAGACCGGCACCAGAAGCGCGTCATATTTCAGTGCCATCTCGGCGGCTGAAAGCGCAGTGCGGGCCGGTTGGCCCATGAAGTCGATCAATTCGCCATGCGCCATGTAGTGATCGGCCACCAGACCGATCATGCCGCCCTTGCGCAGAAAGCGCAAAAGCCCTGCCAGCCCGGCCCGGTCGCGCGGGAATACGGGTCTGGCAATGCGGCTCATGGCGGCGACATAGCGGTCATTGAAGGCGCTGTTGCGCATCGGCATATAGACCCCGGCGATCTGATAGCCGCGATCACCAAGCAGGATGCGCGCGGCATCATAATTGCCGAAATGCGCGGTCACCAGAACCACCGGGCGCTTCGCATCGCGCGCCTGATCCAGCGCTGCCAGCCCCGGCCCCGAAATCGTGCTGCTGTCGCGGACATGGTCGATGAACAGCTGACCCGAAAATGTCTCTGCCATCGCCTTGGCCATATTCGCGGGCACCTTGCGGCACAGCGCGCGCACCTGCTCGGGCGGCAGGTCGGGACGGATCAGCGCCAGATTGGCGCGCACCCGCGCGGGCATTCCCGCCAGCGGTCCCAGCACATATGCCCCAAGCCCGCCCATGACCGCCACGCGCCAGCGATAGGGCAGCGGGCGCAGCCCGGTCAGCAGCGCCCCGGCCACCCTGTCCTCAAGCCAATGCCTGAAGGACAGCCTGCCGGTTTCATCCGCATCGCTGGGTGGTTGTGATGTCATCTGCGCTGATTGCACCCGAGAGCACGGAAAAGTCAAGAAACCGGCGCGGCCGTCCGGGGCGGTGGCGAGCGGTCAGTAGCTATACTCGGCATAGATGCGGCGCAGATCGCCCTGCCAGTCGCTATGATAGCGCGCCAGCAATTCATCCGCCGGGGTCTGGCCGGTTTCCAGCGTTTCCTTCAGCGCATTCAGGAAATGCGTCTCATCGGGCAGCATGCCGCCTGTTCCGGGGCGCGCGCGCGCCTTCAGCCCGGCCTCGGCGATGGACACGACCTGCTGTGCCAGATCATGCAGGCGGATATCGCCCACGCGCCCGGCCAGCCCGTCAACCGATGCCGCCACGCGCAGCGCCTCGCGGGTTTCGGCGTCCCAGCCTTTGGCCAGATCCCAGGCCGCATCCAGCGCGTTCTGGTCATAGACCAGCCCGACCCACAGCGCGGGCAGCGCGCACAGCCTGCGCCACGGCCCGCCATCGGCGCCGCGCATCTCGATGAATTTCTTGATCCGCGCTTCGGGGAAGATCGTGGTCAGATGATCGGCCCAGTCCGACAGGGTCGGCACTTCGCCGGGCAGGGCAGGCAGTTGCCCGCGCAGGAAGTCGCGAAAGCTCTGACCCAGCGCATTGATGTATTTGCCGTCGCGATAGACGAAATACATCGGCACATCGAGCGCGTAGTCCACCCATGCCTCGAACCCGAACCCGTCCTCAAAGACAAAGGGCAGCATGCCCGTGCGCGCCGGGTCCAGATCGCGCCAGACGCGCGCGCGCCAGCTTTTGTGACCATTGGGCCTGCCTTCGAAAAAGGGCGAATTGGCGAACAGCGCGGTGGCCACGGGTTGCAGCGCCAGCGCCACGCGCAGCTTTTGCACCATGTCGGCTTCAGATGCGAAATCCAGATTAACCTGCACAGTGCAGGTGCGATACATCATGGATTTGCCCATGCTGCCGACACGGTCCATGTAATCGGTCATCAGCGCATAGCGCCCCTTGGGCATGACCGGCATCTGTTCATGTGTCCAGATGGGCGCAGCGCCCAGCCCGATAAAGCCCACGCCGATTTCATCGGCGACGCTGCGCACCTCGCGCAGATGCTGGTTCACCTCGTCACAGGTCTGGTGGATGGTTTCCAGCGGCGCGCCCGACAGTTCCAGCTGCCCGCCCGGTTCAAGGCTGACATTCGCGCCATCCTTTTCCAGCCCGATGATCTTGTCGCCTTCCAGCACCGGCGTCCAGCCGAAGCGGTCGCGCAGCCCTTCCAGCACCGCCCGGATAGAGCGCGGCCCGTCATAGGGCAGCGGGTTCAGCGTGTCGCGGCAATAGCCGAATTTCTCGTGTTCGGTGCCGATGCGCCACTGGTCGTGCGCTTTGCAGCCTGCGGCCAGATACTCGGCCAGTTGTGCCGTGTTCTCGATCGGCCCGCCGCCGGATTGTGGAATGGACATGCGTGCCTCGATACTTGGTCTGGCCGGTTGTGTTTCGCTTTCGTGACTTGGCGTTTGCGCGCGGCTGTGTCAAGCGCGGCGATGCGATGGAACGGGTCTGCGCCCTAGACTGGCCAGCCAAGCGCGGATAGGCGCGCGCGCAGTTGTGCGGGCGCATCCTTTGCGGCCATGTCAACGCAGTTGCCCCGCAGAACCCAGAACAGATAGGCCGCGAAATCGGGTGGCGGCTGGTGCAGGCTGGCAAAGGCCGCGCTGACCCCGTTGCGGGGCACAGAGCCTGCGATATGGTGACAATCGCTTTGTGCAAACAGGATCGCGCGCTTGCCCGCGACATAGCCTGCAAATGCCAGCGCCGAATTCTGTGTCACCACCAGATCGCATTGGCGCAGCAAGCTGCCACTGTCGGTTTGTGACAGATGAAAGCGGGGATGGCGCGCTTCCAGTTCGGCCAGCGCGCGGCGTTCGCTGTGGCTGTAACTTTCCAGCGGGTGCAGCGTCGCCCTGACCGGGCGGGGATCATGTGCCAGTGTCGCCGTGATCATCTGCAGGGGCGACATGCTTTGAAAGCTTCGGTGGCTGTGCAACCGCCCTTGCAGCGGCATGAAGATGAACCCTTGTTCGGAAACCGGCCCCGACCCCGGCAATTTCTGTTGCAGACGCGTCACAAGCTGCGCCGCGGGTCTGGCGGGCACATGGGCGGGGTCGAAGCTTGCGCGCGCGACATCGAACTCCCAGCGATGGCCGCGGCGTTCGAATTGCCAGAACGGGTAGAAATACGCGGCGCGAAAGCTCAATCCCCGCCGGTCGGGCGGGTCGGATTTGTGAAACAGCTTGTAGCCGGGGCGCAGCGGCGAGAGCCATCTTGCCTGCGGCGTCTTGGTGTGGAAGCGCAACTGCCAGCCCGCCAGCGCAGTGGCCAGATGGTCAAACAGCCGCACCTGCCCGGCCAACGCCTTTTCGCGCCATTCCTCCGGCAGGTAGATATGCAGCTTTTGCGCCATCAGCGCCGGGGCAGGGCAGGGCTGCCCCGGCGCTGATCGGGATGCTGCCACACCGTCTGGATGCGCGCCTGCGAGGGGTCTTCCAGCGCGTGCAGAACGGCTTGCATCTGCATCCCCGGCAGGGTGGCAAAGACATCAAACAGCGCATCTGCCCCCTTCGCGGCGGTGGGGATGTCCAGCATGTCGCCGCCTGTTGCTTCCAGCCGCCAGGCGTGCCCGCCTGCCAGCAGATGCAGCGCAACCAGATCGTCAATGCCCAGAAAGCCGCCGGTTTCGGGGCCGAAATAGCTGATCTGCCCTTCCACGATCTGCACCACCCCCGGCGCTTCACCGCCCTGATGAAAGCGCAGCCTGCGCCAGCCAATCGCGGCCAGCCCCAGCCCGGTCAGCGCGACCAGAGCCGCCAGCCCCTGAAAGAACCCGCCCTGCGCGCCCGGCATGGCCCACAGCCCCAGCACGGCAATTGCCAGCCCGGTCATCACCTCGGACCAGCGCGACAGCGCGGCGCGCAATTCGGGGCGGATCATGCCCAGTCCCCCTGCATTGCCTGCCACAGGGCGAGCGCGGCCACCGCGGCAGTATCGGCGCGCAGGATGCGCGGGCCAAGCGACAGCGGGTGGATGCAGGGCAGGGCGCGCAGCCGCGCGCGCTCGGCCTGCGAAAACCCGCCCTCGGGGCCGATCAGAATCGCGGCAGGCGGTGGGGGCAGGGTCGCGGTGGCGCGTCCCCGCCCGAGCAGCGCCTCGTCAGCGAAGATCAGCGCACGGGCGCTGTCCCAGCCCGCCAGCAGCTTTGCAAGGGGCTGCAATTGCGCAACCGGGGGGACGAATGTGCCGCCGCATTGCTCGGCGGCCTCGACCGCGTGGGCTTGCAGCCGGTCGCGGCGGATGCGTTCGGAATTGGTGAAATCGGTCTGCACTGGCAGAATGCGCGCCGCGCCCAACTCGGCGGCTTTTTCGACAATGAAATCAGTGCGCGCCTTCTTGATCGGCGCGAAGACAAGCCACAGATCAGGGGGCATCTGCTGCGGCGCGATCTGGTGCAGACAGGTCAGATTGCCGCCGCGCCTGGCAGTTTGGGTGATTTCGGCCAGCCATGCGCCATCGCGGCCATTGAACAGGCTGACAAACTGCCCGCGCGACAGGCGCAGCACATTGAACAGATAATGCGCATGTTCGCGCGACAGCGCGATCTCTTGCCCCTGACCCAAGGCTTGCTCTACAAAGAGCCGCGTTCTCGCCTGTTCACTCTGCCCTGTCATGAGGCCGATACTATGACCGACAAAGATCGAAGACCAGAGGGGCCGGACAGTCAGGGAGGCGTTTCCGACGCGCCGCCAGACAACTGGGTGGACCTCTATGCCCCCGAAGAGATGCGCCCCTATCTGCGCCTGTCGCGGGTCGACCGGCCCATCGGCACATGGCTGCTGCTGCTGCCCTGCTGGTGGGGGGTGCTGCTGGGCGCGGCGGCACATCCTGACATGGCGGGCTGGCTGACGGTCTGGATCGTGCTGGCTTGCGGGGCAGGGGCCGTGCTGATGCGCGGCGCGGGCTGCACCTGGAACGATATCACCGACCGCGATATCGACGACAAGGTGGCGCGCACGCGCGCGCGCCCGATCCCGTCAGGGCAGGTCAGCCTGCAACAGGCCGGGATCTGGATGGGCGTGCAGATGGCGATTGCGGCGCTGATCCTGCTGAGTTTCAACTGGGTCGCTGTGGGGCTGGGCCTGCTGTCGCTGGGGCTGGTCGCGATCTACCCCTATGCCAAGCGCTTCACATGGTGGCCACAGGTCTTTCTGGGGCTGGCCTTCAACTGGGGCGCGCTGCTGGCCTGGACCGCGCAGACCGGGTCGCTGGGCGTGCCTGCCGTGCTGCTGTATCTGGCGGGGATTTGCTGGACGCTGTTTTATGACACCATCTATGCCCATCAGGACCGCGAGGATGACGAGCTGATCGGCGTGAAATCCACCGCGCGGCTGTTCGGTGATCAGACCGATCAGTGGCTGCGCGGGTTTCTGGTGGCCACGGTGGTGCTGATGTCGCTGGCGGTGATCTATGCGCTGGCGCCGCTGGCCGACCCGCTGAAAATGTCGCTGGGTCTGGCGGGTGCCTGGGCGATGGGGTGGCATATGAACTGGCAGCTCAGCAAGCTGGATATTGACGATAATGAGCACTGCCTGAAGCTGTTCCGATCAAACCGTGATGCCGGGCTGTTCGTTGCGCTGTTTTTCGCCGTTACGGTGTTCGTCTGATTGCGCCCCAGCGTGCAACTGGCTAGGGATGCGTCATGTCTGAACACCAGCCATCCGAGCATTCGGCCCGCGCGGCCCGCCCGCGCCTTGATCTGCGTTTGCGGCATCTTCTGCATGGGCTGATGCACTGGTCGCGCTACAAGGCGCTGGTGCTGAGCGTGGCGGCCTTCGCCGTGGCCGCAGCGCTGGCAATTGCCGCTGCCACAGCCAGTGTGCGTTTCATGGAACATGTGGTGGAGCGCGATGTCGCCGCTGCGCTGGACGAGGCCGGTATCAGATGGGCCGGGCATGGCGCGGACGGATTGCTGCTGACCTTGTCGGGCGAGGCACCGACGGAATCAGAGCGGTTTCGCGCCCTGGGCGTCGTTGGCACTGTGGTTCCGGCAGAGCGCATCATTGACGGTTTGACAGTCGCGGCTTCGGTCGCTGTGGCACCGCCGCGCTTCGCGCTGGAAATGATGCGCAACAATCTGGACATCCAGTTGATCGGGCTGGTGCCCGACAGCCATGACATGGGCAGTATCATCCGCCGGATCGAGGCGCTGGGGCCAGAGATTTCGGTCGTCGATATGGTCGAATCCGCGGCGCACCCTGTGCCCTTTGGTTGGGAGCGGTCGCTGGATTTCGCGCTGGAAGCGCTGGCGCTGGTGCCGATCAGCAAGATTTCGATTGCCGCTGATCAGGTCGAGATTTTCGGACTTGCCGCGTCGCAGCGCGAACGTGACCGCTTCCGCGAGGAATTGCAGCGCAAGCGCCCCAGCGGTGTCATCGCCTCGATCGATATTTCGGCCCCGCGCCCGGTTATCGCGCCTTTCACCCTGCGCGTGCTGAAGGACGATGCTGGCGTGCGCTTCGATGCCTGTTCGGCCGATACCGAAGAGGCGCGGCGCACAATCTTGCAGGCGGCGCGGCAGGCCGGGGCCGAGGGCACGCTGGAATGCCAGATCGGTTTGGGCAGCCCCTCGGCGCGGTGGCAGGCAGCAGTTGTCGCGTCCATTCGCGCGCTGGGCGATGTAGAGCAAGGCATCGTGACCTTTTCGGACACCGATATCACGCTGGAACTGCCCCATGCCTTGTCCGCAAGCGCGTTCGACGCGATTGTCGGCGCGCTGGAAAGCCGGCTGCCGGATGTGTTTTCGCTGCGCGCCGAGCGTCTGCCCCCGGCCGATGGTGATGGCGGCGCGGGCGATGACAGTGTCGAGTTTGTCGCCAGCCGCACGGCGGACGGGCTGGTGGTGTTGCGCGGGCGTCTGACCGATGAACGGCTGCGCAATGCCGTGCTGGCGCTGGCGCGCGCGGAATTCGGGCCTGATACGGTCGATATGCGGGCCAATATCGATGCCGCGACCCCCGAAGGCTGGTCGATGCGCAGCCTGCTGGCAGTCGATGCGCTGGCGCAGCTGGAATATGGCGCCGTTGTCGTGCGCCCCGAGCGCTTCGATATCCGCGGTGTCAGCGGTGATCCACAGGCGTCGGATGCGTTGTCGCAACTGATGAGCGAGCAGCTGGGCCAGGGCGCGCGCTTCAATCTGGATGTGCGTTATGATGAAAGCTTCGACCCGGTGGCGATGCAGCCCACGCCCGCGCGCTGCGAAGACTGGATTCAGGCGGTCCTTGATGAGCGCATGATCACCTTCGATCCCGGCTCGACAATGATCGACGGCCCCGCCATCGCGGTGGTGGATGATATTGCCGAGGTGCTGCGCGAATGCGGGCGGCTGGAACTGGAAATCGCGGGCCATACTGACAGCCAGGGACGGCTGGAAACCAATATGCGGTTAAGCCAGCAGCGCGCCGAGGCTGTGCTGGCAGGGCTTCTGGAACGCGGCATTCCGGTGTCGGGTTTCCGTGCCAGGGGCTATGGACCGGAATTCCCCATTGCCAGCAATGACACTGAACAGGGGCGCGAACAGAACCGCCGCATCGAGTTTCGCCTGATCGGCGAATCGGCAGAAGCTGCGCGCGCCGAGCGCGGCGAGGATACCGCGCCGCAACAGCTTGACCTGCCCGACGAGTCTGATCTGGAAATTTCTGTTTCCGCGCCCGACGACGAAACGCCCCGCCCGCAACCCCGCCCCGCCAACTGATCCCGTGCCCATACCAGTCATTCAGAGGAAGACATGAACAGGTTCGAATTCATCATCGTGACAGCCCTGATCCTGTTTGTCGCCTTCGCCCTGGGCTGGTTTACGAACTGGCTGGTGCATCGCTTCACGCGCGTGCGCCAGCAGGATCTGGGCGAGCTGGACCGCATGGCGCAAGCCTTGCACGAGGCCGAGGAAATCCGCGATCAGGCGATTGAATATGTCCAGACACGCGAACGTGATCTGACCACGCGTCTGTCGCAGGCAGAGGCCGAATTGCGCGCCGCAATGGACGGATTGCGCGAAGCGCGTGCGGAAGCCGACTATTATCGCACTCAGCTGGAGCAGCACTTCAAGCAGTAATGCGATTGCACCCGGCTTGTCCCATACCGGTCGGGGATTTTATCCCTTGGCATTTGGGGCAGTTCCGTCTAAGGAACGCGCCGTTGGGGCGTCAGGCGTATGTCTGTACGCCCCATCGATTCGTCCGAGACGGTGGGTGATGGCAACATCGTAATTCCTGCCTGAGACGGGACAGGAACAATTTTCAGACCGGGGTTTTTCTCGGGCGAAATTGGGAAAGGCCCGTTCGGACCTTATGTCAGGCGAAAGCCTGGCGAAACGAGCCGGGGGGATACCCCCTGAAAACTGGAGAAACCCTGTGGATAGAGCCCAAAAAGAGAAAGTGGTCGAGGAACTCGGCCAGATCTTCGAAAGCTCTGGCGTGGTTGTGGTTGCACAATACGCCGGCCTCACGGTTGCTGAGATGCAGGCCCTGCGCGCGAAAATGCGTGATGCGGGTGGGGCTGTACGCGTCGCCAAGAACAGGCTCGCCAAGATCGCCCTGGAAGGAAAGCCCTGCAGCAGCATTGCGGACCTTCTTAATGGGATGACCGTTCTTGCCTATTCCGAAGACCCCGTTGCAGCCGCAAAGGTGGTCGAGGACTACGCCAAGGAAAACCAGAAGCTGGTGGTCCTGGGCGGCGCAATGGGTGAGACGGCACTTGACGCTGCCGGTGTCAAGGCTGTGGCGGCAATGCCGTCCCGCGAGGAGCTTATCGCTTCTGTCGTGGGCTGCATCGGTGCCCCTGCTTCGAACATCGCGGGCGCAATTGGCGCACCTGCTTCGAATATTGCCGGTATCCTTTCGACGCTGGAAGAGCGCGAAGCGGCATAAGCAACCCAAGGCCGGCGCGATGTGCAAGCATAGTCGCGTTGGACCCTGTCACACCAAGCTAGAATGGAACTGAAACAATGGCTGATCTGAAAGCACTTGCAGAGCAAATCGTGAACCTCACGCTGCTCGAAGCTCAGGAACTGAAAACCATCCTGAAAGACGAATACGGCATCGAACCCGCTGCTGGCGGCGCGGTAATGATGGCTGGCCCTGCTGGCGATGCAGGCGCGGCTGCTGCCGAAGAAAAGACCGAATTCGACGTGATCCTGGTCGAAGCCGGCGCCAACAAGATTGCCGTCATCAAGGAAGTGCGCGGCATCACCGGCCTGGGCCTGAAAGAGGCCAAGGATCTGGTCGAGGCTGGCGGCAAAGCGGTCAAGGAAGCTGCCCCGAAAGAGGAAGCCGAAGAGATCAAGAAAAAGCTCGAAGACGCTGGCGCGAAGGTCGAGCTGAAGTAAGGGGCCGGGATGCCTGGCATCTCGTCCATCTGATATTGAAACTGGGGCCGGACCTGTTCGGCCCCAGTTTGTCGCTGTTTCTGGACAGGGCTTTTGCGGCCCGCAACTGAAAAAGCCCTGTCCAGGGAAAGTGATCGGCTCGGGAGCGGACCTGTGGGAGGGTTCGCAGGAATAGAGCCACACCCCGTTTCGCAAGCGGCCGGCGGCTGATGCCCGACAGCCCGCCCGCCCGCGAAGAGCAGGAAAGGTGACGACGCGCATGGCTCAGTCCTATGTTGGCCAGAAACGTATCCGCAAGATGTTCGGCAAGATCCGCGAAGTGCTGGAGATGCCGAATCTGATCGAAATTCAGAAGAACTCTTATGATCTGTTCCTGCGCTCCGGCGATCAGCCGCAGCCGCTGGATGGCGAAGGGATCATGGGCGTGTTCCAGTCGGTCTTTCCGATCAAGGATTTCAACGAGACCGCGACGCTGGAGTTCGTGAAATACGATCTGGAAAAGGCGAAATACGATATCGATGAGTGCATGCAGCGCGACATGACCTATGCGGCACCGTTGAAGGTGACGCTGCGGCTGATCGTGTTCGATATCGATGAAGATACCGGCGCGAAATCGGTCAAGGACATCAAGGAACAGGATGTGTTCATGGGTGACATGCCGCTCATGACGCCGACGGGCACCTTTGTTGTCAACGGCACCGAGCGCGTGGTGGTCAGCCAGATGCACCGCTCGCCCGGTGTGTTCTTCGATCATGACCAGGGCAAGACGCATTCCTCGGGCAAATTGCTGTTCACCTGCCGCATCATCCCCTATCGCGGGTCGTGGCTGGATTTCGAATTCGATGCCAAGGACATGGTCTTTGCGCGCATCGACCGCCGCCGCAAGCTGCCGGTCACCACGCTGCTTTATGCGCTGGGCATGGATCAGAACCAGATCATGGATGCCTATTACGACCGCGTCAGCTTCAAGCTGCAGAAGAACAAGGGCTGGATCACCAAATTCTTCCCCGAGCGTGTGCGCGGCACCCGCCCGACCATCGACCTGATTGACGCGGCCACTGGCGAGGTGCTGTGCAAGGCGGGCGACAAGATGACCCCGCGCATGGTCAAGAAGCTGATCGATGAAGGCAAGGTCACAGAGCTTCTGGTGCCGTTTGAACACATCGTCGGGCGCTATGTTGCGCAGGACATCATCAATCCCGAGACCGGCGAGGTCTATGTCGAGGCCGGCGATGAACTGACCTGGGAACTCGACAAGGACGGCGAGGTAAAGGGCGGCACGTTGAAGGTGCTGCTGGACAATGGCATCACCGATGTCGAGGTGCTGGATATCGATGGCGTCAATGTCGGCCCCTATATTCGCAACACGATGGCCGCCGACAAGAACTGGAATCGCGACACTGCGCTGATGGATATCTATCGCGTGATGCGTCCGGGCGAGCCGCCGACCGTGGACACGGCCTCGGTGCTGTTTGACCAGCTGTTCTTCGATTCCGAACGCTATGACCTGTCCGCTGTGGGCCGCGTGAAGATGAATATGCGCCTGCAACTGGATGCGCCCGACACGCTGCGCACGCTGCGCCCCGACGACATCGTGGCCTGTGTCCGCGGGCTGGTCGAGTTGCGCGACGGCAAGGGCGAGGTCGATGATATCGACCATCTTGGCAACCGTCGCGTCCGCTCTGTCGGCGAATTGATGGAAAACCAGTATCGTGTGGGCCTTTTGCGGATGGAGCGCGCGATCAAGGAGCGCATGTCCTCGGTAGAGATCGACACGGTCATGCCGCAGGATCTGATCAACGCCAAGCCTGCGGCGGCTGCGGTGCGTGAATTCTTTGGCTCCAGCCAGCTTTCGCAATTCATGGACCAGACCAACCCACTGTCGGAAGTCACCCATAAGCGGCGTCTGTCCGCGCTTGGGCCGGGCGGTCTGACGCGTGAACGCGCGGGCTTCGAGGTGCGCGACGTGCACCCCACCCATTACGGCCGCATGTGCCCGATTGAAACGCCTGAAGGTCAGAATATCGGTCTGATCAACTCTTTGGCGACCTTCGCGCGGGTGAACAAATACGGCTTCATCGAGACCCCTTACCGCAAGGTTGTCGATGGCAAGGTCACCGATGAGGTGGTGTATCTCTCGGCCACCGAAGAGCAGCGCCACACTGTTGCGCAGGCCAATGCCGTGCTCGATGCCGAGGGGCGTTTCGTCAATGAACTGGTCAGCACCCGCAAGGGCGGTGATTTCATGCTCTCGCCGTCGGATTCGGTCGATCTGATCGACGTGTCGCCCAAGCAGCTTGTCTCGGTCGCGGCGTCGTTGATTCCGTTTCTGGAAAATGACGACGCCAACCGCGCGCTGATGGGGTCGAACATGATGCGGCAGGCGGTGCCGCTGTTGCAGGCCGATGCGCCGCTGGTCGGCACTGGCATGGAAGGCGTTGTGGCCCGCGATTCGGGCGCTGCGATCATGGCGCGCCGCGCCGGTGTGATCGATCAGGTCGATGCGCAGCGTATCGTTGTGCGCGCGACAGAGATGCTGGAACCGGGCGAGCCGGGGGTGGATATCTACCGCCTGCGCAAGTTCAAGCGTTCGAACCAGTC
>JAFIEF010000030.1 GCA_020832655.1 Paracoccaceae bacterium
AGAGGCTTTCGCCGGACGGGTCGCGATTGGCGTCGATCAGATAGCGGTGGAAATTGGCGCGCACCACACTCGCGCCAGCCAACAGCCCGTCATAAAGCTGATCGATATGCCAATCGGTATCGGCCAGTTCCTGCCCGCGCTGGGTCAGACGGGCAGACACCGCATCAGGCAGCCATGTGCCGGTATGGGGCATGCCTAAAACCACGGGGCCATCGCCGCGGATCACGGCAACCGGGGTCATGGCGCGCCCTCCAGCAGCGCGGCCACATTGCACGCCGCCGCGACATGGCCTTCGCTGACCAGCGCGCCCGCGCGGGCAAGGTCACCCGCCATATAGCGATCCGCGCCCAGGGCAGGCACGCAGTCGCGCGTGATCTGTAGCAGGTGGCGCAACGGGGCAGAGGTCATCAGCGGGGCGCGGAATTCCACCCCTTGCGCGGCGCATAGCAACTCGACCCCCAGAATGACGCTTAGATTGGCGTTCATCCGCTCTAGCCGCCGCGCGCCATGCGCGGCCATCGACACATGGTCTTCCTGATTGGCCGAGGTGGGGGTCGAATCGGTTGAACAGGGGTTGGCCAGATGCTTGTTCTCGCTCATCAGCGCGGCAGAGGTCACCTCGGCAATCATCAGCCCCGAATTCAGCCCCGGCTCTGGCGTCAGGAAAGGGGGCAGATCATGGCTCAGCGTCGGGTCTACCATCAGCGCCACGCGGCGCTGGGCAATCGCGCCGATCTCTGCCAGTGCCAGCGCGATCTGGTCGGCGGCAAAGGCCACCGGCTCGGCATGGAAATTCCCGCCAGAGACGATCATCCCCTGATCCACCAGCACCAGCGGGTTGTCGGAAACGGCATTGGCCTCGATCTCCAGCGTCTGGCCAGCATGGCGCAGCAGATCCAGCGCCGCGCCGGTGACTTGCGGCTGACAGCGGATGCAATAGGGGTCTTGCACGCGCGAATCGCTGTCGCGGTGGCTTTCGCGGATTTCCGAGCCGCCCATGATCGCGCGCATCGCGCGCGCCACATCAATCTGCCCGCGATGGCCGCGCAACGCGTGCAGCGCCGGTTGCAGCGGCGCAGTCGATCCCATGATCGCATCGGTGGACAGGCAGGAAATGGCCACAGCACTTTGCGCATGGCGCATGGCGTCGAAATAGCCCGCCAGCGCGCAGGCGGTGGAAAACTGCGTGCCGTTGATCAGCCCCAGCCCTTCCTTTGGGCCAAGCACCACCGGCGACAGCCCCGCCCGCGCCAGTGCAGCGCCTGATGCCATGCGTTCGCCGCTGAAATAGGCCTCTCCCGCGCCGATCAGGCTGGCCGCCATATGCGCCAGCGGGGCCAGATCGCCCGACGCCCCGACCGAACCTTGCGCCGGCACCACCGGCGTCACCCCCCGCGCCAGAAGCTCTTGCAGCAGCGCCACACTCTGCCAGCGCAGCCCCGACGCCCCGCGCCCGACCGACAAGAGCTTCAGCACCATCATCAGCCGTGTGGTGGGAATGTCGAGCGCCGCGCCCACACCGCAGCAATGCGACAGGATAAGATTGCGTTGCAATTGCGCTGTGTCTTTCGGGGCAATGCGCACCGAGGCCAGCTTGCCAAAGCCGGTATTGACCCCGTAAACCGCGACCTCCCCCGCTGCGGCCTGCGCCACGATATCGGCGGCGGCGTCAATCGCAGGGCGGGCATCATCGCTTAGCCGCGCCGGGCGGCCATTGCGCCAGATATCTTCCAACTGCGCCAGCGTGGCGGCGCCGGGGGTCAGGATAAGGGTCATAGCGCACCTTCGTATATGCGTTTCCACAGCGGGTTGAACCCGATGCGATAGCTAAGTTCCGCGGGGTGCTCGACATCCCAGACCGCCAGATCAGCACGCTGGCCTGCCCGAATGACGCCCCGGTCTTCCAACCCCAGCGCGCGGGCCGCGTGGCGGGTGAGACCGGCCAGGCATTCCTCTGGCGTCATGCGAAACAGCGTGGCCCCCATATTCATCGTCAGCAGTGCAGAGGTGATGGGCGAGGAGCCGGGGTTGCAGTCGGTGGCCAGAGCCATTGCCACCCCATGCGCGCGAAAGGCGTCAATCGGGGGCAATCGGGTTTCGCGCAGCGTGTAGAAGGCGCCGGGCAGGATGACGGCGACGCTGCCCGCCTGCGCCAGCGCGGCGGCATCGGCATCATCGGCATATTCCAGATGATCGGCTGAAAGCGCGCCGAACTCTGCCGCCAGCCGCGTGCCGCCCTGATGCGAGAGCTGCTCGGCATGCAGCTTGACCGGCAGGCCCAGCGCGCGGGCGCGGCCAAACACCCGGCGGATCTGCGCAGGCGTGAAGGCAATGCTTTCGCAAAACCCGTCCACCGCATCGACCAGCCCTTCGCCATGCGCGGCCTCAAGCGCGGGCAGGCAGACATTATTGATATAGCTGTCGGCATTCATGCCGTCCGGCACTGCATGGGCACCCAGAAAGCTGGTCCTTACGCTGATCGGGCGCAGTTTGGCGATCTCGCGGGCCACGCGCAGCATGCGCAATTCGGTGTCCTGGTCCAGCCCATAGCCGGATTTAACCTCCAGCGTGGTCACGCCCTCGGCGATCAGGGCATCGACACGCGGCAGGGCCGAGGCCAGAAGCGCGTCTTCCGATGACGCGCGGGTGGCCGCCACGGTCGACACGATCCCGCCCCCCGCGCGCGCGATCGCTTCATAGCTGGCCCCTTGCAGCCGCATCTCGAATTCGCGCGCGCGGTTGCCGCCATGCACGATATGGCTGTGGCAGTCGATCAGCCCCGGCGTGACCAGCCTGCCACCCAGATCGGCGCGGGGCGCATCGCAAAATTGCGCGGGCAAGTCCTGCGCCGACCCGACCCATGCGATCTGGCGGCCATCTATCGCAATAATGCCATCTGCAAGCAGCCCGTAAGGGGCGGCGCTGTCCATCGTGGCAATATTGGCGTTGGTCAGAAGCATGACTCACCTTGATTTATGCGTGCTTATATTGTTTATGTATAAACATAATGTCGAGTCAAGAGGGCATGAAGATGGAGATCTGGGCAGAACAGGCGCTGCTGGCGACGGGCTGGGCGCGCGATGTGCGGGTCAGCCTTGGCCCGGATGGGCGCATTGCCGGGGTGCAGACCGATGCCGCGCGGGATGGTGCGCAGATCACGGGCATCCTGCTGCCTGCCCCCGCCAATGCCCATAGCCACGCCTTCCAGCGCGCAATGGCCGGGTTGAGCGAACGCCGCGGCCCCGACCCGCGCGACAGTTTCTGGACCTGGCGCAAGCTGATGTATCGCTTCCTTGACCATCTGACGCCGGATCATGTGCAGGCCATCGCCGCGCTGGCGCAGATGGAGATGCTGGAAGCGGGCTATGCCTGCAATGTCGAGTTTCATTACCTGCACCACCAGCCCGGTGGCGTCCCCTATGCCAATCTGGCCGAGATGTCAGAGCGCATCATCGCCGCCACGGCCCAGACCGGCATCGGGCTGACGCTGTTGCCGGTGCAGTATCAATATGGCGGGCTGGATCGCCGCCCGCTGGGCGCGGGCCAGATCCGCTTTGGCAATGACCTTGACCGTTTTGCACGGCTTTATCAGGGGGCGGCGGCGGCGCTGGCGCAACTGCCCGCCGATTGCCGCATGGGCGTGGCCCCGCACAGCCTGCGCGCGGTTGCGCCCGAAACGCTGGCGCAGATCGCCGCGCTTACTGATGGGCCGGTGCATATGCATCTGGCCGAACAGCAGGCAGAGGTTGACGAGGTCAGGGCCGCGCTGGGTGCGCGCCCGGTGGAATGGGTGCTGGACAATATCGCGCTGCATTCCGGTGTCACCCTGATCCATTGCACCCGGATGCTGCCGCATGAAACCACCGCATTGGCACAAAGCGGCGCGGTTGCCGGGCTGTGCCCGATCACCGAAGCCAGCCTTGGCGACGGCATTTTCGACGCTGCGCGCTGGTTCGGGGCGGGCGGCGCTGTCGCGATTGGATCGGATTCGAATATCCGCATTGCGCTGACAGAGGAGTTGCGCCAGCTGGAATATTCCCAGCGCCTGCGTGACCATGCCCGCACGGTGCTGGCAAGCAGGGCGCATTCCACCGGGCGGCGGCTGTTTCAGGCGGCGGCACAGGGCGGCGCGCTGGCCGCAGGGCGTGCTTGCGGGGTAATCGCGCCGGGAATGCAGGCCGATCTTCTGGCGCTGGATGCCACCCATCTTGATCTGCTGGAACGGCAGGGCGACACGCTGCTGGACAGCTTCATCTTTGCTGGCGATGAGCGCATGGTGCTCGATGTCTGGTCTGCGGGGCGGCATGTGGTAAAAGCAGGCCAGCATATCAACCGGCAAGAGATCATCGCAGGCTATCGCAAGGCAATGCGCGATCTGGGGCAGACGCTGTGAGCAGGGCAGAGCGCATCACATGGCAGGCGGTGCAGGATCAGGTGCGCCAGCGCATCAGCCAGCGCCAGTGGAAACCCGGCCAGCAAATCCCGCATGAGGCCGATCTGGCGCGCGAATTCGGCTGCGCGCGCGCGACAGTCAACCGCGCCCTGCGCGGGCTGGCCGATGCGGGGTTGCTGGAACGTCGCCGCAAGGCAGGAACCCGCGTGGCGCTGAACCCGGTGCGCCGTGCCGAATTCTCCATCCCCCTGATCCGCGAGGAGATCGAGGCCAAGGGCCAGCGTTTCGGCTTTCGCGTGCTGCGTCGCGAGATGCGCCTGCCTCCGCCCGAATTGCAGGCCCGGCTTCAGATCGACGGCGCGCAGCCGATCCTCTATCTGCAAACCCTTTATACGGCTGACAGCCAGCCCTATCTGTTCGAAACCCGCTGGATCAACACACTTGCGGTGCCGTCAGCCGCCGCGGCCGAATTCGCAACGCTCAGCCCGAATGAATGGCTGGTGCGCGAAGTGGCGTTTGATGGCGGGGATTTCACCTTTTCAGCGATTGCGGCAACTGCGCAAGAGGCCCGGATGCTGGGTTGCAAGATCGGCGAGGGCTTGCTGGTGCTGGATCGCACGACACGGCATGGCGCGGATATGATCACCTCTGTCCGGCTGGTGTTTCATCGCGGCTACCGGATGCACACCCGCATCTGAGCGCCCCTGCCGGGATCAGGCAAAGGCAAAGCGGTCGGGGCGGTAAGGGGCCGGGTCAATGGCCGGGGTCTGACCTGTCAGCAGATCGGCCACCAGAACGCCCGTGCCAGCCGATTGCGTCAGCCCCAGATGCCCATGCCCGAACGCATGGATCACCCGCGCGCAGCGCGCAGAAAACCCGATCACCGGCAGGCTGTCGGGCATTGACGGGCGAAACCCCATCCATTCCTTGCCGCCCGCAGCGTTCAGCCCCGGCAGGAAGCCCTGCGCCTTTTGCAGCAATTGCCGCGCGCGGCGGTAATTCGGGGGCAGGCGCAGCCCGCCCAGTTCCACCGCGCCGCCCACGCGAATGCCCGCGCCGATGCGCGTGGCGACAAAGCCATGATCGGTGAATGTCAGATGCATCCTCAGATCGAAGCGCGGATCGGGCAGGGTGGTGTTATAGCCGCGCTCGGTTTCCAGCGGCAGGCGTTCGCCCAGGCTGCGCGCCAGCAGATGCGACCATGCGCCCGCCGCCAGCACCACATGCCCCGCGCGCAGTTCCGCCCCGTCACTGTCCAGCGTCACATGCTGCGCATCAGGGCGCAGCGCGCGGATTTCGCCCTGCACCATTTGCCCGCCGCGGGCTTCGAAATTCTGGCGCAGATGGGCATGCCAAAGGGCCGGGTCGGTGACATTGATCCAGCCCGGCGTGAACCCGGCAAAGCGAAAGCGCGCATCCAGACCGGGCTGCAATTCGGCAATGCGGTCAGGCGCGTCCTCGATCAGCTCAAATTCGATGCCATGTGCGCGCCGCCGCTCCCATCCCGGCAGGCTGGCGCGGAAGCTGGCGGCGCTGTCATAAAGCTGCATCTGCCCTTCATGGCGCAGCAGATGCCCGGCATCGATATCGGCCACCAGCGCGTTCAGCGCAGCGCTGGAATGTACCATCAGCGCGGCCTGGGCGCGCAGCGCCGCTGCGTGCCGGTCGCGCCAGCTTGCGCGCCAGAAGCGCAGCATCCAGGGCAGGATCTTCAGCGCATAGGCAGGCGGGATCGAAAGCGGCCCCAGCGGGTCCAGCAGCCATTTCGGCGCGCGGCGCATGATGCCGGGGGTGGCCAGCGGTTCGACCTCTGCAAAGGCGAATGCCCCGGCATTGCCTTTCGATGCGCTTATGCCGTCAGGGTCGCGTTCGATCACTGTGACAGCAAGCCCGCGGCGCTGCAATTCCAGCGCGGCGGACAGGCCGATGACCCCGCCACCAACTACCAGCACGTCAGGCGAAGGGGCGCGGCTCATGTCAGGTTCGGGGTCACAGGCGGGCCGGGGCAGCAATTTGCGGGCATGGTCTCTCTCGATGGCGGGAACAGGTTTTCGGGCGGATTATGCATGCGCGGGCCGGGGGTGCAATCCCCTGCGCGGTTGTCGCGCCCTGCCGGTGCAATTGGGCTTTTCATGGCCCCCGGCAGGGTTTAGGCTGACGCCCATGTTTACCATCGAGCATGATTTCGACGCCACCATCATCACGCTGGTCGATGAAGGGGCCGCGCGGCAGGAAGCGCTGCGCGAGGATGTGATCATCACCGCTTTTGAGGATTGCGTGACCATCCGCCAATTCGACCCGCGCGCGGATGATGATGCCGTCATCGCGCTATCGCTGGCGCAGTTGCGCGATCTGGCCGCCGCGCTGGACCTGCCCGAAGGCAGTTACCGGCTGACCCCGCCCAAGGCGCGCTAAAGCAATTTCAGAAAAAGTGGACAGAGTTTTTCGCTTGCGCGGACCTTCGGTTCGGTTCGCAATTGTGCCAAAATAAAAGTTTAAAAACAAGTGGTTAAAGAACTGAAGGCGATTCAACAAAAAGCCGAAACGCTTCAGTGTTCGCCCTCTGACGAAAGCTTCCTGCGCCTGGGCGTTTTGTCCGCGACAGGCGGCAATGCGCTCATCGGTCCTGTGACGCGACCGGGGGCTGTGCCCGCCGCGCAGCGCCCGAGCGCGGGGTGCGCGCTCTCACGGTTTTGGCCTGGCGGTTCATGGCGCGGCATATCCCGACGGTTCAACGAGGCGTAACGCCGCGAAGCGCGCCTTGTTCCCGCGCAGGGGCTATGGCGTTGGCGTCAGCAACCTGCTTCAAGCCGTCGCTGCGCAACCTGTATCATCCCACCACCATCGGCGCAGCACGCACCTTATTCGTGACGCCCGCCACCTCCGTCTATGGCCTTCCCGGTGCTTGCGCCCTATCTTTGGTCCAGACAGGGGGCGCCTTTGCTGCAAAGACCCGTTACACCGGCGGATGACACGACAACAGGCCCGGCGCATCAGCTTGCCGGGCTTATCGACGCGTTCCAGCCCGCGCCCACTGACCCGCCGCGCAGCCTGTGGGCCTTCATGCTGTGGTCGGTGCGCGGGGCGTGGCCGGTGCTGGTGCTGGCGGCGCTGATCTCGGCGCTGGTGGGCACAACAGAGGTGGTCTCGGCCCTGCTGATGGGGCTGATCATCGATGCGGTGGTCGAGACCGGCCCTGCGGGTTTCTTCAGCCAGCATCTGGCGCTGGTTGTGTGGTTCGTGGCGTTTTTCGTGCTGCTGCGCCCGCTGGCCTTTGGCCTGTCATCGGCAGCCAATGCGATTGTGGTGCAGCCCAATGTCTATGTGCTGGTGCAATCGCGGCTCAATCGCTGGACTTTGGGCCAGCCGGTGACGTTTTTCGACAATGATTTCGCAGGCCGCATCGCGCAAAAGCAGGTCCAGACCGCGCGCGCGCTGACCGATGTGGCCAATGAGACCATCAACACAATGGCCTTCGCGCTGGCCTCTATCATCGGGTCGGTGGTGCTGCTGCTGACAATCGATGCGCGCATCGCGCTGGCGCTGGCGCTGTGGCTGGTGGGCTATCTGGCGCTGATCCGCCACTTCCTGCCGCAGGTGCGCACCAGATCAGGCGCGCGGGCCGGCGCACGCGCACAGGTCAGCGGGCAGGTGGTCGATACCATCACCAATATCAAGACCGTGAAGCTGTTCGCCCATTCCGAGTTCGAGGACCGCGCCGCGCTGAATGCAATGGGCGTGTTTCGTGACCGCGCGGTGGAATTCGGCGAGGTTCAGGCGCTGTTCCGCTTCTGGCTGATGGTGGTGGCGGGGGTGCTGCCGGTGCTGCTGATCGGGGGCACGATATGGCTGTGGTCGCTTGGGGCGGCGACACCGGGCGATATTGCCGCTGCGGGCGCGGTGGCCATTCGCATCGCGCAGATGACCGGCTGGGTCAGCTTCGTGCTGATGGCGATCTATGGCAATCTGGGCGAGGTCGAGGATGGCATGAAAACCCTGACCCCGCGCCCCGCGCTGCAAGACGCGCGCGATGCGCGCGATCTGGGCCGCGTTGTGGGGGCGCTTGGCTTTGACGGGGTGGATTTTGCCTATGGGCGGCAAACCGGCGGGGTGCAGGGGCTGACGCTGGATATCCGCCCCGGCGAAAAGATCGGCATTGTCGGGGCTTCCGGCGCGGGTAAATCGACGCTGGTGGCGCTGCTGCTGCGGCTTTACGATGTCGAGGCCGGGCGCATCACCATTGACGGGCAGGATATCCGCAGCGTCACGCAGGAAAGCCTGCGGCGCAATATCGCGATGGTGACGCAGGAAACCGCGATGTTCAACCGCGCGGCCTATGAAAACATCCGCTATGGCCGCCCCGATGCGACCCGCGCAGAGGTCGAGGCCGCCGCCCGCGCCGCCGAGGCGCATGAGTTCATCCTTGGCCTGCAAGACCATGCCGGACGGCGCGGCTATGACGCGCATCTGGGCGAGCGCGGCGTGCGGCTGTCGGGCGGGCAGCGCCAGCGCATCGCGCTGGCCCGCGCCTTTCTGAAGGACGCGCCGATCCTGGTGCTGGATGAAGCCACATCGGCGCTGGATTCAGAGGTCGAGGCCGCGGTGCAATCGGCGCTGGAACCGCTGATGGACGGCAAGACCGTGCTGGCCATTGCGCACAGACTGTCGACCATCGCGCGGCTGGACCGGATCATCGTGCTGGATGACGGGCGCATTATCGAACAAGGCAGCCATGAGGACTTGCTGGCCAAGGGCGGCACCTATGCCCGCTTCTGGGCGCGGCAATCGGGCGGGTTTCTGGGCTGCGATGAGGATCAGGAAGGGGGCGCATGATGGATTATGAAACCATCCCGGCAGATGAATTCGGGCGCGCGCTGCACGGCATTGGCGTGAACCTTGTGTGCCGCGATGTGGTGGCGATGGCGGCGTTCTTGCGCGATGTGCTTGGCCTGGCGGTACATCGCCTCGGGGCCGATTTCGCGATTGTCACGCATGGGCAGATGGTGATGCAGCTTCATTCCGACGCCACCTATGGCGCGCATCCGCTGCTGGGGCTTTTGCCCGAAAACCCGCCGCGCGGGGCGGGGGCGCAGATCTACCTGTTCGGGCTGGACCCCGACGCCGCTGTCGCGCGTGCCGCGCCTGACATGGTGCTGGAAGCCCCCGCCGACAAACCCCACGGGCTGCGCGAAGCCACGATCCTCGCGCCCGATGGCTATGCCTTCAGCCCCGCGCGGGCGGTTTAAGGGTACGTCAAGGCCAGGAACCGTTGAACTGGACCTGCCTGGCAATGAGGGCCGACACCACGCGCCCGCCAGGGGGCGGTCGGACGCGGGGTGTCGCCTGCGGCGAGTGCGTGATTTGCCGCTGGTTCAATCGGAACTGGTCGAACCATCGAATACAGGATGTCCCATCACGGACCCCGATACACTCTGCATCCCCTACCTTGTGCGCAACTTCGCCCGCGCCCCGCCCCGGATCCCCGCAAGCCGTCTTTATCTGTCGCCCGAGCGCATGATATGCCCCGAAAAACCCCTGCGACAGGATAAGGCCATCATGATCACCATCACCCGCCTTGGCCATCATGGCGATGGCATTGCCGACGGGCCGGTCTATGCCCCCCGCACCCTGCCCGGCGAGGTGGTCGAAGGCACCATCACCGGCACCCGCATGGATGCGCCGCGCATCCTGACCCCATCGGCAGAGCGGATCAAACCGCCATGCCCGCATTACAAATCCTGCGGCGGTTGCGCGCTGCAACATGCGCGCGAGGATTTCGTCACCGACTGGAAACAGGGCGTGATCCGGCAGGCACTGGCAGCCCAAGGGCTGCTGGCCACGTTTCGCCTGCCCCATATCTCGCCCACCCACAGCCGCCGCCGCGCCACCTTCACCGGTCGGCGGCTGAAGAAAGGCGCGCTGGTGGGGTTTCATGCGCGCGCATCGGATGTGGTGACAGCGGTGCCGCATTGCCTGATCCTGCACCCCGATCTGACCGCCGCCCTGCCGCTGCTGGAAGATCTGACCGCGCGCTTCGGGTCACGCAAGACCCCGCTTTCACTGGCGCTGACCCGCGCCGATACCGGGCTTGATCTGGCGGTGACAGGCGGCAAAGCGCTGGATGGTCCCTTGCGTGCGGCATTGGGGCAATGGGCCGGTCAGGCGGGGCTGGCGCGGCTGGCCTGGGGGGATGAGGTCGTCGCACAGGCCCAGCCGCCCTTTCACCAGATCGGGCGCGCGCAGGTCACGCCGCCCCCCGGTGCCTTTCTGCAAGCCACCGCAGAGGCCCAGGCCGCGCTGCAAGCGGCTGTGGCCGAAACCATCGGCGATGCCACGCGCGTGGTCGATCTGTTCGCAGGCTGCGGCACTTTCGCGCTGCCCCTGGCCGAAACCGCAAGCGTTCACGCCGTGGAAGGCAGCGGGCCGATGCTGGCCGCGCTTGATGCAGGCTGGCGGCAGGCGCAGGGGCTGAAGCGCGTCACAACCGAGGCGCGCGATCTGTTCCGCAACCCGCTGCTGGCGGGTGAACTGGCGGGGTTTGACGCCGCCGTGATCGACCCGCCGCGCGCCGGGGCCGAGGCGCAGACCGCCGCACTGGCCGCCAGCGCCGTGCCGCGCATCGCCGCGATATCGTGCAACCCGGTGACTTTTGCCCGCGATGCGAAAGCGCTGTGCGATGCGGGCTATCGCCTGGATTGGGTGCAGATGGTCGATCAATTCCGCTTCAGCCCGCATGTGGAGCTTGCAGCCCGGTTCACAAGATAGCATATCCGCCCCTGACCTGACCGACTGGCACAATTGGGGGATGACCATGCTCAGCCGCGAGAGAACCGCCGCGTTTCTGGACCTGCCCTGGGTGCGCAACGGGATCATCGGCGTGATCCTGTTCAACGCCGTGCTATTGGGGATGGAGACCTCGGGCACCATCATGGGGGTGGCGGGGCCGCTGGTCATCACGCTGGACACGGCATGCCTGACCATCTTCGTGATCGAGCTGACACTGAAATTCCACGCCCAGCGCGGGAGGTTCTGGCGCTCTGGCTGGAACATCTTCGATTTCCTGATCGTGGGCATTTCGCTGATGCCCGGCGCGCAAACCTTCAGCGTGCTGCGCGCGCTGCGCATCCTGCGGCTGTTGCGGGTGGTGTCGGTCAGCCCCAATCTGCGCCGCGTGGTCGAAGGCTTCATCAAGGCGCTGCCGGGAATGGGGTCGGTGTTTCTGCTGATGGGGATGCTGTTCTATATCGGCGCGGTCATGGCCACCAAGCTGTTTTCCGAAACCTTCCCCGACTGGTTCGGGGATTTGGGCAATTCGGCCTATACGCTGTTTCAGATCATGACGCTGGAAAGCTGGTCAATGGGGATCGTGCGGCCGGTGATGGAAGCCTATCCCTATGCCTGGGCCTTCTTCGTGCCCTTCATCATGGTCACGACATTTGCCGTGGTGAACCTGCTGGTGGGTCTGATCGTGAATTCGATGCAGGACGCGCATGCCGCCGAAAGCAATCAGGCGACCGATGATTACCGCCATGAGGTGCTCAAACGTCTGGCCGCGATCGAGGCGCGGCTGCAAGAGCAGGAAAAGCAGGTAGACCACGCGCGCAAGGAATGACCGGCGCCGCCCTGTGGGAATGCACGCTTTCGTGATAGGCTTTCAAGGCACTTGGCAGAATCACAGCCTTCGGGCAAAGCATGAAAGAAAAACCCCGAGGCCCGAATGCAGTTCTTTCGCCTGATCGCCACTGTGACCGTGCTGGCCGTGCTGGCCGCCTGCGCGCAGAAACCCAGCAAGTTCCGCAGCTATCACGGGCCAGAGGTGACGCAGGTCATCGTCTACAAGGCCAGCCGCCGGATGGAACTGTGGCATCATGACCAGATGCTGCGCGCCTTCAATGTCGATCTGGGCGACCCTGTCGGCCACAAGCAGCGCGAAGGCGACCGGCGCACGCCCGAAGGCGAGTACATCATTGACCGGCGCAACCCCAACAGCCGCTTTCACTTGTCGCTGGGGATCGACTACCCCAACAAGGATGACAAGGCATTTGCCCGCGAAAACGGCTGGAAGCCGGGGGGCGATATCTTCATCCACGGGCGCGGGCCGCGCTTTCAGAATGCGGTGGGCGACTGGACCGATGGCTGCATCGCCGTGAGCGACCGCGAGATGGAAGACATCTATGCGATGGTGCGCGATGGTACGCCAATCAGCATCCGCCCCGGCTATGCGCCCGATGACATTGCCCCGCCCAGCAAGCCATCGCGGCTGGCGGGCACCTTCTGGTCGCGGCTGAGTTTGCGGTAGCCCCGTCACCCTGCCATCGGCGGGCGCGCGCCATTCAAGGGGGCTTGCGCCGCCCCGCTGGACCGGCTGTTCCCCTTCATCCCCGTGGTCAACAACTGACACACGGTACCTCATGCCCGGCCGACTGTTACCGTTACGCGACCATGCGCAGCGCTTTGGGCAGGGCAGTTTATGCTGCGTCATATTCCGGCGGTTGGGCGGGGCGCGACGGTTGGGCGGGGCGCGACGGTGAATAGCGGCGGCCTGCGGGTTTGTTCCCGCGCGACATGATATCCGCCTACAGCCCCTTCGACATCTGCTTGCGCATCAGCCAGCCCGCAATCGCCACGGCAACCAGCACGAAGCCGATGATGATCGTGGCCAGCGCATTGACATCCGGGCTGACCCCCAGCCGCACCTTGGAAAAGATCACCATCGGCAAGGTGCTGGCGCCGGGGCCGGACACAAAGCTGGCGATCACCAGATCATCCAGCGACAGGGTGAAGGCCAGCAGCCAGCCCGACACCAGCGCGGGCGTGATCACCGGCAGGGTAATATCGAAAAACACGCGCACCGGCCCTGCGCCAAGATCGCGCGCGGCCTCTTCCAGGCTCTCATCCATGCTGCGCAGCCGTGACTGCGCAATCACCGCGACAAAGGCCGCACAAAAGGTCGTATGCGCGATGATGATGGTGGTCAGCCCGCGCCCCGCAGGCCAGCCCAGCGTCAGTTCCATGGAGATGAACAGCAACAAAAGCGACAGCCCGGTTATGACCTCTGGCATCACCAGCGGCGCGGTGATCATGCCTGTCAGCAGCAAGCGCCCCGCAAACCGCCCCATCCGCACCAGCACGAACGCGCCCAGCGTGCCGATCACCGTGGCGATGGTCGCGCTGGCAAAGGCCACTTGCAGGCTGATCCAGGCAGAGCCGAGGATCTGCCGGTCGCGCAGCAACTCGCCATACCATCTGGTCGAGAACCCGCCCCAGACCGTGACAAGGCGGCTTTCATTGAAGGAAAACACCACCAGCGAAACAATCGGCGCATAAAGGAACACAAAGCCCAGCACCACCGCCATTGGCAGGAACCAGCCGCGCATCAGCCATCCCCCCTGCGGTTCTGGACCGATTGTAGCCACATGATCGGGGCCACCACCAAGACCAGCATCACAATCGCCACTGCCGCCGCCACCGGCCAGTCGCGGCTGGAAAAGAATTCATCCCACAAAACCCGCCCGATCATCAGCGTGTTCGGCCCGCCCAGCAGGGCGGGGATGACATATTCGCCAATCGCCGGGATGAAGACCAGCATGCAGCCCGCCACGATCCCCGGCAGCGACAAGGGCAGCGTGACCGTGAAGAATGTCACCACGGGCGACGCACCCAGATCGCCGGCCGCTTCCAGCAGCGCACCATCAAGCTTGGTCAGATTGGCGTAAAGCGGCAGGATCATGAAGGGCAGATAGGTATAGACAATGCCGATATAGACCGCGAAATCGGTCTGCATCATCTGGATCGGGCTGTCGATGATCCCCAGCGATATCAGCGTGTTGTTGATCACCCCGTTATTGCGCAAAAACCCCATCCAGGCATAGACGCGCAGCAAAAAGCTGGTCCAGAAGGGCAGGATCACCATCAACAGCAGGATCGAGCGCTTGGGTTCAGGCGCGCGCGCGATGTAATAGGCAATCGGATAGCCGATCAGCAGCGCGAAGATGGTAGAGACCAGCGCGATGCGGATCGAGGACAGATAGGCATTGCGGTAAAGCGCATCGGTCAGCAGGAAGCGATAATTCTCAAGGCTGGCGATGATGGTCAGCGTGCCATCAGGGCCACGTTCGAACAGGGGCGTATAGGGCGGGCGGGCGATGATTGCCTCGGCCAGCGAAATCCGCCCCAGCACGAAAAACGGCGCCAGAAAGAACACCAGCAGCCACAGCATGGGGATGGCGATGACCAGCATGCGCCCCGAAATCCCCAGCTTGCCCATCGCCCAGGCCGTGCCCCGCCACGGGGCAGAGCGCGTCAGCGCGTTGCCCCCCGCGCTCATTCGTCCAGCACCCGGATGGCCTGCGGGCTGACGCTGATCCAGACATGGTCGTCCCAGGAAATCGGGTCTTCATCGCGCAGCCGGTTCGATTGGCTGGCGCGGATCAGCCGGCCGTTTTCCAGCCTTATGCGATACTGGGTCATATGGCCGATATAGCCCATCTCCTCGACCACGCCCTGCCAGGCATTCTGCGCGCCCTGCGGTTTCTGGCGCGACAGCGCAAAGCGTTCGGGCCGCACCGCCGCCCAGACCTGCTGGCCACGCGCCAGCCCTTGCTGAACCGGCACCAGCACCGCGCCCAGTTCCGGCGTCTGGATGCGGATGAAATCGGGCGCGGCGGCATCGACCTTGCCTTCGAACAGATTCACCGAGCCGATGAAATCCGCCACAAAGCGCGAATTGGGGCGTTCATAAATCTCCTGCGGTTCGCCGATCTGGCTGATGCCCCCATCCTTCATCACCCCGATGCGGGTGGCCAGCGTCATCGCCTCATCCTGATCATGCGTCACCACGATGAAGGTAATGCCCAGACTTTCCTGAATGCGGATCAGTTCGAACTGGGTTTCCTCGCGCAGCTTCTTGTCCAGCGCGCCCAGCGGTTCATCCAGCAGCAAAAGCTTGGGCTGCTTGACCAGCGCGCGCGCCAGCGCCACGCGCTGGCGCTGGCCGCCTGACAACTGATCGGGCTTGCGGCTGGCCAGCTTTTCCAGCTTGACCATTTTCAGCATCTCGCCCGCGCGCGCATAGGCTTGCGCCTTCTTCATTCCTTCGCGCAACAGCCCGTAAGCCACATTCTTTTCCACACTCATATGCGGAAACAGCGCATAGGACTGGAACATCATATTGGTCGGGCGGCGATCAGGGGGGACCGCGCTCATATCCGCATCATCGATCAGGATGCGCCCTTCGGTGGGTTGCTCGAACCCGGCCAGCATCCGCAGCAGGGTCGATTTCCCGCAGCCCGATTCGCCCAGCAGGCAGAACAGCTCGCCGCGAAAAATCTCCAGATCGACCGAAGATACGGCGGTGAAATCACCAAAGCGCTTGGTGATCCCCTGCACAGAGATGAAAGGCTGCGCGCGCGGGTCGCGCCACGGCCTGGTTTCTGCGGCCACTGCGGCTTTTGCCATGCTGTCCCCCGTCAGACCCGACTGCCCCTGCCCGAAGAACCGGGCAGGGGCCAAGGCATTATTGACCCGTGCGCACGCTGGTCCAAAGCCGGGTGACTGTCCGGTCGGTGCGGCTGTCATAGGTCACACCGGTAAACAGCGTCTCTGTCACCTCTGGGGTGGGGTAGATCGCAGGGTCGGTGCGGATATCCTCATCCACCAGTTCGAACGCCGCCGCATTGGCATTGGGGAACCAGACATAATTGGTGATCGCCGCGGCCACTTCGGGCTTCATGATGAAGTTGATGAAGGCATGGGCGGCTTCGGGGTTGGGTGCATCTGCGGGAATGCCCAGCATGTCGAACCACTGCATCGCCCCTTCGCGCGGGATCGCATACCAGACATTGATGCCCTGCCCGGCCTCTTCGGCGCGGTCAGCCGCTTGCAGCACATCGCCTGACCAGCCGACAGCCACACAGGTTTCGCCATTGGCCAGATCAGAGATATATTGCGAGGAATGGAAATAGCGCACGGTGTCGCGCACGCCCTTCATCATCTCTGCCGCGGCCTCGAAATCCGCCGCATCGGTGGATTGCGGGTCTAGCCCCATCCAGGCAAAGGCCGCCGGGAACATGTCAGTGGGCGAATCAAGCCAGGAAATCCCGCAATCGGCCAGCTGGCCCGCGATTTCGGGGTCAAAGATCATGTCCCAGGTATCGACCTCGAAATCCTCGCCCAGCCTTTCGGCCACCGCGTCGATATTATAGCCGATGCCGGTCGTGCCCCACATATAGATCACGGCATGTTCGTTGCCGGGGTCATGATTGGCCGCCGCCGCCATCAGGGCGGGGTCCATATTGTCCAGATTGGGCAGCAGATCACGGTTGAGCGGCTGATACACCCCTGCCGCGATCTGGCGTTGCAGGAAGGTTGCCGTAGGCACCACCACGTCAAAGCCCGACGAGCCGGCCAGAAGCCGCGCCTCCAGCGTGTCATTGCTGTCATAAACATCGTAATTCACCGCGATGCCGGTTTCGGCAGTGAACTGCTCCAGCACCTCGTCAGTGATATAGTCCGACCAGTTGAACACATTGACCGTGTCCGCCGCCGCGGCCCCGGCCTGCATGGCAATCGCGGCCCCGGCCGCCACCAAGATACGATTCGGTGTCATCCTCTTCTCCCTGTTGCGGGACAGCGCATATTATCATTGTCGCGCCATCTTCCATTTTCGTGGTGCCATTCCACTAGAAAAGGACAGGCTTTGACAAGCCTGTTTCTGGCCAAGAGGCAAAAAATTTGATCAAATCGCCCGCGCAGCGCTCAAACGCGACCCGAACCGGCGCTACTGTGCCACCCGCAACACGATCTTGCCGATATGGGCCGAACTTTCCATCCGGGCATGCGCGGCTGCGGCATCCGCCAGGGCAAATTCGCTATCCATCACCGGGGCCACGCGGCCTGCGGCCAGCAAGGGCCAGACCTCGCGCTCCAGCTCTGCGGCCATCGCGGCCTTGGCGGCATCCGATTGCGGGCGCAGGGTAGAGCCGGTGATGGTCAGCCGCCGCACCATCAGGGGCGCGAAATTCACCGCAACCTTCGGTCCCTGCAGAAAAGCGATCTGCACCAGCCGGCCATCCTCGGCCAGCGCTTTCAGATTGCGCGGAATATAATCGCCCCCCACCATATCCAGGATCAGATTGGCGCCGCCTTCGCCGCGCAGCACCGCCACGAAATCCTCGTCACGATAATTGATCGCGCGCGCGCCCAAATCTTCGCAGGCCGCGCATTTTTCAGCCGATCCGGCAGTGGCAAAGACCCGCGCACCAAAGGCTGCGGCAAGCTGGATTGCCGTGGTGCCGATCCCCGATGAACCGCCATGCACCAAAAACCGCTCCCCCGCCTGCAAACGCCCGCGCATGAACACATTCGACCAGACCGTGAAAAACGTCTCGGGCAGGCAGGCGGCCTCGCGCAGCCCCATGCCCGCCGGAATGGGCAGCACCTGCCCGGCATCAGTGCGCGCATGTTCGGCATAGGCGCCGCCGGGAAACAACGCGCAGACCTTGTCGCCGACCTTCCAGCGCGTCACCCCCGCCCCCACTGCGGCAATGGTTCCGGCCCCTTCCAGCCCCGGCAGATCGCTGGCGCCGGGGGGCGGATCATAGGCACCGGCGCGCTGCAACGCATCGGGGCGGTTGACACCCGCATAGGCCAGCCGCACCACCACCTGCCCCGCCCCCGGCACCGGCACCGGGCGTTCACCCAGGCGCAGCACCTCCGGCCCGCCGGGCTCCGAAATCTCGATTGCGCGCATCGTGCTGGGCAGGTCCATCCCATTCCTCCTTCATCTTGCGAAAAATACTCCGGGGTGAATTGCGCGCAACGCGCGCAAGAGGGGCAGCGCCCCTCAGACCCGGCCCGACAGGGCGTAATCCCAGTAAAGCGCGCGCGCGCGGGTGCCCATGACCGGGCGGCCCAGATCGCGGGTCTCATAGCGCGCAACCGGCATCACCTTGGCGATATTTCCGGTGACGAAGATCTCTTCGGCGCCCTCGAAATCCTGCAAGCCCAGGCTGGTCTCGATCACCTCGACCCCATCCGCGCGCAACAGCCCGATCACCCGCTGACGCGTGATCCCGTTCAGGAACATGCCATTGGGAACCGGCGTGAACACCACCCCGTCGCGCACCATGAACACATTGGTTGACGCGGTTTCGGCGACATGCCCGTTCACATCCAGCGACAGCGCATTGGAAAAGCCGCGCGCGCGGGCATCGGCCATGATGCGCGCATTATTGGCGTAAAGCGAACCGGCCTTGGCCTCGGTCAGCGCCATATCGGGGCGCGGGCGGCAATAGGGCGACACTGTCAGCGAAAAGCTGCCCGGTTCGGGCATGTCCAGCGCCTCTATGCAGATCGCGAAGCCGGTGCTGTCGGGCGTGGCCTCGATGATGCCGGGGCCGGACTCGCGCGACCACATCATCGGGCGCAGATAAAGCGCGGCGCCGGGGGCAAACATCTTGCAGCCTTCCTCCAGCAGCCCCTGCACTGTGGCGCCATCCACCAGCGGGGTCATCCCCATCACCTCGGCCGAGCGGATGATGCGCGCTGAATGCAGATCCAGATCCGGGCACGCGCCCTCGAATTGCCGCGCACCGTCAAAGACCTGGCTGCCAAGCCAGGCGGCGTGATCCGCCGCAGTGATGATCGGCGCGCTGCCCCTGTGCCACGCGCCATCCACCCAGGTGACGATCTCCTTGCCAACTGCCATGACTGCCAATCCTCCCGAAGCGCCAGTGTGATTGCGGCGCAGCCTGCGTCGCAACCCCGCCCGCGTCAACCCTGTTGCGGGGTTTGCGGCGGGGCGGTATATCCCGGCATCCGCGCCTTGACATCCGGGTCGGGTGCGGCGATGCAGGACAGCACTGCGCGCGGCCCGGCGGTGATGGCGCGCAAGAGCGGGTTCTTGCGCGCGGCCGCCTTGACGCGCTCGAACTGCATCACCTCGTCAATCCGGCGGTCAAGGAACTGCCATGTCGCCTGCGCCTCCGGGCTGCCATCGCCAAGCCAGAACAGCACCGTTGCCGAATATACCCCCGACAGGGTCAGACGTTTGGTATACCAGTTATAGTCGCGCGCGCTGTCGCCCAGCCCGGTCCAGATCAGATCGGCGGTGCCCCAGATCGCGCGCGCGCCATCACCGGCATAGGGGGGCAGCGCGAATAATGTGGTGCCGCGCCGCACCAGCTCGCGATCCTGCGCCGCCTCGATGCGCCAGCGCACCGCCTGCGTCACACGGTCGCGAAAGCGCAGGCCCGAGAGGTCTTCAGAGGCCAGCCTTGCGGCCAGAACCGCATCGCCGCGCCGGTGAAAACCCAGCGCCAGATCCACCCCGCCGCGCGGAAACGCCGCCCGCGCCGCAGCGGGATCGACGCCGATATCGACCGCAGCGGCGCGCAAGGCAGCCTCGCTCCAGCCGTCAAAGGGCACATGGATCAGCGCGGCATCAAGCAGCCGGTCGGCAAGTTCGGTCATCGGCGGCACCCCTTTTCTTTGTCCCGGCTATGGCTGGACATAGCGTGCAGGCTTTGCTATGCGACCACTTCCTGCAGTTTATTGCAACTCTAACTTGGAAAGGTGGTGACAACCACATGCAGGTATCGGTTCGTGACAACAATGTCGATCAGGCGCTTCGTGCGCTGAAGAAAAAACTTCAGCGTGAAGGTGTGTTTCGGGAAATGAAGCTCAAGGAGCATTACGAGAAACCCTCTGAGAAGAAGGCCCGCGAGAAGGCAGAAGCGATCCGCCGTGCGCGCAAACTGGCGCGCAAGAAGGCGCAGCGCGAAGGTCTTTTGTGATCTGACAGGTCATTCGGGCGCGGCCCATGCGCGCCCGAGAACAAGCCGACCCCCACAGGCCAGCCCTGCGGGGGTTTTTTCTTGGGTTTTGGGCGGTGCCTGAAAGGGGGGGACAGGGTGGAGCTCATCAGCGACATTCATGCGCTTGAAGTTACCCCGCAGCTTTGTGCGCGGTCGCTCATCTTCACCCTTTTGAAACCTTACCGCATGATATAGTGTCTTACACAGTTGTATAACTCCGCTGACGCCTGCAGAGGTCAGCGCAAAAAGGAGCCACAACGGAGGCAGTCTGTGCTGGATACCGAAGGCAAAATTTTGGAGATTGACGCCAAACCGAAGTTGCGGCGTCAGGAAGTCGCGCACGGCCAAATCTACGAGGGCGACTGCCTGAAGGTCATGTGCCATATTCCAGACCAATCCGTCGACATGATCCTTTGTGATCTACCGTATGGAACAACTCAGAATAAATGGGACTCTGTTATCGACCTTGGAAAGCTATGGGTGGAATACCGCCGGGTAGCAAAGCCCAACGCGGCCATTGTCTTAACGTCCCAAGGCGTATTCACTGCGAAGCTCATACTATCCAACGAGGCGCAGTTCAAATACAAGATTGTGTGGGAGAAATCGAAGTCCACCAATTTTCTGAACGCGAAAAAACAACCGCTCCGGAAGCACGAGGACATCTGCGTATTTTACGGGAAGCCGCCGACCTACAATCCGCAAATGGCGCCGGGTGACCCCTACAACAAAGGAATCCGAAAGGATCAGCTGTCGGGCTCCTACGGGGATTTTTCGCCGTGCCACGTTCAGAGTGATGGCGAGCGCTACCCGGCCGACATTGTTTACTTCAAGACTGCCGAAAGCGAACCAGAGCGTCAGGTGTGGCATCCGACGCAGAAGCCAGTGGGTTTGGGCAGATACCTTGTCCGAACCTTCTCGAACCCAGGTGATGTGGTTCTGGACAACGCCTTTGGCTCCGGCAGCTTTCTTCTCGCCGCTTACCTAGAAGGGCGCAGGTTCATCGGAATCGAGAAGAACGCCGAAAGTTTCCGGTTCAAGAACAACAGCGTGGATTATATCGACGTGGCCGTCAGCAGACTAGAGGCTCACAAGGCCAAGGTTGATGTAACGCGGTGATCAGTAATATCCGAACTTGCGCCCACCGGGTCCACGCGTCGTTTTCAGCTCACCCCTGTGGCGCGTCTGCTTAATCAGACCATCATACTCTGGCGAATTGATAACGACGAACCCTATGTCGAAGTCGGCGCCAGCATCCGATGATCGTTTGAAGACGATCGCGAGGTCGGACCGCTTACCGCCCGCCACCGGACGGAGGTTTGGTCGACCGGTGGCAGAGTTGATGGCGTCGCCGCTCAATAAAACGCGCCACATTCCGTTATCTTGGCGCCTCGTGTAAGTTAGGTTGAAGACTGCTCCTGCTGGCGTGCGGAGATTTCGTTCAACCCGTTCTCCCTCAAGCCGGAAATAGGGAACGATGGGCGCAGGGAACTCAAGGTCGCGACCACCTGCACTTGCTGTTCCGCATTCGAGCCAAGCAACGGTTGCCGACTGCGGTGTGCCGTCGAAGGTAAGTTTAGCTGTGACGTCAAGGATGTTCGAAACGGTATCTTCATCTAATACCTCATCTTTAACCTTCTTGTCCGATGCAGCTCTCGCCGTGCGTGCGGCGTTGTAGGCGGCCTTGTACAAGTCCAGGCCGGTTTGGGTCAGTGGATGAGCAATGTCCCAGAAGGATTGCCATTGTCCTCGCAGACTGGTCGCCTCTTGGACGTTCTCGGAGCTCAATACTACACCCGCTTCGGCATTTCGAAGAAGGCCATTGGAAGTGAAGTTTCCGGAGCCCACGTAAGATACGCAAAGATGAGGCTTCGTTGATGACCAAAGCTGATATATCTTTGGGTGAAATCGGCAGTGGGGGGATCCAGACGCGAGTCGGACCTCGGAGCCGGGCATGCCGCGAATTTGTTCGATTGCGGCTGGCTGGCTGACAGCGTCATCTATGCCGACCGCCCAACGGCTGACAGGGATTTCCCGATCAATCGCATCCATGAGTTGAGGAATGCCGGTTACAGTGGCATACGCGACTGCCACGTCCAAGCGATCAAGATCACCGCAATTTACAGCCTTACCAAAAACACACGCAAACACGGGATCGTCATTGCCCATCTGTGTGACCAATTCATATTTCATATACATCCTCGCTTCAATTTCAGACCGCAGTCCGATGATTCCATTTATACATTGTGAGCATCAAGCCCCAGACATCTATCATTTTGTCGATGCCAGACGGATGAAGCTCATTTAACCGAAATGCAGACATTTGTGCTTCAGGCAACGAACGGCAGCCGCCCCCCCCACAGGCCAGCCCTGCGGGGGTTTTTTCTTGGGGTTGGGGCTTTTGGCGAGCTTTGGGGGACGGCTTCGAGGCCGCGTCGAATACTGCAGACGCAACGGGTGGCGCCATCCCTGACACGCACAGTTATTGCAAGCCCCCCACACACACCGCCCCAAGAGCGTGATCGCGCGCGAAGCCGGGCCGCGGCCGGGTGCGAAAAGCGCTTGATCTCACAGCCTCTTCGTCCGACCTTCAGATCAAAGTCAGGAGGGCGCGATGACATTCGACAATATCGATACTGGGCTGCTCAACCTGCTGGGATTGCTGCTGGTGGGCCTGGTGGTTCTTATCCTGTTGATACGCAAGCCAAACCATGGCGATCCGGAACTGAAGTCGGAAATCGCCGAACTGCGGCAAACCGTGTTGTCCAAAGACAGTGAACTACGAGAGGCCTGGAAGAACGCTGACAAATTCGAAGCACTTGCTGGCGAGCGAAAAGAGGAAATCGAAAGACTGAATGGCGATCTGTCCAAACTGCGCATGAAGCTGGAAGGTGAAGCGGAGGAACAGAAAAATCTGTCCAGCAAGATTTCGCGCCTTGAAGCCGAAATGAAAGCCGAGCGGAACGCCGCTGGAGAAAAAATTGACATGCTGTCCAAGCTGCGAGCCGACATGGAGGCCAAGTTCAAAGAACTCGCGGCAGAAGCGCTTAAACTGCAAGGCGAACAATTTTCTAAAGCAAACATTGAAAGGTTGCAGGCCACGCTGACCCCCTTGAAGGAACATGTTGGTCATTTTGAACGGGAATTGAAGGCGGTTCACAAAGCCACGCTAGAGGATCGGGCCGCCTTGAAAGCAGAAATAAACCAGTTGAGCCAGCGTTCGGAGGCCATCTCTCAAGAAGCTGTGGCGCTGACTCGCGCGCTCAGATCAGACCAGCAAAAGCAAGGGGCTTGGGGGGAGATGATCCTTGAAAGCATCCTCAAGCGTTCAGGCCTTCGCGAGGGAATCGAATACCATACGCAAGCACATCGGACAGGTGACGGTGGTGAACGCCTGCGCCCGGATGTTATTGTGAACATCCCCGGCGGCAAAACCCTGGTTGTCGACAGCAAAGTATCGTTGGTGGCCTATACAGACGCCGTGAACGCTGAGACGGATGAGCAGGCTCTGTCAGCGCGCAAACGCCATGTTGCGTCGCTTCGTGGTCACATCAATGGGCTGTCGGCCAAGGGCTACCAGAATGCAGAGAATTCCACAGTCGACTATGTGATCCTGTTTGTGCCCATCGAAGGCGCATTGTCGGAGGCATTGCGCGAAGATGGTCAGATCACCGAATTCGCTCTGGACAAGAACGTCACTATTGCAACACCTACTACGCTCATGATGGCGCTGAAGACAGTGGCGAATGTCTGGGCTGTCGAGCGGCGGAACCAGAATGCCGAAGCCATCGCAACCCGTGCAGGCCGTCTTTATGACAAAGTGGTGGGATTCGTAGATAATATGGAGAATGTCGGCAAACGATTGGATCAAGCACAAGATGCTTATCAGGATGCCTTTGGTCAATTGTCGCGCGGACGTGGCAACCTGCTGTCGCAGGTGGAAAGCCTCAAAGCGCTCGGGGCAAAAACCAGCAAAGTGCTATCAGTCGACTTCGAGGACATCGACGGAGAAGTGGCGCAGATAGAAGCGCGCGGTGAAAATGGCGACTGAAACAGACCACATTGTTTGTTTCCAGCGTCTACTGAACATGCTTACATCCTGTCACTGCCCCCTGTAGCGCTCGGGTTAATTGACATGGGATTTGGGTCAGAGATGTGATCACAGGCATGATGACGGCGCCAACATCGTTGGATATTGGCGAGTAGCACGCTTATGTAGCATTGATCAGCTTACGCTGTTAAAGCGTTTCGGCTTTTCGTTGAATCGCCTTCAATGCTTTAACCTTATATTTTTTCGCAATTTCGAACCGAACCGAAGGTCCGCGCAAGCGAAAAAGTCTGTCAACTTTTTCTGAAATTGCTTTGACGCAGCGAATGTCCCCTCCGCCCCGCATAGCTGCCGGTCGGGTGGCAATTGGCGCATTGCTGCGCAAAGGGGGACGCTAGCGCCCGGCCTGCGCCAGCGCCTCTTGCAGCACGAAGACCCGTATCGCAGAGGCCAGCCCGACATCGCCGCGCGCGGCGTCAATCTCGGCGGCGAGCGCATTCAGCGGCTGGCCCCGCGCGGCGGCGATGCGGCGAAACTCGCGCCAGAATTCGGCCTCCAGCGACACCGATGTGCGGTGCCCGCGCAAACTCAGCGAATGCTTGACCGGGCGCGCGCTCATCTGCCTGTATCCGTATCATCGCGGCGGTGCCCGTCCAGATAGCGGCTGGCCCGCGCGGCCTGCGCCTGCTCTGCCGCAGTCTGCGCCTTGCTGCGCCCATGCAGCGCGGCGTTCTGGTCAGCCGCCGCACGGGCCTTGGCGCGCTTGGCCTGTTTGCGGTGGGTGCGAAGACTGATCAGCTTGGACATGGCGCAAAGGATAGCCGCCTTTGGCGCGCGGGGCAATTCCGGCATTCTGTTCAGAAACAGGCGCGCATGCGCGGGGACAAACCCGCAGGCCACCGCGCAGCGCCCGTCCGCCCCGCCGGTCGGGCGCTGGTTGGATCGCTCTGGCCCTGTTTGTGCAGGGAAGCGGGCGGTCCGGCCCGCTGGTCTCAGTGAGAGTATTTTGGAGCAAGATGAAAGCGAGGCGCGGATGAAAGCTTTGCCTGGCGCAAGCTGATCGGGAACGCGCTAACCATACCACAGCCCGCAAGCCGCAAGCGCCACATCCACCCCCTGCACCCGCGCGCCGCTGGGATCCCATGCATCAAAACCGCAGCCTGTGGGCGTGGGCGCGCTGGTGGTGGCGCTGGTCGCGGTTTCGGCCTGCGCCGCAGCGCTGGTCTGGTGCAGCGCGCTGAACGGCACAGGGAAGGCCCATGCGCTGGCGGCAATGTCGCTATCGGTTGTGCGCAGCGCCCAGACATGCTGCACCCCGGTGGCGCAGCGCCAATAGCGCCCGTCAGCGTTGCTGCCATATTCCGGCGCGCGGTCCAGCACCCAGACGCCGCCTTCCATAACCGCCTGCGTATCGCAATCCGTGCGTATATAACCGGCGGGCAGGGCCGCGCCGGTGAGCGTGCGGCACTCAACCGCCGCGCCGCCATCCAGCGCGATGGTTGCCGCGCCGCTATTGGGCGCGGTTGCGCGAAAGCGCAGGCGCATGCCATCAGGCGGGGGGGCCGACAGCCCCGCCCCGGTCGTCAGCGCCAGCGCATCGGCACTGCCCCCCAGCGCCACCCGCATCAGGGGCGAGGCCGCCAGCAGCCCCGCGCTGTCGCCCACTTTCAGCACGCGCCCCGCTGTGGCATCATCGGCGGCCTGCGTCACCGCGCTGCCGGTGATCAGCCCTGTGACCTGAAGCCCGTGATCAAGCTGCACCTGCCCGCTACCCGCCGCAATCCGCACCCCGTCGCGCCACAGTGTCCCGTCATCGCTGACCCTGATCGCGAAATCATCGCTGCCCGCCAGCCCCATCTCGGCCCGCCCCGACCAGCCCGACTGAAACACCAGGCTTGCCGTGTCGGGGGGCGCGGCCTTGTTGATCTTCATCTGATGGTCATTGCCCGCATGGGTGAACAGACTGGCAGGCGCGGCCACCGCAAGACGGTTGGTCGCATCGGCGCTGGTCTGGATGCCAAGCTGATCAATCATGCCGGGAACCATATCGGGCAGGCGCCAGTCGCTGCCATCGAAGAACAGCAAACGGTCCTCATCCAGCACCAGCGCCAGCCAGCCCGCGACAGGCGCAAGGAACTGCCACGCGCCCTGTTCGCGCAGCGCGATGCGCCCCCCCTGCCCCAGCCATGCGCCGCTGCCCGAAGGCGGCACCAGATAGCGCGCGCCCTCGGGCGCGCCGGATGGCGGGTCGGCGATGCTGCGGCTGGCCACGGCAAGCTGCACCACCACATCCAGAATGCGCAACGCTTCATTATGGGTGACATGCTTTTGCGCCTGCGCGGGCTGGATATAGGGCAATTCAAGCAAAAGCGAGGTTTCAGCGGGGATCGGCATGGGCACGGCTCTTCCTGATCTGGGTATCTGCGCGCAACCTAGCGCAGGGGGCTTAACATGGCTTGATCACAGCGCACGCAGGATGATTGCCAACGCTTCACAAGTTCACTAGGCAGGGACAAGGCATTCCCAATACCGGCGCAGGCATCATGAAACTCGGGCTGTTCTTTCTGGTCATCGGCTATCTGCTCAGCCAGTTCTACCGCGCCTTCATGGCGGTGCTGGCCGGGCCGTTGCAGGCCGAACTTGGCGTCAGCGCGGATGATCTGGCGCTGTCGTCGGGCTTGTGGTTTCTGGCCTTCGCGGCGATGCAGTTGCCGCTGGGCTGGGCGCTGGACAGCATCGGACCACGGCGCACCACCGCGCTGATGCTGGGCCTGGGCGGCACTGCGGGCGCGGTGGTGTTCGCCTTCGCGCAAAATGCGCTGCATCTGCATCTGGCGATGGCACTATTGGGGATCGGCTGCGCACCAGTGCTGATGGCGTCCTATTACATCTTCGCGCGCTGCTACCCGCCTGCGGTGTTTGCCACAATGGCGGGCGCGGTGCTGGGGTTTGGGTCACTTGGCAATATCCTGTCGGCGCTGCCGCTGACCTGGGCGGCAGAGGCGATGGGCTGGCGCGTGGCAATTCTGCTGGTGGCGGGCATCACCGCGCTGGTGGGGGGCGTGCTGTGGCGCGTCATCCCCGACCCGCCCCGCGCCCACGCGCCGGATGGGCAGAAAGGCGGGCTGCTGGATCTGCTGAAAATCCCCGCAATCTGGCTGATCCTGCCCTTGCTGGCGGTGAATTACGCGCCCGCCGCCGGGTTGCGCGGGTTGTGGGTTGGGCCGTATTACAGCGATCTCCATGCCGCCAGCGCCAGCCAGATCGGGCAGGTCACGCTGCTGATGGCCGTGGCGATGATTGCGGGCAGCTTTGCCTATGGCCCGCTGGACAGGCTGCTGGGCACGCGCAAATGGGTGATCCTTGGCGGCAATCTGGCTGGCGCGCTGTGCCTGTTGGTGCTATGGGCAGTGCCGGTTCCGGGGTTCTGGGCAGCGGCGCTTCTGCTGGCGGCCGTGGGGCTGTTCGGGGCGTCCTTCCCGATGATGGTCGCGCATGGGCGCAGCTTCTTTCCGCCGCATCTGATGGGGCGCGGGGTGACGCTGCTTAATCTGTGCTCGATCGGGGGGGTGGGGTTGTTGCAGACCGCCAGCGGGCGGGTGCATGCGCTTGCCCCCGCCACCCCGCCAGAGGCCGCCTATCAGGCGCTGTTCTTGTTCTTCGGGCTGTTGTTGCTGGCGGGCTGCCTGTTCTATCTGTTCGCGCCTGACCGGACGGATTGAGTCAGATCAGTTCGCGAAGGGCGCGGCATCGCCCCAGACCTCGCGCACCCGGCGGTCGCGCCCGCAAGCGTCGCGGTAGCGCTTATAGGCGTCGCGCCGTTCCACCCAGCCAAAGCGCGTAAGTGTCCGTTCGGACGAATTGGCATAGTTCTGATGAAAATCCTCGGCTTCGTAGAATGGTCCGGCATCGCGCAGCGCAGTCACGAGATCGCGGCCCAGATCGGCCTCGGCCTGACTGATCGCATCGCGCGCCTGCGGCATCTGATCGGGCGTGGCAAAGATCGCCGTGGTGTAATGCGCGCCACGGTCGCAGAACTGCCCGCCCGCATCCAGCGGATCGATCGAGCGCAAAAACAGATGCAGGATCTGGCCGTAGCTGATCTGGGCGGGGTCGAAGGTGATCAGCGCCGCTTCCAGATGATCGGTGCGCCCGCGCACCACATCATCATAGCTGGGGTTTTCAACCCTGCCGCCGGAAAACCCCACCCGCACATCCACCACGCCCTGCACGCGGCGGAAATCGGATTCCACGCACCAGAAGCAACCACCCGCGACAAGCGCGGTTTCAGTGGCCAGCGCGGTCACGGGCAAAGGCAGGGCCAGCCAAAGGCCGAGCAGGGCAAGCTTCAGGCGTTGCATCGGGAACTCCCATTCGTTTTCTGACCTGTAGTCTACGCGCAATCAGGGCATGTGGGACAACCGCCATGTTCACTTTCCGGTGACGCAACCACGCATGGCGCGGGGCTGGCGATGCGATAGACCTGCGGCTTCAGCTTATCTTCATCCATCCATGCGATACTGTCACAGACAGTCTTGGCATGGGGGCGGAAATGCCGCTGACAAAAACGCGCATCAGCTGCCAGATCATGGCCGTCTCTCTGGCGGCCCTGCTGACCGGATCAGCCGCTGTCGCGACGCAAGCGGATGATCGATGTGCGCCCCTGGCCACGCTTGTGGCATGGACTGACTACCCGCCGGCGCTCGACATGCGCGAACGCGACTGGCTTGCCCGCCGGATCGAGGCCGACAGCCTGTTTCTCGGGCTTTCCGACTCGCTTGTCGGGCGGTTGCAGCAAGGCTTGCGCGACCCGGCCACATCTGCTGACCCGCTCTCGATGACCGATAAGGACCGGCTGCGCTATCTGCTGCATCTGTGCAAGGCCAGCGCATGGGGTGTTTCAACCACACCTGACCGGCCATCGCAAATCGGCTTTGACCTTCCAAGGAACTGGCCGAAACTTCTGGCGCTGGTGCTGCTGGGATCGGCGGGAATCGCGCTGCTGCTGCGCAGAGAAAGACAGGCGCGGCGTCAGAAGCGGCGCGAGGCGCGGGTCGTGTGCCGAATAGCCAGCCGGTATTCCTGTCCCGACGGGACGGAATTTCCGACCATGATCGGCGATATCAGCCGCAGCGGGTGCCGCATGCGCAACGCTGGCGGCGCGCTGCATGAGGGCGCGAATGTGACCGTGACACTGGGCGACAGGGCCATTGCCGCGCGCGTGCAGTGGTGCAACACCCATTATGCCGGGCTGCGCTTCGATCCTCCCTTGTCGCGGGGCGACGTCGCACGCATCATTGCCATATCGCGGCAGTCAGGCGCTGGCCACCCCACGCCGGAAGCGCGCGCCGGACAGCCGGGCACTGTTGCGGACTGACTGTCGCGCCCTGCCCCGGCCCGGTGACACGGCGACCGGCGGTTCAGGGGTCGCAGCCAACCGATTCCACATTGCTCAGACGACCCGAATGCGTGCTGCGCGCAGACACCGGCCCCTGCCGCAGCCACGGCATGAAAAAAGGCAGGCCGCAATGCTGGCCTGCCTTTGCGCCCGCCCCGCCTCCCGTCAGGGCGGGCGCGATTGTTGCGCCGGGCCGCAGGTCATGCCAGACCGCGCCGCCCCGCACAGGATCAGTGTTGTCTACGCCCCCCAGACATAGATCGAAGCAAACAGGAACAGCCACACCACATCGACGAAATGCCAGTACCAGGCGGCGGCTTCGAAGCCGACATGGCGTTCGGCGGTGAAATGCCCCGCATAGACCCGCATCAGACAGATCGCCAGAAACACCGTGCCGATGAAGACATGGACACCATGAAAGCCGGTGGCCATGAAGAAATTCGCGCCATAGATGTTGCCCGCAAAGCTGAAACCCGCATGGGTGTATTCATAGGCTTGCAGGAACATGAAGATCACCCCCAGCACCACGGCGATCCACAGCCCCATCTTCATCTCGTCGCGGCGATTGCCATGCACCAGCGCATGGTGCGCCCAGGTCGCGGCGCAGCCCGACAGCAGCAGGATCAGCGTGTTGATCAGCGGCAGATGCCAGGGGTCGAAGGTTTCCACCCCCATCGGCGGCCAGGGGCCATCGATTGCGGGGCTAAGCCCTTCGGGGTGCATCGGATACATGGCATGCTTGAAGAAGCTCCAGAACCAGGCGGCAAAGAACATCACCTCGGACAGGATGAACAGGATGAAGCCATAGCGCAGCCCGATCACCACCACCGGCGTATGATCGCCGGCATGGCTTTCCGCGACCACATCGCGCCACCATTCGAACATGACGTAAAGCACCGCAACCAGCCCCATCAGGAACAGCCACGGGCCTTGGTCATGCATCCACAGAACCGCCCCGAACAGCATGACGAAGGCGCCGACCCCGCCTACAAATGGCCAGATCGACGGGGGCAATACGTGATAATCGTGGTTCTTTTCATGCGCCATGGTGACAGTTCCCTCGGAGATTGTTCTTGGTCTTTTCGCGTTGCGCGTCAGTTGGTCATCGCCGCATCTGCCAGCTCGTAATCATCGGGCAGCTTGGTGGCGTGGAAGGTATAGGACAGGGTGATGGTATGCGTGCCCTCTGCATCGCGGTCATCGACAATGTCGGGATCGACGAAATAGGTCACCGGCATCAGCACGCGCTCGCCCGGTTCCAGCACCTGCAATTCGAAGCAGAAGCAGTCGATCTTGGTGAAGAAGCGCCCGGCCTCATAGGGGCTGACATTGTAGCTGGCAGTGCCCGCAATGGGTTCGTCGGTGGGGTTATAGGCTTCATAGAAGGCCAGCCCGACCTCGCCGATCTGGATCTCATGGGTGCGATCCACCGGCTTGAACTCCCAGGGGAAATCGCGCGCGACCGAGGCGTCAAACCGGATGCGCATGGTTTCTTCCAGCACCACCCCGCGCGATTCAGCCGCCGTGTTGGTGGTGCCACCATAGCCTGTCACCCGGCAGAACAGGTCATAAAGCGGCACGGCCGCCCAGCCCATGCCGAACATGAAGGTCATGACCGCCACCGCCTGGATGGTGGTCTTCTGAATTCCGTCAAGGCGCTTCCATGTTGCGATCATCTTTGCTGAAACCTCGGATGGTCAGGGTCTAGCGCGGGGCGATAGCTGTGATCATAGGCCTGCAAGGTGGCCCCGCTTTGCACCTTGGCGATGGTCAGCCCGAAAACCAGCGCGATGAACCCCACCAGCACCACGGCCAGCCCGATATTGCGGCCAGAGCGGCGCTTGTGCAGCTCATGTTCGCGGGCGATTGCCATCACGCACCCCCCAGCAGGCTGAAGGATGCGGCAAATTCGGCATAGGCGGGCAGGCGCGCCAGCGCGGCTTCCAGCAGGAAGGCCATGAAATGGGCAAACAGATAGATCAGCGAGAAGCGGAAAAAGCGCTTTTCCGCGCGGTAGCCATCTTCCTGCGCCGCCGCTTCGCTGCGCCGCCAGATCGATACGGCACCCATAAGGAACAGCAGGTTCAGCCCCACCGCCAGCGCCAGATAGACCGGCCCGCCGATCGAGGTCACGCCCGCCAGCAGCGCAAAGGGCACCAGCGCGACCGTATAGACCAGAATATGCGCGCGGGTGGCCTTGCGGCCATGCGTGACGGTCAGCATCGGCACGCGCGCCTTGTGATAGTCGGACTTCATGAACAGCGCGAGCGCCCAGAAATGCGGCGGCGTCCACATGAAGATCAGCATGAACATCAGCGCGGCTTCAATGCTGACCGAACCGGTCACCGCCACCCAGCCGATCATCGGCGGAAATGCCCCGGCAGCCCCGCCGATCACAATGTTCTGCGGCGTGGCGCGTTTCAGCCACATCGTATAGATCACAGCATAGAAGAATATGGTGAAGGCCAGCAGCGCACCGGCCAGCGCATTGGTCGCCAGCCACAGCATGATCACGGCAAAGCCCGACAACGCCACCCCCAGCGCCATCGCTTCATCCGGGGCGACGCGGCCCGCGGGGATGGGGCGGTTCGCAGTGCGCTTCATCACCCGGTCGATATCGGCATCCCACCACATGTTCAGCGCGCCCGACGCCCCCCCGCCCAGCGCGATGAAGATGATCGCGGCCAGCGCTTCAATCGGGTGCAGGCTGCCCGGTGCCACCAGCAACCCCACCAGCGCGGTGAACACCACCAGCGACATCACGCGCGGCTTGAGAAGGGCGATGTAATCGCCAAAGCCCGCCTCTGCGACCGAAGGGCCGGAAAAATCTGCGCGAATATCGCTCATCTGGGTGCCTTGTCGCTATGGGTCTTGCAGGCCAGCATCCTTTGCGGTTCAGTCAGCCGCCGCCAGTTGCACGGCCTGTTCCATCCATGCCGGCGCAGTGGCCAGATCCGCACCCTGACGTTCCAGCCATGCGACATAATCGGCTTCGCTGACAACTTTCACGGTGATCGGCATATAGGCGTGGTTGATCCCGCACAACTCGGAACACTGGCCGAAATAGATGCCCTCTTCCTCTGCATTGAACCACAGCTCTGCCAGACGACCGGGAATGCCATCCTGCTTGACGCCAAAGGCGGGGATGGCCCAGGCGTGGATCACATCAGCCGCCGTGACCTGCAGCACGATATTGCGCCCCACCGGCACCACCATCGCCGTATCGGTGGCCAGCAGATACAGATCATCGCTATAGCCGTAATCCGCCAGTTCCTCGCGCTCCAGCATGAATTGCGAGAACTGCACGCCATGATCGACATATTCGTAATCCCAGTACCATTGCAGCCCGGTCACCTTGATGGTGACATCGGCCTCGGGCATGATCTGCTGATGGCGCAGCGCGGGGAAGGTGAAGATCGCGATGAACACCAGAATCAGCGCCGGAACCACGGTCCACGCCACTTCCAGCGGGGTGTTGTGGGTGAAACGCGCGGGTTCGGGGTTGGCGCGGCGGTTGTGAAACACGATCACCCAGACCAGCAACGCCGTGACAAAGATTGTGATCGGAACAATGATCCACAACAACAGGTTATCAAGGAACACCACCTCGCGCGCCAGCGCCGTATAAGGGGTCTGCAAGGCGATTCCATCGGCCACAGGTGCCCCCAGCACCGGCAATTCCGGCAACAATGCCTCTGCCCCGGCCCGAGCGGCCACCAAAACAGATGAAAAAGCCGCAACTACTGGCAGAAAAGTGTTCCAAACGCGCATATTTCGTGTTCCCGTTCCTGGCTGCGACTTTACATCGCATTCTACGCTGGCAAACTGTAGTGGATTGCCCTTGCGTCTCTAGGCTTGTTTGTCTTCGTAAAATCATATTCTTGCAGGCTGAACAAGCAAAACATGCGACATCTTGCCCATTTTGATCCAGATCAAAGACAGCCTCGCAAGCGCAGAAAGACCGCCGCCCGCCCCAGTCAGGAGAACACATGACACATACCGATTTCCGCCCGTTTCAGACCGATCTGGACGCCGATGAAGCACTGGCCCTGTTGCAGGCCACGACAAACGGCGCCGATGATGGCGAGCTGTTTGTCGAGCGGCGCGTCTCTGAATCCCTGCTGCTGGACGATCAGCGCATCAAATCGGCCAGCTACAACGCCGCCGAAGGCTTCGGCCTGCGCGCCGTGCGCGGCGAGGTGGCGGGCTATGCGCATTCCACCCATATGACGATGGACGCGCTGCGCCGCGCTGCGGAAACCGCGCGGCTGGCGGTGGGCGATGGCGGCGGGGTGCTGGCCGATCCGCCCCCTGCGACAAATCGTCGCCTCTATGGTGATGCCGACCCGATTGCCGGGGTGGCATTTGCCCCCAAGCTGGATGTCCTGCGCGCAATAGATGACTTCCTGCGCGGGCTGGACAGCCGGGTGGTGCAGGTGTCGGCCTCGCTGGCCGCGTCGCTTCAGCAGGTCGAGATCCTGCGCCCCGAAGGCATGCATCTGCGCGACACAAGGCCGATGTGCCGCATCAACATCTCGGTCATTGTCGAACAGGACGGGCGGCGCGAATCGGGCAGCGCAGGCGGCGGCGGGCGCACCGGGCTGGAAGGCTGGGTCACGCCTGAAAGCTGGCAGCCCCTGGCGCGCGAGGCGTTGCGCATCGCGCTGGTCAATCTGCGCGCCGAGCCCGCGCCTGCGGGGGTGATGGATGTTGTGCTTGGCCCCGGCTGGCCGGGCATCTTGCTGCATGAAGCCATCGGCCACGGGCTGGAAGGCGATTTCAACCGCAAGGGCAGTTCCGCCTTTGCCGGGCTGATGGGCCAGCAAATCGCCGCGCGCGGGGTGACGGTTCTGGATGATGGCACCATCCCCGACCGGCGCGGTTCCTTGACCATTGACGATGAGGGCACGCCCTCGGGGCGCAATGTGCTGATCGAGGATGGCGTGCTGGTGGGCTACATGCAGGACCGCCAGAATGCGCGGCTGATGGGGGTCAGGCCCACAGGCAACGGGCGGCGCGAATCCTATGCCCATGCCCCGATGCCGCGCATGACCAACACCTATATGCAGGCAGGCGACACCGACCCGGCGGCGATTCTGGCCGATCTGAAGGATGGCATCTATGCGGTGGGCTTTGGCGGCGGACAGGTGGACATCACCAATGGCAAATTCGTCTTTTCCTGCACCGAAGCCTACCGCGTGCAGAACGGCCGGGTTGGCGCGCCGGTCAAAGGGGCCACACTGATCGGCGACGGCGCGACCGCGCTGACGAAGATCCGCGCGGTGGGCAATGACATGACGCTTGATCCCGGCATGGGCACTTGCGGCAAGGCAGGCCAATGGGTGCCGGTGGGGGTGGGCCAGCCCACGCTGATGATCGGCGGGCTGACCGTGGGCGGGTCGGCAGCCTGAAGCCGCGCTTTTTTCGCAATGCCGGGGCAGGCGTTTACGCCGCCTTAACCAATATGGCGCAGATTGGGATGCGAATGAGGCGAGGCGGTTGGAATGGCGCAAGATTTGTTTTCTTCTCACCCACCCTTCACCCCACCCACCACGGAAGAGGACAGGCTGTCCTGGCTTCGCCTCATTCGCTCTTCCCGTGTCGGTCCGACAACCTTTTTCCGGCTGATGTCGGAACATGGCACGGCCCAGGCCGCGCTGGACGCGCTGCCTGCGCTTGCCCGTGCTGCGGGTGTCGCCGATTACGCCCCCTTCCCTGCCGACAAGGCACTGGCAGAGATTGACCTGGCCCGCGCCAAGGGCGCGCGGATGCTATGTTTCGCAACGGATGCCTATCCCGCAACGCTGGCCGCCATCCCCGACCCGCCCCCGGTGCTGTGGTGCATGGGCCAGCGCGGGCCAATCCTGCGCCCGATGGTGGCGCTGGTGGGCGCGCGCAATGCCTCCAGCCTGGGGACACGCATGGCGCGCCAACTGGCCGAAGGGCTGGGGCATGAAGGTTACAGTATCGTTTCAGGGCTGGCGCGCGGGATCGATACCGCCGCGCATCACGCCAGCCTGAAAACCGGCACCATCGCGGTAATGGGCGGGGGGGTCGATGTGATCTACCCGGCCGAAAATGCCGTGCTGGCCGCGGCCATCGCCGATCAGGGCTTGCGGCTGTCGGAACAGCCGATGGGCACCTATCCGCAGGCGCGCCATTTCCCGCCGCGCAACCGCATCATTTCGGGGCTGGCGCTGGCGGTGGTGGTGGTCGAGGCGGCGGAAAAATCCGGCACGCTGATCACCGCGCGCGATGCGCTGGATCAGGGGCGCGAGATCATGGCCGTGCCCGGCCATCCGGTCGATGGGCGCGCGGGCGGCTGCAACCGGCTGATCCGCGAGGGCGCGACGCTGGTGCGCCATGTCGATGACATTCTGGGCGTGCTGCACCGCCTGCAAGACCCCCCGGCGTGCAAGGCGGAGGTGGCCGCACCCGACCCGACACCCCCGGATGAACCCCGCGCCGATCAGGGCGGCGGGGCGCTGACAGCGCGGATACTGACGCAGCTTGGCCCCAGCCCGGTGGCAGAGGATCAGCTGATCCGCGATTTGCAAACTTCGGCGGCGCTGATCTCTCCCACTCTGGTCACGATGGAACTGCAAGGCCGCATCCAGCGCCACCCCGGCGGGCTGGTCAGCCGGGTGTGATTGGGGGGAAGCTGGCCGTGGCGGCCCCAAAGGGGGGGCGATGTTTCACGTGAAACATAAGTCATTGATATAATTGTTAATTTTTTACTGCGCGGGCGTGCGGTGGGGGCATTTCGCGCAACGGGCAGAGCGCCCCCTGCCCCGCGCATGGGGGCGCGACGCAAAACCGGGCCGGGGAACAATTCAGACCGACCGGCCGGGCGATGACAGCAGACAACCCGCGTCCGCCCGAGCTGGGCGCGGAACCCGCGCCCCCCGGGGGGGGGGGGGGGGGGGGGTGGGGGGGGGGGGGGGGGGGGGGGGGTGGGGGGGGTGGGGGGGGGGGGGGGGGGGGCGGCCCCGGGGGGGGGGGGGGGGGGCGAGGCGCTGTGGG
>JAFIEF010000031.1 GCA_020832655.1 Paracoccaceae bacterium
CCCGCGGGGGGGGGGGCCCCCCCCCCCCACCCCCGGAGTATTTTCGGCAAGATGAAAGCAGCTTTGTGCAAGAGACATCAATGCGCCACCCCCGCTGCCACGCTTTCATCGATGAAATGGCCCTCGCGGAAGCGGGTCATCGAGAACTCGGCCGCCAGCGGCCCCGGCTCGCCCCTGGCGATCAGTTCGGCCATTGCCCAGCCCGACCCCGGCGTGGCCTTGAAGCCCCCGGTGCCCCAGCCGCAATTGATGAAGCAATTGCCCAGCGGGGTTTTGGAAATGATGGGCGAGCGGTCGCCGGTCATGTCGACAATGCCGCCCCATTGGCGCAGCATGCGCAGGCGCGAGATCATGGGGAAGGTTTCTACCAGCGCGCGCACGGTTTCTTCAATATGGTGCCATGATCCGCGCTGGGTATAGTTGTTGAACCCGTCGGCCCCGCCGCCGATGACCATCTCGCCCTTGTCGGATTGCGACATATAGCCATGCACCGTGTTGGCCATGACAACCACATCCATGCAGGGCTTGATCGGTTCGCTGACCAGCGCCTGCAATGCCACCGATTCCACCGGCAGACGGAAGCCCGCCATATCGGCCAGCGCGCCGGAATGCCCTGCCACCACGATGCCCAGCTTCTTGCAGCCGATCGTGCCCTTGGTGGTGTTGACCGCGCTCACCTGACCGCCGGCTGTTTCAACACCCGTGACGGCGCATTGCTCGATGATATGCATTCCCATCGCCGAACAGGCGCGCGCATAGCCCCAGGCAACCGCATCATGGCGCGCGGTGCCCGCCCGCGGCTGCCACAGCGCGCCCAGAACCGGATAGCGCGGGCCAGCCAGATTGATGATCGGCACCAGTTTCCTGACCTCGGCGGGGGAAATGAAGCGCGTCTCGACCCCTTGCAACGCATTGGCGCGTTCGGTGCGCAGATAGCCGCGTTTTTCGTGCTCGGTCTGGGCCAGCATCATCACGCCGCGGGGGCTGAACATGATGTTGTAGTTCAGATCCTGCGACAGGGTTTCAAAGAGCGAGCGCGCCTTTTCATAGAGCGCGGCGGACGGATCTTGCAGGTAGTTCGAGCGGATGATGGTGGTATTGCGCCCGGTATTGCCGCCCCCCAGCCAGCCTTTTTCGATCACGGCGACATTGGTGATGCCGAAATTGCGCCCCAGATAATAGGCCGTTGCCAGACCGTGCCCGCCGGCGCCCACGATGACGACATCATAGGCGGCGCGCGGTTCAGGGCTGGCCCAGGCATGGGTCCAGCCGCGATGCTGGCGGAAAGCCTCGCGGGCGATGGCAAAGGCGGAATAGCGTTTCATGCGCGGCTGCTCCTGCGTCGGGATGCGCTTGGTCTGCTTCTGTCCTAGCGCAGCGAAAGCCGGTTTTCCAGAAACGTCACAATGGCGGTGAAAAGCGAAATCCGCTGCGTTCGGCAGGCGGGCCATACAGGCCGCATCGCAACGGAATTCGTCGTGGCCGGGTCATGCTGAAACGGTGATCAGGAAGCGCGATCTGATGATCGGGCCTGAAAACCCTGCCCCAATGTCAGCGCAATCACGGGCAATAGCCTGCCCCGACATTCTGGAACATCTAAGGAAGTCGTCGTAGCTTGCTGATAATTATAGCTTTATTTTAAGATGTCCGAAATTGATCACATTTTTGATATTGCTCTTGTGATCACATTTGTTCAGTGATTAGTTGATCAAGATCAAGGTTAACGGCCACCCGAATACGATAGAATTCAGGCAAAGGCGGATGAGGGATTCGCTTTTTTCAGATCAGGAGCCTGCCTCAGCCCGCATATGTGATCACGCGGAAGGCCGGGTTTGCAACACGCGAGGAGGCAACATGTCGCACACAGCTTTCATCATTCCGGGCGGGTTTGCGTTCACGCAATTCATTGATCGGCCATTCGAGTTTCATGGCCCGGTGGCGCTGACACTCGTGTTTGCAAATGACGCCGCGTCGATTGGCTATGTGATAACAGATACCCCGGATGACGATTTGCCGCTGGTTGACCTGACGGGCGACGCGCCGGTGGCCGTGCTGCTGAATGACGAGTTGGTCGATCTGTCGCAGTTCGAGATCGCAATCGGTCGGATCCCGGTCGATTTCGGCGGCGATTTCGACACGCATGTAGATGTACTGATCCTGGAAAACGCGGATGAGCAGCAGTTCGTGTTCGACCTGAACAACGCTTCACAAGACACGCCGCCATCGAATCTGCCGCCGATTGCATCATATGACGATCTTGCCGACTTCTTTCAGGCGATGGGTGCTGCGGAATTCGCCGGACAGGAAATGGGGCCGATCCCTGCGGGGTCGCCCTTCGCGCCTTCGTCCCCCATCGTGATGGCCACACATTTTGCACCCTTGCCCTATGATGGCCCCATCGGGCCGGGCGATCCGGGGGATGGTGATGGCAATTACCTTTACCCGCTTGAAGGGCACAGCGTCGTCATAGATGGCACAGGAGATTTCACCGATTGGCGGCCGGGTAGCCTTCACCAGCTCTATGCTGTGCCTGACGCAAGCATGAGCTATGTGCAGACCGGCACTGTCGCCGCGCCTTGGGATCCGACGCATATTCTGGGCGAGATTTCACCAAGCTTTGCGCCGGGCCCGTTCTTCAGCATGTTCCCGGAACCTGAAGGCCCGCTGGTCGTGGGCGGCAGCATGGATGGGTTTGTCGATCCCGATGTCGTCGTGACAGATGGCACGGCAGATTTCTATACTGCGCGTATCACCACGGCGACCGGCAGCACCGATGTTCTGATTGCCGCCGCGTCGAACGGGCGGCACTACCTGTTCAGCCTGAGCGGCCCTGATCCGATGACGGGGCATGACGGTCAGCCCTTGCCGGTGGTGCTGCAGGATGCAGTCAGCGTTGCCCCGATTCCAGCGGAAAGTGCCTTCGGGCCGGGTCAGGTAATCCAGTTTGCCGACATTCCGGGCTTCATCATTCTGGGACCCGATGGGCCGGTCAATCCGGGCGACCCCGGTGATCCAGGCGATCCGGGCGACCCAGGCGATCCGGGCGACCCCGGTGATCCAGGCGATCCGGGTGACCCCGGTGATCCAGGCGACCCAGGCGATCCGGGCGATCCAGGCGATCCCCCTGCATCGGGCGCTTTCTCGGTCGTGACCTTGCAAGGCGTCCGCATCCAGTTTGATGACGATGATCCGGTTGACGTGGGACCGACCGGTTTCCATGCCGTGCTGCGCGATGCGCAGAACGCGCAATTCCGCTATGAAATTGACGACGATGCCGATCCTGAACCGGGCGAACTGCCGCAGGTCAACATCCTGTCGCCTTTCGTCTATCAGATGGCGGTTGGCGATCAGGCGGTCAGCAGTGATTTCGAGTTCGATGTCGGCCGCATCACCCGCGACACAGGCGACGTGCATGACGTTCTTGTATTCCGCAATGTCGAAACCGACACTGATTACATCTTCCTTCTGGCCGGGGACCCGCTGCCCGCGCTGAACAATCAGGCGGATGTGGAGGCGTTCGAACTGTCTATCGTCAGCGTCGAGGCAATCGCGGAAGGCGAAGCATTCGGCCCCAACACCAACACCCCGTTCCTGAGCGTTGCCAACATTACCGAAAACGGCGATCCGCAGGTGATCAAGGCGGGCAATGTCAGCGATGATCCGGGCAATGCCTGGGTGGATATCGGTGCGGGCGGCTTCGGCGATCCCGGCGATGGCAGCGTCACCGCGTTGAATGGTGGCTTCTATCAGCGCGAAGCAGACAACTTGATGGTAAATGTCGGCGGCTGGGGCAATGACGGGGTGTTGAACGCGCTTGGTGCGGGCAGCACGATTTCTTTCGAGGCTGGTCCCGATCCTGACAGTCAGGTCAGCGTGACATTCGGTGTCGATGGCGGTTACGGGCGGCTGAACGTGGTCAATGGCGTGTTCCAGATCCAGAACGGACATGCCCCTGCGGAAAACAATACCAGCTCTTTCCTGAATGTCGGCGAATTGGACGGCGAGGCGGAAGTCCTTGTCGACAATGGCTCGGCGCATATCTCGGGCTTTGAAACAAGCTATCTGACTGTGGGCCAATGGGGCGGCAGCGGGCTGGTTGATCTGCAAAACGGGTCCACCCTGTCCATGACGCCGGCAGAATTTGCCCGCATCTGGGTCGGCATGTACAACAATCCCGGCGAAATGGATGGTGGCCGGATCAATGTCGAAACCGGGTCCAGCATTGTCGTGGAAAATCTGCACGAACTGCTGGTCGGCGTTGGTAACGAGTGGAGCGAGGGGCGCGGCCAGATCGATATTTCCGGTGCGGGAAGCGAGTTTCTGGCGACAGTTGCCGCGTCTGATACCGACCCCGGCATCCTGATCGGCGGAGAAAACGGTCAGGGCGCGCTGAATGTCAGCGATGGCGGACGTTTCGCGCTGCTGCCCAATGGCGTGGCACCCGCGATCCATATGGGCGTTGGCCTTGCCGGGAACGGCAATGTGCTGGTCGACAATGACGGCATCGTCGATCTTGGTGGCGCGGCGACCCTGCAAGTTGGTGGTGTGAGCGACAGCGCAGGGTGGTCGTTCGGATCTGTGTCGGTCTGGGGTGAAAACAGCATTTTTACCGGCATATCCGAGGCATGGTTCGGTTATGACCCGGATGCGCCCGATTACGGAGGGGATCAGAACAACGGAGGCAATCTGTTCCTCGGTGGTACATTCGGCAATGCCGATGCCCAGATCCATCTGGGCGAAAACAGCATGCTGGGGTGGAATGGCACCCCACGGATCGAGGGCGATGTCCATCTGCATGGCACCATAATCGACAGTCATGGCTGGGACAACACCGCCACCATTGACGGCGATCTGAATGTGGTTCAGGGCACCAACTGGGTAATGATGAGCGCGACCCATCTGGATGATGGTGTCGACTTTGGCGACCCCGGCACACGCTTTATGGAAAGCTGGAACATCACCGGTGCCTTCAACCTGCAAGGCGGCAGCGTCGAGCTGAACCTGCATTCCTTCTGGGGTTATGAATTCCAGCGCGGCGAAACCCACCAGCTGATCACCTATGGCCAGTTGATCGATGGTGACGCCGATTTCTCGGCCCAAGTCTCGCATTGGGGCGAGGATGATTTCGCCTGGAAGATGGCCTTTGATCAACTGGTTGACGGCTCTCTGACCTTTATCGCGCTGAATGACTCGAACCCCGAACCGGGGGCCGATCCGGCCCTGCGCCATGCGCTGCTCGACTTCGCGGGCGGGGATACGGCGCTTCATCTGGAATATGATGCGCCCGACCCGGATGGCTTCATGCCCGGCCAGATCATGTGGCAGGGCGGCGGCTGGTATGGCGGGCTTGCCAGCGAGACGATTGATGAAATTCGCGGCACTGGGCTTGATGACCTGATTGACCTGTCGGGCCTGCAAACCGGGATCGAGGTGCATGCCGGTGCGGGCAATGACACCATCTTCGGCGGTCAGGGCGACGACCTGCTGATGGGGGGTGTCGGGGATGACGTGATCAATGGCGGCGGAGGCATCAATACCGCGCTCTATACCGGCGTGTTCGCGGATTACATCATCAATACCGATGACACAGGCGTCACCACGGTCACCGACACGCGCATAGGTGCCGTGAATGAAGGCACCGATACGCTGACCAATATCCAGTTCCTGCAATTTGCCGACACAACCTATTCGGTCGACCTTCCGGTCATCTCTGGTCCGGCGCTGACGCTGGAGTTTGCGCAGACCAACGGCTTGGTCACAATCACGGTGTTGGTGGATGGCGATCTGGTCAGTGGCGATGCGCTGACGGATCTGGCCTTCACGCTGGAGTTCGACAGCAACCTGGTCGCTTATGTCGATGGCAGCGCCTCGGCGGGCTTCACGGTCGCCGAAGGATCGCTGGTCTTTGACGGCAGCGCGCTGGATCAAACCGATTTCGACCTGCCTGCGCTTAGCTTCGACATGGAACTGACCACGATGGCGGGGGAACGCACAGTCGCCTTTGACGCAACCGAGGTCAGCGTCAATGGCGTGGCGATGGAAGATCAGGGCTTCAGCTATGATTTCGCCCATGTTCCGGGCAGCGCGCTGACGCTGAGCCAGACCGGCCAGACCGGCAGCATTGTCAGCTATGCCGTGACGATCGACCCCGATCTGGTCAGCGATGGCGCGCTGGCGAATCTGGCCTTCGCAATGGCGTTCGATCCCGCGCTGATCGCCTATGTCGACGGCAGCGCGACATTTGGAGTCACGGTTGCAGAGGGATTGCTGATATTCGATGGTGTCGGCGCTAATGTGGATGATTTCAGCGCCCCGGTGCTGGAGTTTGACATGCAGTTGACGGCTCAGGCAGGGCCGCGCGATGTCGCTTTCGGGCTTTCGGATATCAGCGTCAATGGCTGGGAGATGACGGACCAGACCGGCGATGACGGGTTCGATTTCGCCTATGACGCAGCCTTCTTCAGCCTTGGCGGCGTGGTGGATATCCGTGATCTGCGCGCTGATCCGACGACACCGGACGGCACGGTGGTGACCTTCACCGAAAGCGGCAGCGGTGCCACGCATGAAGCCACGCTGGGCGCTGATGGCAGCTTCAGCTTCCTTCTGGAGCGCGACACCGAAGGCAGCCTGGAAATCCTGCGCGATTACGACATAGCGGTCGACAAGACAATCGACATCGATGATGTGTATGAACTGCTCTACCTGTTTGTGAACTACGCCGAAGACGGGTCGTCACCTTGGCTGACCACCCCGCCAGCAGGCTGGATTGCGGCAGACTTCACCGATAACGGAGAGGTCGGGATCGATGATGTCTATGCCTTGCTGTATCACTTCATTGACTACGATCCACCCGGAGAGCCGACATTCGACCCGCGCTGGGTGTTCATCGATCAGGATGAAAGCTGGGATGATCTGGGCATCGACAATGTCCCGCAGCCCGGTGCCTTCGATATCGGCCCGATGGCGGCCGATATCGACATGTCCTTCCTCGGCATCCTGACCGGCGATCTGCAAGGGCAGGTCTAATGCAACCGCGTTTCGCAACCAGGGGGTGGTCCTCGACCTACCCCCGTATCTGCGCAACGCGCATCCGAAAACACTAGGTGTTCAAGATGCGATGCCAACAAGGACCACTGCCCGAAACAGCTGCCCGCAAAGCGTCATTAACCTTTTTCCGGCCTGTATATCGACGCGAAAGAATCCTCTGACCAACCAGCGACAGAGGGACCGCAACAACATTGCAATATGTAGCAGTATCGTGCCATTTCGCCTTGTTTTTGGCCCCACTTGCCTGTCTAATCACAGCCGACATCGAACAGGCCTATTCAGACGGAGTGATCCATGAAACGCTTTACCATCGATCCGGACAACACCCGGACCGCAACCAGCGCAGATGCCGAAATTAAGGCATTCGAAGCCGGGGAATATGCCGCGAAACGGCGTGCCTTCATTCGCGACTGGATTTGTGATCGGATGCGCAGCATCAGCGTTTTGGGGGCGGGCAGTCTGATCTTCCTGCCATTGCTCGGGGCCAGCGCAGCACAGGCACAGCAGGGCTTTGTCGAGGTCACCTCGATCGATGGTGTCAGCAACGCCGCATTCGCCCCTGATGGCAGCCTTCAGCTGACAATGACCAATGGTCAGGTTGTGACTGTTGCCGCAGCGGAAGTCACGGTATTGCCCAATGGCGCGCTGGCGATTTCGACCGCAGCGGCAGAGATGGTGGCAGGCGTCGCCGCGGCGGCAGGCGGCATCGCCGGGGTCGGGGCCGGCACGCTGGCTGCGGGTGCGGCAGCGGCGGTCGCAGGTGTTGCCGCAGCCGCCACAGGCGGTTCCGACAGCGCCGCCCCTGCCCCGGTTGTCGGTGGCGGTGGCGTTGCCGGTGCGTTCAACCCGCAAGTATTGAATGCGGGTGGCGTGGCTGGCATTCAGGGTTTCCAGGGCTTCGCGCCCGCCGACTCGGTCGTGCAGATCACGATCAACGACGCCAATGGCGACCCGCTGACTGATGGCGCAGGCAACCCCTTTGTGTTTCAGGGCGTTGCGGATGTCGACGGAAACTACACTGTCGCGGTTGATATGGGCGCGTTGGGGCTGACCGATGGCGAAGAGTATCAATTCGTCGTCGAAGCCTTCGAAAATGACGGTACCGATAACCCGACAGGCGACGCGCTTGGCTCGGAAACGGTGATCCTCGCGGTCGACACGACAGACCCGACCCTGACCATCGTTACCCCCATTGCCGACAATGACGAGATCAATATCGCGGATTCGCAGAGTGATCTGGTCATCACCGGCACCAGCACGGGCGCCGAAGACGGGGCGCTGGTGGAAGTCACCATCAACGGTGTCACATATAGCGGGGCTGTGACCGCGGATGCATGGTCTGTCACCATACCTGCCGCTGCGCTGCAGGATTTGCCCGATGGGGCCGTCACAATCGATGTCGAGGTCTTCGATCTGGCAGGCAACTCGAGAACCGACAGCGTCAATATCGATGTCGACCTGACCCCGCCCAGCATCGACATTGACACCCCCCTGCCCTTTGGCGATTACCTGAACGATGCCGATAGCGGCATGGACCAGACCATCACCGGCACCAGCACCGGGGCGAATGACCGGCAGGTCACGCTGACAGTCACCGATGCAAACGGGGACAGCGCTGATTTCACCGGCATGACTGATGCCGCCACCGGCGACTGGAACATCGACCTGCCCCAGGCCACCCTTCAGGCACTGGCCGAAGGCGACGCGACCTTGTCAGCGACGGTTACGGATGCGTTCGGCAACCCGCCCGCAGCTCCCGCCACGGCAGATTTCATTGTCGATACGATTGCCCCCGACATTGCTGTCACCGCTGTCACCGATGACTTCCTTGCCGATATCATCAATGCCGATGATCTGGCCACTGGCTTTACTGTCAGCGGCACCTCCAATGCCGAGGAAGGCCAGCTTGTCACGGTGATGATCAATGTCACCGATTCCACCAATACCGGCGCGGTGCAGGCGGATGGGACATGGACAGTGCTTATCGAGCCTGCCGATGTTGTCGGGCTGGTACATGATGACACGCCCAATTTCACCGCACGCGTGCAAGACCTTGCCGGGAATGAAACCACCTCTGCCCCGCTTCAGGCCACGGTGAATATCGTTTTGCCGATCGTCGGTGTGAGCGAAATCGGCGGGGATGATTTCATCAATATCGAGGAGCACGGTACCACAGGGATCACCGTCGAAGGCTTCAGCAATGTCGAAGACGGGCAGGATGTCGAAGTCACCCTGACGCAGGGCGCAACCGAAGTCACTGTAACAGTGCAGGCCGCTGGCGGAACCTTCTCTGCCCCCTTCACCCCTGCGGATCTGGCCCCCTTCACCGATGGCCCTGTCGCCGCCACGGCAGAAGCAGCCTTTCTGTCCGGCAACAGCAATACCTCGGCGCCCCGAGTTGGAGAGGTCGATCTGACCCCGCCCACCATTGCCATTGACGACCCGCTGGCGGGCGACAACATCTTCACAAAATTCAATGAAATCAACGGTCTGGACGTCACCGGCACCACCAATGCCGAAGACTGGCAGATTGTCACCGTTACTTATAACGGTGTCGATTATGACAGTGCGCCAGTGGCTGGCGGCATATGGACAGCGACGATCCCCGATACCGCCTTTGCGGGTATCGACACAGGCGACACCATTACCGGCATTACCGCGCGGGTCAATGATCAGGCCGGCAACCCATCGGATGTGGCGGATGGCCCCGATCTGGCCGTGGATGTTGACGGCCCCACCATCGATATCAACCCGATCGCCGGGGATGACATCATCAATATCGCCGAAAGCGAGGATGGGGCGGGGGTCGAGATTTCGGGCACCTCCTCGGGTGCCGATGGTCAAACAGTAACGGTCAACATCCTCGTCGGTGGCGCCACGGAGTTCACAGCGACGGATACAGCCACCGGCCCGACCGGCGCATGGTCGGTGACCATTCCGCAGGGTGTGGGATGGCTGGTCAATGATGAGACCTTCACTGTCACTGCAGATGTGGAGGATTTTCAGGGGGTTGAGGCGCCGCAGGCCACGCGCGATTTCACCACGGATTTCAACAATCCCACCATCGACATCAACGCGCCGCCCTTCGGAGCCTTCCTGAACGCGCTGGATACCGAAAGCGAGCAGGTGATTTCCGGCACATCCGGCGGTGCGAATGACCGCGAGGTCACCGTGACTGTCACGGATGACGATGGAGTTGTCACCGAGTTAACCACCATGACCGACGCCGCCACGGGCGCATGGAGTGTTGAACTTGGCACCGCCCTGCTGCAAGCGCTGGCCGAAGGGGGCGCGACAATCAGCGCGACTGTCACCAGCGCGGCAGGCAACCCGCCTGTGGCACCGGCGACGGACGCCTTCACGGTTGACACAATCCCGCCGACCATCACCCTGGATGAACCCGCATTTCTGGATGCGGGCGCGGGCGACACCTTCCTGAATGCTGCTGAGGCGGGCATTGTTCAAACCATCAGCGGCACCGCGCCAGGGGCCGAGGCGGGACAGGTCGTTACGCTGACCATCACCGACAGCGACGACACTGTCTTGACAGAAACGCCTGTTGTGGATGGGGCAGAGAACTGGACCGTCGATATCGATCTGAGCGGTCTTGCCGAAGGCGCGGTCACCATTTCCGCAACCGTCAGTGACGAGGCCGGAAACCCCGCCGAAACCCCGGCGACGCTGGGTTTCACCAAGGACACCATCGCGCCTGTCGTGGACATCACGCAAGTCACGGATGATTTCGTGGCAGATGTCATCAATGCCGATGATGTCGCAACCGGCTTTAGCGTGACCGGCACCACCGATGCGTCGGAAGAAGGGCGCGATGTAACCGTGACGATCACTGGCGTTGCGGGCGGCACTGCAACGGGTGAAGTCCAGCCCGATGGAAGCTGGAGTGTCAACATGCCCGGCGGGCTTGCTCTGGCTGATGGGGATACGCCCGAATTCATTGCCAGCGTGACGGATGCGGCGGGCAATACCGGCGATTCCCCCGCCCTAACCGCAGATGTCAACGTGGCCGCGCCCACCATCAGCTTCGACACGCTGGCAGGCGATGACATTCTGAACATCGCCGAAAGCAATGAGGCCACACTGACCGTCAGCGGCACCACAACCGGCTTTGCCGATGGCGACCAGATCACCCTTGGCGCGCCGGGGATTGACGACGATATCATGGTCACGGTAACAGGCAATGCCTTCAGCCATGAGATTGCGCGCGATGATGTCTTCGCCCTGATCGAGGATGCAACCGGCGCGGCCCCGGTGCTGGATGGCGCTGGAAATCTGGTGTCCGCGGGGGCGGGGACCATCACCTTCACCGCCAGCGGCACCAATGATGTCGGCAATACCTCGGTCGATCACACAGCGGGTCTGGACCTTGCGCTGACCCCGCCCGCGCTGGATATCACCGATGTTACAGGCGCTGCCGGGACCGGTCTTGGCGGCGTGCTCAACATCGAGGAACGCGGCGAGATTGTCGAAGTCAGCGGCACGTCCGATGCCGACGGCCAGACCGTGACCGTAACACTGACCGATGGCGATGGCTTCACGGCGACCGCGACCGCGACGGTTGATGTCGCAGGCGATGGCACATGGACGGCGGTCTTCGCCGCCGGTGATCTGAACGCGCTGCCCGACGGCACCACCGAGATCAGCCTGGTCGCGGATGTCACCGACGTCAATGGCAACGAAACCGTCACCGACCCGACCCTGTTCGATACCGATTTCATCGCGCCTGTCATCGCGATTGACAGCATCGAAAGCAATGGGGACGCCATTGGTGCCTTCCTCAATATCGCCGAACGCGATGCAGGTGTCACCCTGTCCGGGACCACAGATGCCGAGGATGGGCAGATCGTGACCGTCATCCTCAGCGCGCCGGGGATGGCCGATATCACGCGCGACTCCGGCTCGATAACGGATGGCGAGTGGAGTGTCAGCTTCAGCGATACCGATCTCGACCAGCTGCCCGACGCCGAAACCGCCACCTGGACGGCGACTGTCTCTGACGCGGCGGGCAACCCGGTTGAAACTCCGCCCAGCGTAACCGCCACCACAGCCTTCACCCCGCCGGAAGTCACGATTGACAGCCATGCGGTGGACGGGCTGGTGACAGGCACGGTAACCGGGCTGGAAGGCGGAGATACCTTCGAGGTGACGGTCGACAAGAACGGCACAGTCGGAACCTACACTGCCACTGTCCTGGCGGGGGATATCTGGGAAGCACAGATAGATTTTCTGGGTGCCAACAATTTTGACCAGCTTGGTCGTGTCCTGGATCCTGTCACACAGGCGGATGCCACGGTTTTCGATGTTGCCAACAACTCTGGTTCGGCCACGCAGGATGTGACCATTTATCGCGATCCAGGCCTTTTTCTGGAGCTGACGGATCTTGGCGCAGATACCATCCAGATCACAACGTTCCAGACCCGCGAATCAACATTCGAGCAGTTCCTTGTCTTGTATGACGACGCCCAACTGACCTATGTCAGCGATGATCTGGGGCCGATCATTCGTGCCGATGGGGAAATGCGCGCGTGGGACCAAGTCCTCGTTTCGCTTCGGGACGAGTATGTATCCGGAGGTGAGACCTTTTTCACGGGCTCGCTTGCTGATGTAACAGTGATCAACTTCTTTCCGGCCCCGCCAGTTCCAAGCCCCATAGAAGAGCCAGTGGTCAGGCTCAATTTCTCATTCGATTCCGGCACTGCGGATGAATTGGTCGCCTTCACCATCGTCCCGCTGGTTGCCAATAATACACCGACGGGCAACAATGGCGGTGGATATGAGTTCTGGCTGGGCAGCAGTGGAGCGGATGGTCCCATTGAGGTAGGCTCTATCGCTTCCGTCGTGCGTGGCCGGGGCGGGGATGATGAAATCGACCTCAGCGCGGGTGGTCGCAACACGGTCATCTTCGAGGCTGATCCCGCCGATAACGGGGTGGACACCATCCTTGGCTTCGAGGCCGAGCCGGGCGCGAAGCTTCCGGACCAGATCGGCTTTGCCGGGCTGGATCATGGTGATCTGCGCGGCGATGGCACGGATGTTGAGGCACTGGCCGCGGGCGGCGCCTTGGGGGCCAATACCGGCTTTGTCATCCTGACCGATGCGCTTGCCGACCTTGACGTGGCCACGCTGGAAACTGCGGCTGCTGGACTGACTGGCGAATCTGGTAGCGATATCATCTACATGCTGGCTACAGATGGGGACAACGCCGCCTTGGCCCAAATCACCTTTAACGCCGTAGACGATGCCTCGGCCACCATAATGGCCAGTTTCACCGGATTGGGCGACTTGTCCGGCATGTCGGCGGACGAAATTCTGGGCTTCAGTACAGTCTGACACGGCTTAATTCCAGCAGGCGCAGCCAGAAATGGCTGCGCCTTTTTTCGTTACCTGCTGCGTCCCACCACATGAAGGAATGCGCGCGATGACAGGCCTTGATGCCCCCAAGCTTGTGCTGCTGTCGCGCGAACGTCATTCGGGCCTGCGCTGGCGCAAGCCCGAGGATTACGGCTTTGCCCGCGCGCAGCACCATGTGCCGCTGGTGCTGGCCGAAATCGAGGTCGCCGCTGCGGCCCTTCCGGTGCTGTTTGCCGAAGACCCGGCAGGTGGCCTGCCCCGACCCGTTGCGCTGCTGCGGCTGAATGCAGATCACAGCCCCTATGTCACGCAAGACGGGCGCTGGCTTGCGCCCTATATTCCGGCACTGTTGCGGGTGCATCCTTTCTCTGCCCGCCCCGCGCCGCAAACAGGCCAGACCGCCCCCCGGATGGAGCTTCTGGTCGATGAATCCACCGGGCTGATCACAGAGGATGCAACCGCGCTACGCTTCTTCGACCCGCTGGGCGCGCCCAGCAAAGCCCTGGAAAAGGTGGTCCATTTCTTCCAGCATTACGGTGCCAGCACGCGCGCCACCCGTATTGCGATGCAGGCGCTGGCCGAAGCCCGCAGCCCGGATGGAACCGGACTGTTTCGCGCCCTTACCCATCGCGATCAGGCCATGCCGGGGCTTCTGGGGCTGGACCGCGCTGCATTTGATGCGCTGGACGACAGCACCTTCCTGAAGCTGCGCGCCACAGGCGCGCTGCCTCTGGCGATAGCCCATTTCATCGCGCGCACCCAGCTGGACTGGCTGGATCGCGCAGAGCGCGCATTGTCGCAGGGCACTCAGCCGAACACCGCGCCGACGGGCACACGGACCGACCCGAATGATGATGTGTCCGGCTTTCTGGCTGCGCTGGCATCGGCACAAGAAACCGATAACGCATAAGCTTTCAGGACATGATTCAACTGGCGACGATTGAAGTATCGGTCCGGTTGATTGTCAGCCGCGCGCCCATAATCCGGGCGCGCGGCTGCTTTGGGTCACATCGCCCCACTACACCTGCCCTTGCAGATCGCCGGTCAGGATGCCGAGGAAGGACATGTCGATATCGGCCGCCATCGGGCCGATATCGAAGGCACCGGGCTGCGGGACATTGTCGATGCCCAGATCATCCCAGCTTTCATCCTGATCGATGAACACCCAGCGCGGGTCGAATGTCGGCTCTCCGGGTGGATCGTAGTCAATGAAGTGATACAGCAAGGCATAGACATCATCGATCCCGACCTCTCCGTTATCGGTGAAGTCTGCCGCAATCCAGCCTGCTGGCGGGGTGGTCAGCCAAGGTGACGACCCGTCTTCGGCGTAGTTCACAAACAGGTAGAGCAGTTCATACACATCATCGATGTCGATTGTCTTGTCGACCGCTATGTCGTAATCGCGCAGGATTTCCAGGCTGCCTTCGGTGCCCTGTTCCAGCAGGAAGCTGAAGCTGCCACCGGCGTCCAGCGTGGCTTCATGCGTGGCACCGCTGCCGCTTTCGGTGAAAATCACCACCGTCCCGTCCGGTGTCGTCGGATCTGCCCGCAAATCACGAATATCCACCACCCCGCCAAGCGTGAAGAACGCCGCGTCATAGGCCAGATCAAACCCGTCTTCGCCGGTCTGATCTTCCATCGCGACCCCGTTCACGCTGACATCGCTCATGCCGAAACTGATCGCGCCAGCATCCGCGGCCGGCGCAAGACGCATGTCGAAGGTCAGGATCGGATCGTCCAGATTGCTGATATTCAGATCACTGCCAGAGATCACCAGCGACCCCGGCATGGCGCTGAAATCACCCGAGATCGAATCGGCCACATAGCTGATCAGCGCGTCGTCGAAATTCAGCGTGAACAGCAACTCATCCAGAACGCCATCCGTCACCAGCGCCGGGTCGATACTGACACCATAGGTGATGGTCGCACCTTCTTGCCCGATCACCTGCAGGTCCAGCGCCGGACCAGTGGGCGGGGGCAGATCTGCGCCCGTGGTGAACCACAATTCGGTTCCATCCTCGCGCAACTCCAGTTCTGGAATTGCATCGCCGACCCCATCGAACGAGGTCGCGGCCAAGATCACATCCTCCAGCGATATACCACCAGCGGCTTGCGCCAGAAGAACCTGGAACCCCGCAGCCGGAAGATCGCCATTATATTGCAGGGTGAACTCCGTGCCGGTAAAGGACAAGGCACCGGTCACATCCAGAAGGTCATTGCCGGTCTCGCCGAAATCGAAATAGATCTCGCCCCCGGTCTGGGTGAAGCTGCCCTCGACTGTCAGCGTGCCGATCCCCCAGCCGCCATCTGTCGGCCCGCCACCGACAGTCCAGGTATCGCCTGCACCGACAGCCCCGCCATTGACGACGACATCGCCAGTGACCGTGCCGGTCCCGCCCAGAACACCTTCGGCATTCACGGTGACGGTATCGGCAGTCAGGCTGCCGCCATCGGCGAATACCAGCACACCCTTGGTGTCGGCAGCACCCACGCTGACCGTGCCCGTGGTCACACTGGCCCCATCATCGATATGCAGCAGGCCAAAGCTGCCTGCACCTTCGGTGGCAATGCGGATTTCGCTACCGCCACCTGTTGCCGCGAATGCCAGCGCGGATCCCGCACCTGCAAGGCTGACCGTGCCGTGACCGCCATCCTTGCCGATTTCCAGCAGCGCGCCGGTCGTACCCGGCTCGACCAGAAGCTCGGCACCATCGGTGACAGCGACCGTCCCGCTACTGCCCGGATCCCCGCCGACGATCATGCTGACCGCTTCCGCACCGGTTACGGTTGCGCTGGTCCCGGCCCCGTCAAGCGACAGCTCGCCGCTGCCGCCCTCGCGCCCGACACCGACAAACGCGACGGTTCCGGCCTCTATCGCTGCAACCGTGCCGTTCAGCAGGCTGACTGTGCCATTGCCGGTCTCGCCATTGCCGATGCGCATCCCGGCGATGCCGCCAGAGCTTGTGATTTCCAACCGGCTGCCATCCAACGCAACCATGCCGGTGCCACCTGTTCCGCCCGCTGCGGCAACTTCGCCCCCGACAATAAGCACTGATCCGCCGACATTCGGGTCGTCGATCGATGTGCCGGACTGGTCGCCGCTTTCGATGAAGACCAGCGCGTTATCGCTGGCCATCAACGCCCCGGTTGCGCCGTCGACACCCACGCGGATAAGCGCGCGGCCCCCATCGCCGGGCAGGTCAACCGGGTCAAAGGGCGGTTCGCTGGAATAGGTCTCGCCGCGGTTTTCCGTGCCAAAGAAACCGCCCGCCACATTCACACTGCCATTGGCATCTGCACCACGACCGATATCGAGGGTGGCAAAGCGCGACTCTCCGCCGCCGATCTGGACAAAACCGACATCATCCTCCTGCCCCGGCGCAGTGCCGGTGATGTTCACAATGCCCGTGCCGCCGAAATAGCCAATGGCCGTATAGGGCTGCCAGGGATCGCCCGCGCCATCGCTGCCATTCGCGCCTTGCAGAGAGACAACACTATCGGTGATGTTCAGCGTGCCTTGCGCACCACCATAACGGCCAACATACAGGAAGCTGGACGTGTCGATATCCGGATGGCCAAGCCGGATGAACGCCCCGTCCAGCACATTGACCACACCTGTTGCGGTGCCGATTTCGGGGACATTATTGCCGATCAGCAACTCCCTGAAGCCAGTGATGCGCGAACCGTCCCCGGTTACGGTCAGCGTACCATCGGCCCCGCCTGTGCCGGGATTGTCAGGGTATTCCGACCCGACATAGAAACTGCCCAGCCCGCCGCCATTGATGCTGGAGCCGCTTTCAAGCAAAACGGTGCCTTCACCGCCACGCGCGCCGACATCTGCCGCGACCGAGACATGATCAAGGGCGTCGAAGATGACTTCTGACCCATCCGAGAAGCGCAGATGCCCTTCGCCACCGCGCCGCCCCACACCCATAAAGGCGAAACCCGATTGCGCCGATAAAACAAGCGCCGAGGCGTCAAAATGCGCATCACCATAGCTGTCTGCGCCGTCACCAACGATGAAATGGCCCTGATCACTGCCACCAATGGCAAAGATCTCAGCCCCGTTCATCGCCTGGAATTCGCCCGAGCCGCCATCATGGCCCACGCGAATGCCTGCCATGCCACCAGTGCCGACAGGGGGAACAAGATCTCCGGTTTCGGGGTCGAAATGCGACCCGTTATTGAGCGCGCCGAAATAGGCCGCATTGACAATGACCGTGCCGCTACCGCCATATTTGCCGATATCAATACCGGCAAAACCCGAATTGGCCCCGCCCATCGCGATCAGCCCGTGCTGGGTATTGCCACCCATGTCATGGGTGCCCGTGATCTCGACCATCGCGGTCGCGTTTTCATTGCGCCCGATATCAACCGATGGGTCGCCATCGCCCTCGGCCATCACGGTCAGATTGCTGTCAATCATGGACATGTCGGCCGCGCCACCATTCGTCGCAACGCCCAGATAGGCCCATGCGTCATTGGTGCTGCGGATCGTGGCGGTGCTGTCGACCATCTCCAGCTCGCCAAAGCTGCCATCACCGTGGCCGATATTCATGTATCCGCCGATGGCCCCGCCCCAGATATCCACATCCGAGCCGTTGACCATGCGCAGCAGGCCGGTGCCGCCATTCCATGTACCAACTTCCAGCCCGGCCTCGCCATTCCACGAATAGACACGAATCTCGGCGTCATCAAGGAACACCTCGCCCCGGCTGCCATTGCCCGCACCTATGAACATGCGACCGGTATCAGTGCCCGACACGAACACTTCGGCTGAATCATTGGCATTGATTTCGGCGCATCCGCCATCGCGGCCAACGGTCATTTCTGCATCGCCGCCACCGCCAAAATCGGGGTCACCCCGGTTCAGCACGCCGAAATAGCCGCCATGCATTTCCACCATGCCGCCGCCATTGCGCCCCAGCACGGCTTCCACAAAGGGGCTGTTGGCCCCGCCCGTGATCATCAGGCCGTGGACAGGGAATTCGTCTTCATCGCCCTGCGTGCCGAAGATTCGCAGAATGCCGCCGGGAGTATCATGCCCGCCGCTGCCATTCGCGCCGATATCGACCGTTCCATCGGCCATGTCGCCCGCCTGAATCGTCACGTTCCCGTGGTCGATGACAGCCTCGCCGAAGCCGCCCTGACTGCCAATGGCGAAGAAGGTGAAGTCATTGTCGGAGGTGGTATGCTGCCGATATGTGCCGCCATCAGCAACGTATAGGTACCCTTCGCCGGCCTGTCTGCCATAAGCGGCGATGGTGCCTGTGCCCGCATGCAGGAAGCTGCCGCCGATGACATCGACATAACCGTAGCCATCCGGCCCGCGCCCGACCCAAAGGTATTCACGCCCGTCAAAATCCGGCGCGGACCCACCCCAGGTGCCGACCGGGTCCGTCATGCTGAAGCTGCCGCCATCAAGGATGCGCATGCCCCCGGTGCCGCCATCGCGGCCAATGCTGACCGATGCGCCCCAATTCGGATCGGCAGTGCCGCCACCGGCGACCAGATCAAGGCTGCTGTCAGGCCCGGCCACAGTGACCACGCCATAGCCGCCATCACGCCCGACCGACATGAACGGCCCAGCCAGGCCATCGGCGGTCAGGGTCAGGTCGGCACCATTGACAATGCTCAGCCCCCCTGCTGTGTCCGCGCCGCGCCCATATTCCGCACCATGCGCCCCACGCCAGAAATCACCGCCTTCAATGATCTGCGGCGATGTGTCTGCGGTCACATAGGGGCTGTTGAGGAAGGTGAAATCCGTGCCCGGCGCAAAGGGGCTGCCCTGTGGGATTGGCCCGGCGTTGGACTCGTCAATCTTGTTCGCGAAGACTTGCACATCAGCAAGCGATGTGAAGGGCAGCGGCGTCGCGCCGTCAAGCTGGAAGATCAGATTTTCGGTTTCATCGCTTTGGGGATCAAACAGGATCATCAGATCATAATCGATCCCGTCAACGGTAACGCGCTGGAATTCGAAATAAGGCTGATTGAACGGTACCACCCCATCGACCAGCACCGCATAAGGCACAGGGCCAGAGATATCGACAGGCGGGCCATCCGGGTCAGGCAGGTTGATATAGGAATAGATTGCGTCATCCTGCGGCAGAGCGAAGGTCAGGGTGACGGCTTCAAAGTCCGTGACGTTATCATCCTCATCTTCGGAAATCCAATACCCGTCGAACTGCATGATGGCCGGATCGCCCGAGGGTTCGGGCAGGCCCGGCCCGTCTGGATCCAGGCCCGCCAATGCCAGAAATTCTGGTGCCCGCAGAATATCAGTCACACTGTCATAAGCTCTCTCTTGCGCATTGAACGCTGCCAGAAAAGAGACCTTCTGATTCGGGTCGAGGTCATGGAAAAGCTGCAATCTTGCAGCCACTGCTTCGGGCAATTGCTTTCCGGCCAGATAAGGCGCGCCAAAGAAACTGTTGTCGATGTCGCTGGCTCCGCCCAGCAACTCGAACAAGGTAGAGGCCGATTCCCTCAGGGTGTTCAGCGAGGCAGCAGTAAGCGCGTGGTCGTTTGCCTCTGCAAGCACAGCATCGAACGCATCGCGCGCCTCCATAAACGCATTCAAGATGTCCACCAGAAGTTCCGGACTGTCCGGCAGGGGAACAACACTGCTCGAAGCAATGGTATCGGTACGAATGAAGGCTTGGCCAACTTCTTCGCTATCAAAGGTGTAGGTCACATCGACATAGGTCAGCGGGATCTGGTCAAGCTGATCGATGAACGCTTCCAGCCCGACCACACCGGGCAGAATGAGATTCAGCGTAACTTCTGTTCCAGTGATAGCGAAGTCGCCAGTGACATCATCCTGAATGCCCACCGCAGAAGAGAGCCAGATCATCAGTTCGGTGTAGGTCTGACCATCCACCAAAAGCGACGCGTCCGTACCAAACAAGTCGGCCAACAGGGTCGAGCCATCAACATCATCTGCGTTGAACTCAAAGGTCTGCATGCGAAGACTGGGAGAATTCAGGCGCAGATCCGGAATACCAACGCTGAAACCACTGCCTGCAAGCCCGAACTGTTCGTATTGAAAAATTGCCTTCGGGTCGAGCGCATCGCCGAGTTGATCATCACCATATTCCGCAAGCGGCAGGTTAAACCGGTATCTGCCGCTGACGGTGTCATCGACAGCAAAATCATCCGCGGCGTCGTCCTCAACCGCAATGACCGTGCCGTTCCAGTCCAGCGTGAATTCTGTATTCCGATAGAGCATCAGATCACCGGCAAGCTGGCTCAACCGCTCAGCCGGGATATCCAGACCCTCTTGCGTTGCGGCAAAGGCGGCCAAGGCAGTTTCCAATTCGGCAAGATTGGAGGCCTCTGCTAGCGCAGCCACTTCAGGGGCGACCGGCTCGACCTCTATCACAACCGCGCCCGGAATCCCCGCCAGCGAAATCGGCGTGCCTGCGGATGTGGGCTCGCCTGGCGGTATTTCGCCAAAGAAAGTCGGCTCGGCCAGCAGCGCATCGACCGCCGCGACACTGGTGCCATCGGGCAGAGGCTCCCCCCCAAGCTGGATGAAGTGAATGCGGTCATTGGCAAAATCATCCAGGATCAGCACATCATAGATCTGCTCGTCACTGACGATGCGTCCGGCAAGGAATTCGAAGACATCCGGCTCTGGCATCGGAATGGGCGCGCCATTCAGCATCAAGCCGACCGGAAGCTGGTCAAAGCTCAACCGGAAAATCGGGGCGTCGGAATCCGGGTCAATGCCGCTGACCTGATGGGTCAGGCTTGCATCCGGCCCGGCAAAGGTCAGCGCGAATTCCGAAGGCTGCAAGCCCGCGCTGCTGGGCGGCTGGCCCGGACCGGGGTCCAGCACGCTGAAACCGCTCAGCGTGATCGTCTGCAAGCTGCTGGTGTCGGCCTGTTCCCAGCTATCGACATCCGACAGCGCAATCGCGGTATCAGGCGGAAAGTCTGATCCCGCCGGGGGCAGCGGCAGTGGTATGTCGCCACCATTATTTGCGACAGCTTCAAAGATGATGGCGTTCAACTGCGCAGGGGTCGGGTCTTCCGGGATCGGATCGCCCCCCAGCACAAAGAAATACTGTTCTTCGTCAGAGATATAGATACTGAATATATCGGTTGCGCGCGGCTCCCCGCCCTCGGACCAGTCCAGACGCCCGATAGCGGGATGGGCCTCTTCGGTGTTCAGCAGCGCATTGTTGAGCAGAATATGCGTTGGCTCGTCGCCCCCGATCTCGACATCGGGCAACATACCGTAATCAGGGGCTCCATGTTCATCAAACAGCGTGATCTGTGTATAGCTGATCACCGGATTCTGCTTGTTGAATGTCAGCGCCAGCGTCGCCGGTCCGGTGATCGCCGTGACCTGATTGCTATCGTCATCAAAGCTGAACCCGAAACCGCTAAGTGTAAAAGCGCTCATATCTGACCCCCCGCCATTTTCGTCCGGTGCTGCAAGCGTGTGCAGCTGATCGGCGAATTGAATATAGTTGATATTGCTAAGTGTATTGACCCCGTCATTGGGGTTCAGGACTGTCCCTGCACGCATGTCGGTGACAGTGGTGATGCCGGTCGCATCATCGGTGGTAATATCATAGTCGGCCATATCGCCGGAAAACACGGCGGTGTTGACCCCGCCGCCGCCATCAAGCGTGTCATTGCCCGCGCCGCCTTCCAGCGTGTCATTGCCTGCCCCGCCGGTCAGGGTGTTGTCGCCAAAATTGCCGATCAGCAGATTGCCGTCATCATTGGCCTGCAAGGACAGGTTGGCCGCACCCAGAAGCCCGGCTTCGCTGGCCCCTGCCCCAAGGATCAGATCGCCCGAGGACAAAAGCCGCAAGCTGTCATCCGACCCGGCCACCAGATCAAGCTTCACATTATCGCCCGACAGATCGACCGTTGCGCCGATATCGACACTGCCCCATGTCAGCGTGACCGCGACATCCGATGCAGGCGCGATGCCCAGCGCATAGCCACCATGCGTGGCCGAAACCGTGCTGGCCGATGTGGTGGCGATACTGACGCCGCTTTCGCCTTCCCCCAGCGAATAGAAGCCATCGCCATCGCTGTCGGTATAGACCACGCCGGTCAGAAAGACATTCGTGCCCGACACCGCGAATTTCTGCGTCAGCATCGAGGTGTTGTAGGTCGTCCCGTCAGTATGCGTGAACTGCCCCTCTAGCTGCGCCACGCCGGTTTCGCGGAAAAAATCCGCCAGGATATTGGCGCGATGCCCATCGCTGTTGAACAACCCTGCGGCGTGATTGACCACCGCAGCTTCCATGTCGATCACGCCGGTTGTGCCGGTCCAGGACAGGTTTTCGCCAAATCCAAACCCACCAGACGCATATCCGCTGGCTTCGATGCGCAGCTGTATGCTTTCAGCTGCATCCGCACCATTGCCGTCATGATGGCTGAAGATATTCGCATCCAGCATCCATTGCGAATGCCCTTCTGCGGCATCGCGCAGCAACGCGTTCGGGGCCAGCGCCTGCAAGGGATCGCCAGAGACACTGCCCGGCGCCAGCCCCCTGTTCAGCCCGGCCTGCTGCAGGTCTTCAAGCATTTCGAAAAACGTATCAAACGGCGCGCCGGGGGCGAACGCGTAATCACTGACATTGGGATCGGCCAGCAGCCGCGCCACTTCCCTGCCGGGGTCCAGCCTTGCGCGGTTCACATATTCCAGAAAAAGCTGGTCCAGATCACTGAAGTTATTCGCCATGCTCACAATACCTTCTGCCGGTGTTACATTGGCTGCGCTGCCCCGCACATCCGCCAATTCCCGGAATTGTTACAACCTCATCCGCCACATTGGAAACAAATTCAGACATCTGCGGCTGGCCGCGCACATGGTGCCGCGCGGGCATCGATACAGCGCGCTGATCTATCATATCGATCTCATCGCGCACCCACCAAAGCTTTGCGCCCTCATCCCTGCACCGAATGCCAAACCACACCCAAAACACACCCATAGACAGAGGCAACGTAGCGCAAAAATATGCATCCTATCAAACAGTTTTGTGTTGGTTATCCGATTTTCATCTGTTTTTCGCACACCTGCGCGCTGTCCTGTCCGGGCAAAGGGTGCCTGCCGCGCGTCAGTCCCGGCCAGCCGTGTTGATCACCGACCCCGCCTGCGCCGCAGATGCAGCCGATAGAGGATCGGCGCGGCGATCCGCTCATACCCCCAGCCCGCCAGATGGCGCAGCCCCGGCAGCGACAGCACACGCGCCAGCCAGCGCAGACGCGGCAGTTCCTGCCAGATTGCCAGAAAGGCCGGAAAGCCCGAAATCACCTGGCCGCCCTTGCGCAGATGCAAGCGCCGCGCGGCCTGATCGGGGCTGATGCCCCAATCATCGAGCGCGGCCTCGTGCAGATCGACGAAATCAAGCGGCGCATCGGCGGCTATGGCCTGCGCGCGGTATTGGGCGATCTCTGCCGCGCAGATCGGGCATTTTCCGTTATAGAGAACAGTTTCCGTCATGGCGCGCAACATAGCGCGCAGCCGCGCGAGTCAAGGCGCGCCTTTCGGCATTGGCAGGTTGTGGCGGTCGTAACTTTCCCAATCAGCGATATCGGGGTAGAATTGCCGCCGCCAGGCGCGCACGCGCGGGTTCATGAAGCGCCGCCACAAGGGCGGGATCATCGCCAGCGTGGTCAGCGCCGGATAGCCATAGGGCAGTTGCGGGGCATCTTCGGTGCCGTAATTCTGCAACAGCGGAAAGCGGCGCTCGGGTTTGTAATGATGGTCGGAATGGCGTTGCAGATTGATCATCAGCCAGTTTGACGCCCGGTGCGAGGCGTTCCAGCTGTGATGCGGGCGCACGGGTTCATACCGCCCCTCGCCCAGATAGCGCCGCGTCAACCCGTAATGTTCGATGTAATTGGTCAGTTCCAACTGCCAGATGGCAATGAGCGCCTGCCACACAAACAGCGCCAGCCCCCACACCCCGCCAATCACGAAGGCCAGCGCAAGCATCGCAAGCTGTAGCGCCGCGTAGCGCCAGAACGGGTTGCTGAAATGCCAGACCGGCAGGCCGCGCCGTGCCAGCATCGCCCGTTCCGCCCGCCAGGCCGAACCGGGACAATCGCGCAGGACGCGCCAGAAATAGGCCTGAAAGCCTTCGCCCATCTTCGCGGTCACCGGGTCGCGCGGGGTGCCGACATAGCGGTGATGGACATGCAGATGTTCCGACCGGAAATGACTGTACAGCACCGAGGCCAGCAGCAGATCGCCCAGCCAGCGTTCCAGTTTCGTCCGCTGGTGCAGCAATTCATGGCTGTAGACAATGCCGATCACCCCTGACATGACACCGACGCCGAACATCAGCGCAACTTCTTCGAACCAGTGCAGATGATCGCTTGCGCCAATCCACCACAGCGCGCCGAAAATCACCACGAACTGCACCGGAAACCAGATCAGCGTGATCAGCCGATACCAAAACAGATCGGCCAGCGGGGTGTCGGTATCGGCGTTTTCCTCATACAGCCCGGTGATGAAATCCATCACCGTGAAAGCGACCCAGCCATATAGCGGCATCAGCAAAAGCCACCACCCCCCCCACAGCGCCGCCATGACGATCAGCGGCACAAAGCCCAGCGAAGCCCAGAATGGCAGGGCAGAAGACAGGCGGCGGAAGGTTTCGGGACTCACGGGCATACCTTGTGGCAGGCGGCGGATGACAACGCCCAACATAGCAGAGATTGCAGCCTTTCAAAGCCCGTGCAGATGCGACAGTTTCACACCCGATAACGCGCCAGAAGCCCGTCCATCAGGTCGGGCTGGACGATCTCGATCCAGTAGCCATCAGGATCCTTGATGAAAGCGATTTCCTTCATCCCGCCCTCGCCCAGCTTCTTCTGGAATGTCACCCCCATTGCCTGAAACCGCGCGCAGGCGGCTTCGATATCGGGCACGGCCACGCAGATATGGCCAAAGCCCTTGGGGTCGGAATTGCCCGAATGCATGGTGCTGCCATCGCTTTCACTGCCCCAGTTATGGGTCAGTTCCAAAAGCCCCATGCGGCTGAAGGTCTGCTCCAGCGAGCCATCGGCGCAATCGCTATGCCCGCGCGGTTGCAGGAAATACAGGGAAAAGCGCGCTTCCTCGAAATCCAGCCTTGTGACCAGCCGGAAGCCCAGCACCTGCTGATAGAAGTCAAGCGCGCGCTCAGGGTCGGTGATGCGCAGCATGGTATGGGTCAGCTTGTAGCCATCGGTTGCGCTTGGGTCATCAGTCATGGTTCCTCCTGTGGGTTCAGGGTCAGACAGGGTGCGGCCAGCGCATGCGCCTTGCGCATCACGCTTGGCAGCGCGGTGGGGGTGAAGTCGTCGCGGTCAAGGAACATCCCCGGCGCGCCCATCGGCAGCCAAGCGACGCGCAGCGCCAGTCGCAGATGAAAATGGGTAAAGGTATGGCGCACCTCGTCGGGCAGCACTTCCCATGCAGCGGGCGCAGGCGGGGCGTCAGCGGGTGCGCTTTCGGCCCATGCCGAACCGGGCCAGCCCAGCATGCCCCCCAGCAGGCCGGATGCCGGGCGGCGTTCCAGCAGCCACGCCCCATCGACGCGCCGCCCGATATAGGCAATGCCATAGCGCACCGGCTTGGGGGTCTTGGGCAGCTTGCGCGGAAGCTCTGCCGCAGTGCCCGCGCGGCGCGCGGCGCACCCGGCCATCAGCGGGCAGATGCCACAGGCGGGGTTGCGCGGCGTGCAGATGGTGGCGCCCAGATCCATCACCGCCTGCGCATAATCGCCTGCGCGGTGATCAGGCGTCAGGCTTGCGGCAAGCGCGGTCAGCACGGGCTTGGCCCTGGGCAGGGGGGTGTGTTCATCAAAAAGCCGCGCCATCACCCGCTCGACATTGCCATCGACCACGGTTTCGGGCTGATCAAAGGCAATCGCCGCAATCGCGGCCGCGGTATAGGGGCCGATCCCCGGTAATTCCTGCAACGCGGCCCGCGTGGCGGGAAATCCCCCCCGCGCCACCACAGCGCGGGCGCATTTCAGCAGGTTTCGCGCGCGGGCATAATAGCCCAGCCCCGCCCATTCGGCCATGACATCGGCGTCTTGCGCGGCGGCCAATGCCTCGACACTCGGCCAGCGCGTGGTGAAACGCGCGAAATAGCCTGCGACCGCAGCGACAGTGGTTTGCTGCAACATCACTTCGGACAGCCAGACGCGATAGGGGTCGGGCCGCGCCCCGGCCCCCGGCGGCACGCGCCAGAGCAGGTCGCGGGCGTGGCGGTCATACCACACCAGCAAGGCTTGCGCGATATCGCCCGGCGCGCCTTGCCTCTGTGCCTGCACTCGTGTCAAATTGCCGTGCCCCCTCTGGCCCTTCCTGCCGGAAAGAGTAGACTGCCCCAAACTGACTGCAAGAGCCGATCCACCCGCAATGCCCCGAAAACCGCCGCCCCCTGCCCCCAAAGCCACCCGCCGCAAGCGCGGGTTCGAGGCCGCATCGGGGCTGCTGGACCGCCAGATTCGCAACGCAGGCGAGGCGCGCGGCTTCGCACAAAGCCGCCTGCTGACGCATTGGGCCGAAATCGCGGGGGCTGAAATCGCCGCCTGTTGCCGCCCGGTCAAGGTCAGCTATGCCAAGGGGGGCATGGGGGCCACGCTGACGCTGCTGACCAGCGGCGCAGCCGCGCCCATGCTGCAGATGCAACTGCCTGCCTTGCGCGAGCGCGTGAATGCCTGCTACGGCTACAACGCGATTGCCCGCATCACCCTGACCCAGACCGCGCCTACCGGCTTTGCCGAAGGTCAGGCCAGTTTCGCGCCCGCACCGAAACCCGCCGCCGCAGCCCCCGACCCCGCAGTTGCGCGCAAGGCGAAAGCCAGTGCCGAAGGGGTGCGGGATCAGAACTTGCGCGATGCGCTTGAACTTCTGGCCGGAAATGTTCTGGCCAAGGCACAGACCAGAAAAGGACCACCCCGATGAACAAGTTGACCCTCCCCGCCATTGCCGTCGTCGCCGCGCTGGGCGCAGGCGCATGGTGGTACAGCCAGCAAAGCCCCCAGCCCGCGCCGGTCGCAACGGCCAATGCGCAATCAGACGCCGCTGGCAGCCAAACGCATCAGATTCACCCGCTGGACATGCCGCTGGGCAACCCCGACGCGGCAGTGGTGGTGGTAGAGTATTCCTCCTACACCTGCCCGCATTGCGCAAACTTCAATCAAGGCGCGTTCCAGCAGATCAAGGACGACTTCATCGATACTGGCCGCATCCTGTATCTGAAGCGCGAGGTGTATTTTGACCGTTACGGTCTGTGGGCGGCGATGGTCGCGCGCTGTGGCGGCGAGGCGCGCTTTCATGGCATTCTGGACCTGATCTATCAACAACAGCAGGTCTGGGCGGCCAGCAATGACCCGGCTCAGGTTGCCAATAGCCTGCGCCGCATCGGGCTTCAGGCCGGGTTGGACAGCGCGCAGGTCGAAGCCTGCCTGACCGACAGCGACAAGGCGCTGGAACTGACCGAGTTCTATCAGCAGAACGCCGAGGCCGACAATATCCGCGCCACCCCCACCTTCATGATCAACGGGCAGCAATATTCCAACATGCCCTATTCAGAGTTCCAGCGCATCCTGAACGAAAAGCTGGACGGGTAAGAACATGACAGCACCGCTTGCAGGGCTGCGCGTCATCGAGTTGGCGCGCATACTGGCCGGGCCGTGGGCAGGCCAGACGCTTGCCGATCTGGGCGCCGAGGTAATCAAGGTCGAAGCCCCGCAGGGCGATGACACGCGCCGTTGGGGGCCACCCTTCATCGACCGCGACGGCACACCAGAGGCCGCCTATTTCCACGCCACCAATCGCGGCAAGAAATCGGTGATCGCAGATTTCCGCACGCCCGAGGGGCAACAGAAAGTGCGCGATCTGGTGCAGGACGCCGATGTCGTGATCGAGAATTTCAAACTCGGCGGGCTGGCGAAATACGGGCTGGATTACGACAGCCTGTCACAGCTTAACCCCGGCCTGATCTACTGCTCGATCACCGGCTTCGGCCAGACCGGGCCTTATGCGCATCGGGCAGGCTATGATTACATCATTCAGGGAATGTCGGGGCTGATGTCGGTGACGGGTCCGGCCGATGGACAGCCGCACAAGGTTGGCGTTGCGGTGACCGACATCTTCACCGGCATCTATGCCAGCACCGCCATTCTGGCCGCGCTGCATGCGCGACAGGCGACCGGGCGCGGGCAGCATATCGACATGGCGCTGATGGATTGCGCGGTGGCGATCATGGCCAATCAGGCGATGAATTATCTGGCCACTGGCAATGCACCGGGGCGGTTGGGCAATTTCCACCCCAATCTTGCCCCCTATCAGGTGGTGCCCTGCGCCGATGGGCATATCATCATCGCCACCGGAAATGATGCCCAATACCAGAAGCTGTGCGACGTCCTGGGGCTGGGTGAGCTGGCCCATCACCCGGATTTCGCCACCAATGCCGACCGGGTTACGCATCGCACGGCGCTGTCTGACCGGATCAGCGCGCAGACCATTGCTTGGGCCAAATCCGACCTGCTGGCCGCCTGCGAAGGCCGCGGCGTGCCCGCAGGCCCGATCAATGACATGGCAGAGGTCTTTGCCGACCCGCAAGTGCAGGCACGCGGGCTGGAACTGGCGATAGACGGGCTGAAAGGTGTGCGCTCACCCTTCAACTTTGGCGGGCGGGCGCTGGCCTCGGACCAACCGGCCCCGTCGCTGGGTCAGGACGACAGCGCCTGAGCGGCCCCCGCAGCGCGGTCGCCCTGCATCCAAATGATGACTTGGCGGCGCGCGGGATGCTTGCTACTGTGAAGGTTGTTTCACTCGTCACCGGCCCGAGCAGATGCGTCACAGCCTTCCGATCATCCCGCAATTCTACGTGACGGCACCGCAGCCCTGCCCTTATCTGAAGGGCCGGATGGAACGCAAGCTGTTCACCGCGCTGCAAGGCGATCATGCAGAGGCGATGAATGACACGCTGTCCAAGCAGGGCTTCCGGCGCTCTCAGAACGTGCTCTACCGGCCGTCATGCGCGGATTGCTGCGCCTGCCTGTCGGCGCGCATCAGGGTCGAGGATTTCGTGCTTTCGCGCAATCAGCGCAAGATCATACGCCGCAACCGCGATCTGTCGCGCGAGGTTACCAGCGCCTGGGCCACGCAGGAACAGTTCGACCTGTTCCGCCGCTATCTGGAATGCCGCCATGCCGATGGCGGCATGGCCGATATGGACACGTTCGAATATGCCGCGATGGTCGAGGAAACCCCTGTCCGCACAAGGGTCATCGAGTATCGCAAACCCGATACGGGGCGCGGCAGGCAAGAGCTTGCCGCAGTCTGCCTGACCGATGTGCTGGATGACGGGCTGAGCCTGGTCTATTCCTTTTTCGACCCCGAACTGCAGAACAGTTCCGTGGGCAGCTATATCATCATGGATCATGTCGAACTGGCGCGCGCCTCTGGCCTGCCCTATGTCTATCTGGGCTACTGGGTGCCGGGCAGCCCGAAGATGGGTTACAAGGCACGGTTTGCCGCGCTGGAGGTCTATCATCGGGGTGAATGGCGCGATCTGGGCGACCCAGAGCAGTATTCCAGCGCCACGCACCCGCTATCCGTGCCGCCGATTGCAGATCAGGTCATGAAGCTGGTGATGCCACAGCAGGTCTCTGCGCCGATCGATCCGCGACGGGGCCGGAAATAGCGCTGCGCGCTGATCCTGTTCGGAACGATATGTGCGGCCCGCAATGGGGACCAAGTTAGCCTGTGCTCGACATGGCCGGGATCATGCTGGCCAGAACCTCGCGCCGATGCGGGCGGCTGCGATGCTCGAACAGATAGACCCCCTGCCATGTGCCCAGACCCAGCCTGCCGCCCAGCACCGGAATTTGCAGGCTGGTGGGCAGAAATGCCGCCTTGATATGCGCGGGCATATCATCTGGGCCTTCCATCACATGGCGCAGCCAGCGCATATCAGGGTGGTTGGCGGGCGGCACCATCCGGTCCAGAAACCCCGCCAGGTCGGTCTGGACATCAGGATCGGCATTTTCCTGAATCAGCAGGCTGGCAGAGGTGTGGCGGATGAACAGGCTCAGCACCCCATCGCCCGAAACCAGGGCGGGCAACCTGCCTGTAATCTCGTAAAGCCCTGGCCCGGACGTATCAATGATCAGCCGATGCGCCATGACATGGCCCCCTTTTGCCTGCGCTTACTCGGAAAACACCTTCCATGCCAGCACCACCCGCGCAAGCGCCGTGATCAGGCACAGCACACCAAACCCCCAGGCCAGCGGCGCAAACCAGCCCGGCACCAGGCATAGCGCCACAAAGAACAGGATCGTCTCGGTCCCTTCCAGCAACCCGCCAGTAAAATAGAGCGTCTTGACCCCATGCGCGCCACTGCGCATCTGGCGCTTTTCCGCCAGAATGGCAAAACCCAGAAACGAGCCTGCATTGACATAGAAGCTCAGCAGCAAGAACGCGCCCGCGACCCCATGCGCGGCCGGGTCAAGCATGACAAAGGCCAGCGGAATCGCTGCATAGAAAACATAATCGCAGGTGATGTCCAGATAGCCGCCGAAATCGCTGACACCATTGGCGCGCGCTACCGCCCCATCCAGCCCGTCTGCCAGACGCGAGGCCAGGATCAGCAGGATCGCCAGCGCCCAGAGCTGTGCAATGATTGCCCCAGCAGCGGCCAGCCCCAGCACCAGCCCGATCAGCGTGACCGCATTCGCGCTGACGCCCCAGCGCGCGACGCGCGCACCGAGCAGATCAAGCGGTGGGTCGATCAGGGGCCGCATGTGCCGGTCAAGCATGTCTTGCCTCTGTCACGCGAACCCCTATTCTTTCTTGCGTCAAGACTGCATGCCATACGCTCCGCAGAACCTGATTGTTACACAAGCCGGACCGGACGCGCCACATGCCAAAGCTGCATCCTGTGAAACAATCTTGTCAGCCCGGACGTATCTGCACCCAATGGATTGTGACATGAAAGGATCCCCCCATGCGTTTTCCCCTGTTCGCCGCCAGTGTGGTGCTGCCTGTTTGCGTGATGGCATCACCTGCCCTGGCGGTTAACCCCGATGACTGGAATGCCGTGCTGCAAGCGGCGCAAGGCCAGACGGTCTATTGGCACGCCTGGGGCGGCGATGCGCGCATCAATGCCTTCATCGCCTCTGTCGGCGATGATCTTCAGGCGCGTTACGGGGTGGCGCTGGAACATGTGCGGCTGGCCGACACCGCCGACGCGGTCACGCGCGTGATCTCGGAACGTCAGGCCGGGCGCGACAGCGCCGGCGCGGTCGATGCGATCTGGATCAATGGCGCGAATTTCGCCAGCATGAAAGAGCAGGGCTTGCTGTTTGGTCCCTTCGCTGAAAGCCTGCCCAACTGGGCGCTGGTCGATACAGACGCCAACCCCGCCATTCTGGTCGATTTCACTTTGCCGGTCGAAGGCTATGGCAGCCCCTGGGCCATGTTCCAGATGGTGTTTGAATATGACAGCGCCGCATTGCCCGAACCGCCTCGGTCACTGGCCGCGCTGCGCGAATGGATTGCCGGAAATCCGGGGCGTTTCACCTATCCGCAACCACCCGATTTTCTGGGCACAAGCTTTCTGAAACAGGCGCTTTACGGCGTGCTGGACGACCCTTCCGTGCTGATGGGGCCGATTGATGACATCGATTACGCCGCAGTCACAGCGCCGCTTTGGGCGTTTCTGGATGAAATCCACCCCAATCTGTGGCGTCAGGGTCGGGCTTTCCCCCCCAATGAACCCGCTTTGGGCCAGTTGCTGGCGGATGGCGAGGTTGATATCGGCTTTGCCTTCAATCCCGGCCGCGCCTCGGCGGCAATCGCCGATGGCGAGTTGCAGGACAGTGTGCGCACGCTGGTGTTCGAGGAAGGCACGCTGGCCAATTCTTCCTACCTCTCTATCCCCTATAATGCCGCCAACAAGGCGGGCGCGCTGGTGCTGGCCAATCTGATCCTTGACCCCCACATTCAGGCCCGCGCACAAGACCCCGAAATACTGGGCTTTCAGACCGTGCTGGGGATGCATTTGCTGGACGCAGAAGACCGCGCGCGCTTTTACGCGCTGGAACTGGGCATTGCCACGCTGGCCCCTGACCAGATGGGCACCGGGTTGATGGAACCGCATCCGGACTGGATGACCCGCATTGCCGAGGACTGGGCCGCGCGCTACGGCACAGGCAACTGACTTGGCCCTGCGCCGCCCCTGGGCGCTGCCCCCCTGGGGGGTGCTGGGCTTGCTGGGCCTGCCGGTTCTGGCAGGGCTGGCGGGCGTTTTTGCACCGGCCTTTGGCTGGCTGCCCGCATTGGGGGCGCATCAGCCCAATCTGGACGCATGGCGCGCCGTGCTGGGTTGGGGTGGCCTGCCCGCTGCGATGCGTCTGTCGCTGGTGACAGGGCTGCTGGCCACAGTGATATCACTGGCGCTGACGCTGCTGATCGTGGCCACATGGCAGGGCACGCGCAGCTTTGTCTGGCTCACCCGCGCGCTGGCGCCGCTGCTGGCCCTGCCCCATGCCGCCGCTGCCTTCGGGCTGGCCTTCCTGATCGCGCCTTCGGGCTGGATCGCGCGCGCGCTTTCGCCCTGGGCCACAGGCTGGGACCGGCCGCCCGATCTGCTGATAATCGGCGATGCGTATGGGCTGGCGCTGGTGGCGGGGCTGGTGGTCAAGGAAGTACCGTTTCTGCTGCTGATGACACTGGCGGCGCTGGGGCAGGCCGACAGCCTGCGCCGCCAGATGGTGGCGCGCAGCCTGGGCTATGGCCGCGTCACCGGCTGGATGAAAACAGTGCTGCCTGCGGTCTATGCACAGATCCGCCTGCCGGTCTATGCCGTGCTGGCCTATTCGATGTCGGTGGTGGATGTCGCGCTGATCCTTGGCCCGACCCGCCCGCCGACACTGGCTGTGCAGATCCTTGACTGGATGACTCATCCCGATCTTGCAATGCGGTTTCAGGCCGCTGCGGGCGCGGTGCTGCAATTGGGGATGGTAATGCTGGCGCTGGGCCTGTGGCGGGGCGCAGAACTGGCGCTGGGCCGCTGGGGGCGGGCATGGGCGGCAAACGGCGGGCGCGGGCTGGCGGCGGACCTTGTGCTGCGCCCGGCAGGCGCGGCGGGGGCCGCGCTGATCGCGTTGACAGTGGGGCTGGGGCTGGCGGGGCTGCTGGTTTGGTCCTTTGCCGGGCTGTGGCGGTTTCCGGATATCTGGCCCGCCAGCTTCAGCCTGCGGGTCTGGTCAGGCCAGATGGCGGCACTTCTGCCCCTTACCCGCGACAGCACGCTGATCGCGCTGGGCGCGGCCGCGCTGGCGCTGATCCTTGCTGTGAGCGTGCTGGAGGCCGAGGCTCGACGCGGCCCCGCCCATCCCCGCCGCGCGATGGCGCTGATCTATCTGCCGCTATTGGTGCCGCAGATCGCCTTCCTGCCCGGGCTGACCACATTTGCGCTGATCACCGGGCTGGATGGCACGATTTGGGCAGTAATGGCCACGCATCTGGTCTTTGTGCTGCCCTATGTCTATCTGGTGCTGGCCGATCCCTGGCGGGCCTGGGATGCGCGCGCGGGGCTGGTGGCACAAGCCCTTGGCGCGGGGCCGGGCCGCGTGCTCTGGGCTGTGCGCCTGCCCATGCTGACCCGCGCGCTTGTAATCGCCTTTGCGGTGGGCTTTGCCACATCGGTCGCGCAATATCTGCCCACACTGCTGATCGGGGCGGGGCGCGTCAGCACGGTGACGACCGAGGCGGTGGCGCTGGCCTCTGGCGGCAACCGGCGGCTGATCGGGGTCTGGGCGGTGGTGCAGATGGCTTTGCCGATGGCAGTGTTTGCGCTGGCGCTGGCGCTGCCCGCGCTGCTGTTTCGCAACCTCAAGGGGATGCGCGTGTCATGAGCCTGAAACTCGACAAGCTTGTAGTCACGCTTGCGGGCCAGCCGCTGGTGGCACTGAACACCGAAATCGCGCCGGGCGAGGTGCTGACCATCATGGGGCCATCGGGCTGCGGCAAATCCACGGCGCTGGCGGCGCTGATCGGTGCCCTGCCCCCGGCATTTCGCATGTCGGGGTGCGTATTTCTGGACGGGCGCGACATCACCGCCCTGCCCCCGCATGCGCGGCGTCTGGGGATATTGTTTCAGGATGATGTGCTGTTCCCGCATCTGTCAGTGGCGGGCAATCTTGGTTTCGGGCTGCCCAAGGGTGCGGATAACCGCGCCGGACGGATAGAGGCCGCATTGGCCGAAGCCGGGCTGGCGGGCATGGGCATGCGCGACCCGGCAACACTGTCGGGCGGGCAGCGCGCGCGCGTTGCATTGCTGCGATGCCTGCTGTCAGAGCCGCGCGGCTTGTTGCTGGATGAGCCATTCTCGAAGCTCGACACGGAATTGCGCGCGCAAATCCGCGCCTTCGTGTTTGACCGCGCCCGCGGGCTTCCGGTGATCCTGGTCACCCATGACCAGCACGATGCCCGCGCCGCTGGGGGGCGGGTGATATCCGTAAGCGGGGAAGAAGTGGCCTTGTGATCCCTCAGTTGCTTTTGCGTGTCGGCATGAAGGGCAAGGGCAAGACCGGCACGCCGTCTTCCAGCAGCGCTTTCGCCTCTTGCGCCTTCGCCTCTCCATAGATTGAACGCTGGGGGATATCGCCCAGATACATCGCGCGGGCCTCATGCGCGAAGTTCTGGCCGACATAATCCGATTGCGCCTCGATCTGCGCACGCAGGGCGCGCAGCTTTTCGGCGTGCGCCTCTGGCGTCATTTCACGAGCAGGTTCCGGGATATCCGCCTTTGCCGCAGTAACAGCCGGGGCCATGAGCGCCTTGCTCACATCGCTGCTGCCGCAACTCGGGCAGGTAACAAGGCCGCGCTGGCACAGCGCGTCGAAAGCCTGTCCCGACTGGAACCAGCTCTCGAACGAATGGTCTTGGGCGCAGCGCAGCGAGAATTTGATCATGTTACCGATCTTAGGGGGCAAGCCCTGTGGAAGTAAACAGGGTGGCGGTTAAATCACGGTGAAGAGGCATGCCGCAAAGGCGGCGCCGGGGCAAGAGGCAGAGAGATCGGGCAGATGGAAGCGCGGGGTATGGGCAGGGTGCCGGGGGGATGCGTGGCGCGAGGGGTGTGCGGGGGCGTGAGGGGAAGACCGGTGGGCGGCTCCAGACAGGGTGGTTTTGGTCGCTTCGAGCATGTTGCCGACGCACACGCCATAGCCCCTGCGCGGGAACAAGGCGCGCTTCGCGCGCCGCCGCGCAGCGCCCGACCGCCCCCAGGGGCGGGCGCTATTCGGCGTCCCACCTCGTTGCACTGCCGGAATATGCCGCGCCATAAACTGCCCATCCCAAGCGTGGGAGCGCCCACCCTGCGCTCGGGCGCTGCGCGGCGGCCACGGCCGTTGCCGATCACGAAAACCCCCGGCGGCATATTTCCCGAAGGACCGCAAAGTCCCGCAGGACTGTGCGTCGGGCGGCAGTTGGCGTGCTGCAGTGCCGCAAGGCGGGAAGGAGCCC
>JAFIEF010000032.1 GCA_020832655.1 Paracoccaceae bacterium
ATCTTGAATCAAAAAGAGAGGGATTTGGGAATCCCCTAAATGCAGACGCCGCCTAACGCACCAGCCGTTCTACCGCCGCGAACAGCAGCAGGCTCATACCTGCCAGAACGATCAGCGACGCGAACATCAGCTCGGTCTGTCCGCGCCCGTTGGCCAGCAACATCAGATGGCCCAGACCCCGTGACGAGCCGACCCATTCGCCGATAATCACCGCAAAAGGGGCATAGACGACAGCCAATCGCAGCCCCGAAGCGAGCGCAGGCAGCGCATGGGGGACTTGCAGCAGAAAGAGCCGCCGCAGGGGCGTGGCGTGCATCATCTGCGCCATATCCGCCAATGGCGGTGGCAGTCGCATCAGCCCGTCGAAAAAGGCCGATGTGACGGGGAAATAGATCACCAGCATCACGATCACGATCTTGGACGCCGCGCCATAGCCCAGCCACAGCGTGAGGATCGGTGCCAATGCAAAAACCGGCACGGCCTGCGCGAAGATCAGCATGGGCCGCAGCATCATCCGCGCGCCCGGCGAGAGCGCAAGGTTCAGTGCCGTGGCGACCCCCAGCGCCACACCTGCGGCCAGCCCGGTCAGCAGGTTGATGACAGTGAAGCGCGCATGTTCGGCCAGCAGCGCAGCATTGTCCCACAGTGCCAACCCCACGCGGCCGGGCCCAGGCAGGATGAAGCGTGGAACATCGGTTAGCCAGACCACCGCCTGCCACAGCGCCAACCCGACAAACAGCGCCAGCGCCGCGCGCAATGGCGCAATGTTCAGACGTCGCATGGCACATCCCCTTGCAGTCGGGTCAGCAAGGCTGCTTGTGCAGCCAGCACTTCGCGCGCGCGGAAGTCGCGCGGTGCGGGCGCATCAGGCAGCGCCAGCGCGTTGGCCCCGGCTGGCCCCAGAAGCCAGGCGCGATCAGCCAAGCGCAGCGCCTCCAGCGGGTCGTGGGTAATCAGGATCACCGTGCGGCCCGCGAGCACTGTTGCAGCCAGATCCTGCATCGCCAGCCGCGTGGCGGTGTCCAGCGCCGAGAACGGCTCATCCAGCACCACGACCGGGGCATCCTCTATCAACACGCGGGCCAGCGCTACACGCTGCCCCTGGCCTCCTGAAAGTGCGGGCGGGCGGCGCTGTTCCAGCCCCGAAAGCCCCATCTGCGCCAACAGTGCCTTTGCCCGCGCCCTGTCCGGGCATGCGCCGCGCAACCGCGCGCCGATGGTAACATTCGCCACCAAATCAGCCCAAGGCAGAAGCTGGCCGCCCTGTGCCATCAGCGCCACGCGGCCAGCCAGCGGTTGGCCGTCGTCAGTCTCCAGCCGTCCTGCAAGGCGCTGCGGCCCCGGCAACCCGGCGATCAGCCGCGCGATGCTGGACTTGCCGATGCCCGAAAGCCCCAGAAGGCACGACCAGCGCCCCGCGGGCATGTCTAGCGACAGGTTGCGGATCAAAGCCGCATCACCCATCCACAGATCACCGCGCAGCGACAGCCCGGTCATGGCCCGTCAAGCCCCATCTGCCAGAAACCCACCTCCAGCCGCGTCGCCGTGGCGAAGCGCGCCGAGAGATGCCGCGCACGCGGCAGGCTGGCCCAGCCCGGCCCCAGCCGGTGCACCAGCGCGCTGCCGATCAACGCACCCACATCGCGGCAAAGACCCTGGTAATCGTCGCCCGCATAGGTATTGATCCAGTCAGCATAGACCCCGCCGCTGCCCTGCAGACGCGCGCCGATCTCGCCATAGCCCAGCACGCAGGGCGCGAGTGCGGCCATCAGGTCCAGAAAATCACCCGAATAGCCAGACTCGAGCACATAGCGCGTATAGGCAAGGTTCGCGGGCGCTTCCTCGGATGCCTCCAACGCCGCCGCATCCATGCCCGCCTGCGCGCAAATCTGCACATGCAGCGGCATTTCCACATGCGCCAGCGCCTGCACCGTGGCCGATGCCGCCTGGATTTCGGCCAGCGTTTCACCCTTCGCCGCAGCCAGCGCCCAGGCGCGGGTAAAATGGATCAGGAAGATGTAATCCTGCCGCAGGTAGTGCAGGAAATTCGCCCGCGGCAGATTGCCGGAACGCAGCCCTTCAACGAAGGGGTGATGGGTGTAGGCGTGCCACTCTGGCGCCTGATCGCGCCAGAGGGTGAAGGCATGGCCATAATCCGGCGCGCTCATGGGATCACCGCGCTTATGTCGAGGGCAAGCTGATCCACCGACAACCCGCCCGGTGTGGCACCGCGTTCGGCCAGAAACGCCTCGAACCGCGCATAGCGCCCGGCATCGAGTGCGGCAGGGCGGGTGGCGAAGCGCGGCCATGTGTCGGCCCATGCCATGACATTCAGCGCGGTCTGCAGTTCAGAGGCTGTGCCGGAAAAAATCTCCCATGCCTGCTCGGGCTGATTCAGGATGAAGCTGACTGCCTGCGCTGTGGCTTCCAGAAAGCGCGCAATGGCATCGGCATTCATGGTTTCGGGATTAGCAACATAGATCAGCTCGTCATAAGCGGGCACCCCTTCAGCCTCTGGGTAAAAGCAGCGCCCGTCAGTGCCTTCAAGCTGCAGCTGGTTCAGCTCAAAATTGCGAAAAGCCCCGATCACGCCATCGACCTGCCCCGCCATCAGCGCGGGCGAAATCGACCAGCCGATATTGATGCGTTCCACATCATCAGAGGCAAGCCCGTGATGGGCGAGCATGGCGTCCAGCATCACTTCCTGCACGCCGGAGACCGCGAAACCGACCTTGCCGCCGCGCAGATCCGCGAAATCCTGCGCCGGGTGGTCGGCCAGCACCGCCAGACAGGTCAGCGGCGTGGCGATCAGCGTGCCGACACGGCGCAGCGGCAGATCGTCATGGCGGCTGAGATGCAGTTGCGGCTGATAGCTGATCGCCAGATCAACCCGGCCAGCCGCAGCCATGCGCGGCGGCGCGTTCGGATCAGAGGGGGTGATCACCTCGATCTCCAGCCCGGCGTCAGTGAAATAGCCCAGTTCCTGCGCCAGCACGATGGGCGCGTGATTGGGGTTCACGAACCAGTCGAGCATCAGGCTCAACCGGTCCTGCGCCTGCGCGGGCAGGGCAAATGCGCTGAAGGCAAGTGCAGAGATGAGGTGTTTCATGAGGGTTCCTTTCAGTTCAGGGCCAGCAGGGCGATGTCGCCGGGCCAACGGGATTGCAGGTTCTGGCCCGCATTATGCGCGCGCAGACCGGTGGTGCATGCGAGCACGACACGGGCGGTATCGGGCGGGGTCAGGTCGGCCATGCCTTCGGGCGGGACATGGCGGGCTGCGGGGCAAAAGGGCGCGGCCTCGGTCCGCAGGTCGATCAGCATGTCACTGGCGCGGATCTGGCTGCGGGCGATAAAGGGCAACGGCGCGTCCGGTTCGGGTGCGGTATCAAAGCGAAAGCCCGCCATGCGCCATGTGGCGCCATCCAGGCGCAGAAGCTGGCCAAGCGGGGACGGGGCCAGTTCAAGCAGCACCGACAGCGCCATCTGCGCCTGCAACGCCCCAAGGGTCGCCACCACTGGCCCCATCACGCCCGCTGTGGCGCAGGTCGCGCCGCGTTCGGGCAGATCGGGGAAGATGGCGCGCAAGCTGGGTGCGCTGCCGCAGCAGCCCGCGACATAGCCCGAAAGCGCCAGCGCGGAAGCTATGATCAGCGGCTTGCCCTGCGCATGGCAGTTGTCAGACAGTATCAGGCTGGCCGCAAATGTGTCTGCGCAATCGAGCACCAGATCCGCTGCCGCGATCAGGTCGGGCGCATTGGCGGGGTCCAGCATGTCGCAGATCGGCGTGACGCTGACTTCGGGGTTCAGCGCAGCGAGGGCCGCGGCGGCGGCGCGCGCTTTCGGCTGGCCGATCTGATCCATCCGGTAAAGTGGCTGGCGGTGCAGGTTATGCGCGGCAACAGTATCGCCATCGACCAAGTTGATGCGGCCCACCCCGGCCCCGGCAAGATATTGCAGCACCGGCACGCTCAAACCGCCGGCGCCCACGACCAGCACATGCGCGCGCGCCAGCCGCGCCTGCCCGGCGCTGCCGATTTCAGGCAGGACCATCTGACGCGCATAGCGGCTCATGCGCAAACCCGCAGCCAGTCGCGCATCCGCGCCTCCGGGTCGGGGTTAAGCGTGATATCGGTCACGGCAGAGACAGTATCAGCCCAGGCCTCGAATGCGCCCGGCGCGCGTTCGACGCTCATGCCGCCAATTGCGCAAAGGGGAATATCGCCCACCAGCCCTTTCCATTCGGTGACCCGCTTCAGCCCTTGGCTGTGCCATTTCATCGCCTTCAGGATGGTCGGATAGACTGGCCCCAGCGCGACATAATCAGGCGACAGCGCCAAGGCGCGGTCGAGTTCCGCATGGTCATGCGTGGAGATGCCCAGTTTCAAACCAGCACGGCGGATCGCGGGGATATCGGCCGTGTCCAGATCCTCCTGCCCCAGATGCAGCCAGTCCGCGCCTTCCTCGACAGCAAGTTGCCAATGGTCATTGACCACCAGCGCCGCGCCATGTGCCCGCGCCATTGCCAGCCCGGCGCGGATATCCAGCCGCAGCGCGTTGATGTCACGCTTCTTGATGCGCAGCTGCACCAGCTTTACGCCCAGCGGCAGGGCACGTTCCAGCCACGCAACGGAATCGAAGATAGGGTAGAAGCGGGGCAGCGTCATAGCCAGGCCTTGCCGATAACAGGGGTCGAGGGCTGGGCCATGTCGCGCGGGGTCATCGGATCGGCACCCTTGGCCAGTGCCCCCGCCTGCACAGCCAGCGCGAAAGCCCGCGCCATGACCACCGGATCGCCCGCCTCCGCCACAGCAGTGTTCAGCAGCACCGCGTCGAAGCCCATTTCCAGCGCGTCGGCGGCATGGCTGGGCAGGCCAAGTCCTGCATCGATCACCATCGGCACGTCGGGGAAGGCCGCGCGCAGGGTGCGCAGCCCATAGCGGTTGTTCAGCCCCAGCCCCGAACCGATGGGCGCGCCCCAGGGCATCAGAACGCGCGCGCCCGCATCCAGCAGACGCGCGGCCAGAACCTGATCCTCGGTCATGTAGGGGAACACCTCGAACCCGTTGGCGGCCAACGCCTCGGTTGCTTCCAACAGGGCGAACGGGTCGGGTTGCAGCGTGTCCGCATGGCCGATCACTTCCAGCTTGATCCAGTTGGTTTCGAACAACTCGCGCGCCATCTGGGCTGTGGTGATCGCCTCGCGCGCTGTATAGCAGCCCGCTGTATTCGGCAGGATATGCACGCCCAGCCCCTTGATGATGTCCCAGAATACCTGACCCTGACCGCCCTCGCGGCGCAGCGACACTGTTGCAACCGATGCGCCAGACTGACGAAACGCGGCTTCCAGCACCGCGGGCGAAGGATATTGCGCTGTGCCCAGCATCAGCGGGCATGTCAGCGAGACGCCATAGAAATCGCGCATCCCCTCAGCCCCCCTGCATCGGCGCCAGCACTTCCAGCCGGTCGCCGTCTTGCAGCGCGGTATCTGCCCGTGCGGCCTTGGGCACGAAAGCACCATTGACCGCCGTGGCCACGCGGGCATCAGACCAGCCAAGCTCGACCAGAACATCTGCCAGCGTCGGACCCGTCACCTCGCGCGGCTCTCCATTCGTCTCAATCTTCATGGACCAGATCCCCCTTGATGCCTTTTGTCAGATAATCGACGGCTTGCGCGGCCAGTGCCGGCGCCATCAGATAGCCATGACGAAACAGCCCGTTCAGATGCAGCACCCGGCCCCGGACCGTCACGCGCGGCACATTATCGGGATAGGCCGGGCGCAGATCGGCGCCGGTTTCCAGCAACTCGGCCTCGGCAAAGCGCGCATCAAGCGCATAGGCGGCGGACAGCAATTCCAGCAACGAGCGTGCCGAAACGCCCCGGCGGTCGGCGCTTTCGATCTGGGTCGCGCCAAGCATGTAAACGCCATCGCCCCGCGGCACGATGTAGAGCGGATGACGCGGATGCAGCAGACGGATCGGGCGGGTCAGGGCGATGTCGGGCGCATTCAGCACGGCCATTTCGCCGCGCACGGCACGCAGGCCGGGCAGATCGGCGGCCATGCCGCGCGCGTCGATCACCGGGCCGTCGATCTGGTCGGGCGCGGCATCGCCGGTTTCGACTTCGATGTCGCGTTCGGCCAGCGCCGCAACCAGATCGGAAAGCGCCGCGCGGGGATCGAGATGCGCCTCTTCGGCAAAGAACAGCGCCTGTTTGAGGCCATGCAGATCAGGTTCCAACTGGTGCAGCCCGTCGGCAATCAGCGTGTGCCCGGTTGTGCGGCGCCCAAAGCGGGCAAGCTCGCTTGTGTCGCGATCCAGCGCCACGACAAGCGAGCCGCGACGCGCAACCGGTGTCACCTCTGCCCAGAAGGTCGCTGCGCGCTGCCCATGCGCGACGATTGCAGGCTCTGCCACAGCGCCTTCGCAAGACGGCGCCAGCATGCCCCCGGCCCACCAGGAACAGCCATGCGGCCCCGGTTCACCCCAGCGGTCAATCAGGCGCGGATGCAGCCCCGCCTTGCTGCATTCCCATGCGGCGCATAGTCCGGCGACCCCCGCCCCGATGATGGTGACTTCAGCCATTGGACCAGACCTTGTGGAAATGGTGCACTGGCCCGTGACCGGATCCGACCGCCAGCCGATCCGCAGCCGCAATCGCGCCTTGCAGATAGCCATGCGCGCGCACCACGGCTGCCGACAGGGTCATGCCCTGCGCCAGTGCCGCCGCAATGGCTGCCGACAGGGTGCAGCCAGTGCCATGCGTGTTGCGCGTATCAATGCGCGGTGCGACCAGCCGCATGGTGTCAGTCGCAGTGACCAGTAGATCGACACATTCCGCCCCTGCCGCATGACCGCCCTTCATGAGCACGGCCTGCGCTCCCATAGCGCGCAGCGCATGGGCCTGTCGGATCATCTCGGCCTCGCTTTGCGCGACTGCGCAGCCCAGCAGGTCAGACGCTTCAGGAAGGTTCGGTGTCAGCACTGTCGCGCGCGGCAGAAGCAGGCTGCGCAACGCGTCAAGCGCGTCAGCGGGCAGCAGGCGGTCGCCGGATTTGGCTACCATGACCGGGTCCAGAACAACCGGCAGGTCGCGCCCCTCCAGCCCCTGCGCGACAGTCGCAATCACGTCTCGCGCGCCCAGCATGCCAAGCTTGACCGCGCGCACATCCAGATCGTCGAACACTGCGGCCATCTGCGCCGCGATCATATCAACGCTGGCAGGCTCGACCATGATGACGGTGCGGGTGTTCTGCGCGGTCAGGGCCGTTATGACGCTGGCGCCATAAATGCCGAGCGCTGAAAACGCCTTCAGATCCGCCTGAATGCCTGCGCCGCCGCCCGAGTCGGACCCTGCTATGGTCAGTGCGATTGAAACCAACTGCATCTCCTTGCTTCTGGAATCAGCGCAAGAAGACGGACGAGACGCGATTTGCCGCGCGTTTTTACCGTTCCCTACGCCGGTATGATCCGGATCAGGTTCGATGGGTTGGCTTTCGCCTCTCAGCCCGGACAGGGCACCCCAACGGTTACATTGCAGAGCTAACACTCAACACTGGCGAAGACAAGTCCTGTGAAAAAGGCAACAATTTCAAAGCCTGGGCCAGGGTTGCGTCAAACCCCGAGACGACCCCCGGCACAGCTTGCCCTGCCACGAAGTGCAGCCAGAGGCCGCAACGACAGTGCAACAGCCCTATAGCGGCGCAGACGGGATGTGAAAGAAATGGCTGCGAAAAGCACTGAATGTCTGCATCCCAGACTACCCATAAGCATACATGCAGGCCGCCCCAGGTCATTCACGTCCAGATGGTTCGCGCCTGTGCAAGGGGCGGGAAGCGGGGTTGCCGCTGGTGGCCAAAGCTACCGGCGGCCATGCCAGCCGTCACCGACGGCAGGGGGCGGGCTAAGCTACTGCACTACTGCCATTGCCAGCTTCGCGGCACCATGTCGTACCGGATCACTGGCGGGCAAGCCGGTGTCATCTTCGGCCGATTTCAGCGCCGCTTCGGCCTCTGCCGGTGTCAGGCGTGCGGTGTTCAGGGCGATGGCAACCACTCTGGCCGGTGTCAGCGCGCCTGCGGCGTGGGCCACGGCTTCGTTCAGGGCGATCACATCACGCAGCGGCGGAATGCGCACATGGTCCAACTCGTCAAGCGTTTGCATGCCCGCACGGTGGCACAGGATCATATGGGTGCAGGCAGAGCCGCGCATCAGCGGCAGGGTCGCGGTGCTGCCCGGATGCAGCAGCGAGCCTTGCCCCTCGACCACGACAATCTCGTGGCTGGCGGCATCCAGCACCATGCGTTCAACCGAACCGCCCGCATGATCAACGCGGATCGCGTCCAGCGGGATGCCGCGCCCGGTGATGGCAATGCCGGTCTGGCCTGTGGCCAGAAACGCCGCATCGCGCCCCAATTCCTGCAAGCTGCGGGTCAGTTCCAGCCCGGCGGTCATCTTGCCGATGGCCATGTCGGTGCCCACCATCAGCACGCGCCTATTGCCCAGGCTGGCCGCGCGCGCCATGCTGATCGGGGGCGCGTCGCCTTGCGGCACGCGCAGATCCCACACCCATTGCCCTGCGCGCAGCCGGTCTTGAAACATGGGCTGCAAGCGGTCATGCATACCGTTGACCAGCGACATTCCCGCCGCCACGGCCTGTTCCAGCACCGACACCCAGGCCGGCGGCAAACGCCCCCCAGAGGGTGCCGTGCCCAGAACCAGAACCTGCGCGCCAAGCGCCTGCGCATCTGCCAGCGTCGCCACAACCGGCACATCGCTGTCTAGCGCACACAGATCGCCCACGCGCTTGCGCGCCTGTGTGCTGTCTATCACCGCCACCACCGGATTGCGGCCATAGCGCAGGATGCCCTCGGCCATCTTGGCGTTCAGGCTGCCCATAGTGGCCTCTGCAAACAGCGCGATGGGCTGGGTTGGATCAAGCATGCAGGGTTCCTCCGTGGCCGGGCTGGTCTGCGGGCAGGGTGACGCCATCCTGGAAGGGCGCGCCACTGGCCGGGTCCGGGTCAAGGTTCAGATGGGAATCAAGATCGATATAGTCGAACAACGCCGAAAGCGACGCGCCTGCGGCAATCGAGACCGAGCTTTCGCCCATGCAACCGATCATCGTGCGCAACCCATACGCGCGGGCGGTGGCGACAATGCGCAGCGCCTCGGTAATGCCGCCGCATTTCATCAGCTTCAAATTCACCCCGTCCGCGCAATGGGCAAAGCGCGGGATGTCGGCGGAAAAACGGCAGGATTCATCGACGAAAATCGGCAAGGCGCGGGTCTTGAACAATTCGGGCAACTGGTCTTCTGCCCCTTCAACAAGCGGTTGTTCGACATATTCCACGCCCCGCGCGGCCAGCCAGCCCATCATCTGGCGCGCATCCTCCAGCGACCAGCCGCCATTGGCGTCAACCCGCAACACCGCGCCGCTGCCTGCCGCTGCCTGATGCACTGCCGCAAACATGGCCTTGTCGGCCTCTATCCCGTCCGCGCTGCCCAGCTTGATTTTCAGCGCCCGCGCGCCGCGTTCCAGCAGTAGCGGCACACGCTCGCGCACCACCTCTGGCAGGTTGATGCCCACGGTCAGCGACGACACCACACCCCGCCGCGCCAACCCCAGAAGCCTGTATAGCGGCATCCCCGCCTGTTTGGCACGCAGATCCCACAGCGCCATATCCAGCGCCGCCAACGCGCACGCGCCCGCACCGCCCGCATGGGCCTGCGCCCAGATGTCGTGGATCGCGCCGTTCAGCCCGCCCGCGCAAAACGCCTCTAGCTGCGCGCGGCCTTCGGCAACAGTCGCCGCGCCCTCGGTCGCGCCTAGGGCCATCTCGCCCCAGCCCGTATGCGTACCGTCGCTGACGGACAAGAACAGGTTTTCGCCGCCCGCAATCTCGCCGCGCGAAATGCGCAAGGGGAAGCGCTTTTTCAGATACAATGTGTGAAAGTCAACCTTCATGAAACCCCGCCAAGAAAGGCCGTCAGATTATCCGCCAGCGCGTCGCTGACATAGCCGCCTTCCTGCACCAGTACCAGCGGCAGGCCCAGCCCGGCAATCGCCCGCGCCATCGCCTGAAAGCACGGCGTTGTGATCGCCAGCCCGCGGAAAGGGTCGTCAATATGCGCGTCCAGCCCCAGCGCCACCACCACCACATCTGCGCCAAACGCGCTTATGCGCGCCAGTGCTGTATCGAGGGTTTTCATATACCCGTCATCACCCGTCCCACGCGGCAGGGGCAGATTCAGGTTAAAGCCCATCCCGCGCCCTTCACCACGTTCCTGCGCGCCGCCCCAGAAGAACGGGTAGAAGCGGTCGGGGTCGGCGTGCAGCGACACGGTCAGCACATCATCGCGGGCATAGAAGATGCCCTGTGTGCCATTGCCGTGATGCACATCGACATCCAGAATGGCGGGCCGCAGCCCTTGCACGCGCAAGCGTTCTGCCGCGATGGCGGAATTGTTCAGGAAACAAAAGCCGCCTGCCAGATCGCTGAACGCATGATGGCCGGGCGGGCGCGAGAGCACATAGACCGCAGCCTCGCCGCCCGCCACCAGATCGGCCCCGGTGATCGCCGATTGCGCGGACCAATAGGCAGCATCCCATGTCTGCGCACCAATGGGGCAGGCGGTGTCGGCCTGATGATAGCCTGCCTGCCCGATGGCGGATTTCGGGTAATTGTCGCCCCGCGTGGCGGGGTGGATATTGGGGATCACCTCTGGCCCGGCATCGGGGATGCGCAGCCAGCGCGGATAGATCGTGCGCAGAAAATGCAGATATTCGGCGCTGTGAATCGCCGCAATGGGGCCAGGCCCGGCATCCTGCGGTGCCGTGAACCTGCACCCCGCCGCCCTGGCCCCCGCCATCAGGCGGGCAATGCGTTCGGGCGCTTCGGGGCTGGGATAGGTCTTGCCATTGGCCATGAAATGCTGTGGGTCATGCAGGCGCTGGCGGTCGTCGAATATGGCTTTCATGCGGTCCTCTTGATCAGTTCTGCCACGCCCTGCGGGGCAAGGCGCATCTCCTGCATCCCGCGCGCGGGTTCAAAGCCCAGCCGCTGATAGAAGGCTTGCGCGTCTTCACTGTGGTCATAGACGGCAAGCTTCAGCCATGTTGCCTGCCAGCGCGCCACGCCTTCGCGCGCGATCCGTGCCAGCAACTTTGCGCCAAGCCCCTGACCGCGTGCCTGCGCGCTGACCCACAGATCGGACACATACAGCCCCGCCGCGCCGCGCACGGTCGAAAACAGCGGGCTGTAAAGCGCCGCGCCAAGGGTCTGATCCCCCTGCATGGCCAACAGCCCATGCGCGGATGGCGGCACCCCCAGAACCGCCTTCTCCAGCACGGCACTGTCGGTGGCGTAATCCTCGGCAATATCTGCGCTCAGCGCGCGCAAGGCTGCTTCCAGCCGCGCCAGATCATCCACGCCCGCGACTGTGCGAAACGCGATGTCACGCATTGATGCCCCCCGCGCCCTTCAGCCCCAGCGTGGCGCGTAGCTGATCGGGGGTCATCACCACACGGCCCAGCCGCTCCACGATCTCGCGGATCTTGACCACCTGCTCGGCGTTCGAGCGCGCAAGCTGGCCGCGCGCGATTGTCAGGCTGTCTTCCAGCCCCACGCGCACATGCCCGCCCATTGCCGCCGCCATGGTGATCAGCGGCATCTGAAACCGCCCCGCCGCCAGCACCGAAAACAGGTAATCCCCACCAAACAGCTTGTCGGCTATCCGCACCATATGAGACAGGTTTTCAGGGTCCGGCCCCATGCCCCCCAGTACGCCGAACACGAACTGGATGAAGTATGGCGGCTGCACCAGGCCACGGTCCGCGAAATGGCGCAGCATGTAAAGATGGCTCAGATCATAGCATTCAAACTCGAACCGCGCGCCGCGCTCCTGGCCAAGCTTGCTCAGGATGCAGGCAATGTCGCGCGGCGTGTTCTTGAACACCAGATCATTGGTGTTTTCCAGAAACGGCTTTTCCCAGTCATGCAGCCAGTCGCGATCCTTTCCCAGCATCGGATAGAGCGCGAAATTCATCGTGCCCATGTTCAGCGAGGCCATTTCCGGCGCTATTGCCAAGGGCGCGGCAAGGCGCTCGTCCAGTGACATGACCGCACTTCCGCCCGTGGACAGGTTCAGCACCGCGTCTGTTTCCTGCGCCAGCGCGGGAACAAAACCGTTGAAATGCTCCAGCGCCGCCGAGGGGCGCCCGCTCAACGGATCGCGCGCATGCAGATGCAGGATGGACGCGCCCGCGCGCGCCGCTTCGATACCCTGACGCGCGATATCTGCGCCGTTGATCGGCAGATGTGGCGACATGCTGGGTGTGTGGATGGATCCCGTCAGCGCGCAGGTGATGATGATGCCCGACATCCGCTTACACCATTTCCGACAGTGCCAGTTCATCGACCAGCCGGGTCAGCGCGGCGTCAAGCGTGTCGGTGATCTCGTCCAGATGCGCCTCGGTCACGATCAGGGGCGGACAAACCATGATATGGTCGCCCTCCACCCCGTCGCGGGTGCGGCGCGAATAGATGATCAATCCCATCTCATAGGCGATATCGACAAGGCGCTGATGCGCGTTCAGACGGGCAGGCAGCGGGGCTTTCGTGTCATGATCGGCCATCAACTCGAAGGCCATCAGCAACCCTTTGCCGCGCACATCGCCGATGATCGGATGACGCGCCATCAACCCGTCCAGCCGTGCGCGCAGCGCGTGGCCCATCATTTCGGCATTCTGCACCAAACCCAGCCGCGCGATCTCGTCGATCACCGCCGCGCCCGCCGCGCAGGCCAGCGGATTGCCCGCATAGGTGAAGCCATGCTGGAAGCCGCCGCCCTTCAGCACCGCGCCCACCAGATCATCGCGCGCCGCAATCGCGCCAAGCGGCACATATCCGGCTGCAAACCCCTTGGACAACACCACGATATCGGGCGACAATCCCCAATGTTCCAGCCCCAGAAACCGGCCTGTGCGGCCTGCGCCGGTCATCACCTCATCCAGGATCAGCAGCACACCGTAGCGGCGGCATATGTCCTGCACGGCCTGCATATACCCCACAGGTGGCACCAGCGCACCGGTTGACGCGCCGCCAATGGGTTCGACAATGAAGGCCAGCACCGACTCCGTCCCCTGCGCGATGATCTCGGCCTCCAGCATCGCGGCGTAATGCACGCCAGTGGCGGGGTCGGCGGGGTCCAGCCCGTCCAGATAGGCGCGCGGGGCGGGGATTTTCGGCATCGCGCGCATCATCGGGGCGAATGGCTCGCTCAGCGGCGCATACCCCGTGATGGCCAGCGCGCCCAGCGTGCACCCATGATAACTGGGGGCGCGGCTGATGACCTTCCAGCGGGCGCCCTGACCCACGGCCAGCGCATGCTGGCGCGCCAGTTTGATCGCGGATTCCACCGCTTCCGACCCGCCAGAGACGAAATACACCTTGTTCATCCCGTCCGGGCACAACGCGGCTGTCCGCGCAGCCAGCGATTCCGAGGCTTCAGTCTCGAAATGCAGCCGGTAGCCAAAGGTGGATTTTTCCATCTGGCGGCGCATGGCATCCAGAACGCGCGGGTTGGAATGGCCGATATTGCACACCATTGCGCCGCTTGATCCGTCCAGATAGCGCTTGCCGTCCAAGTCCCACATATAGACCCCGCGCGCCTGATCAAGCACGGGGCGGCGCTGGCCGGTCTGATAGAATAGATGGCTCATGTCAGTTATCCGGGCAGGGCCGCGCAATCCTGCGGCCTGAGCGTCAGATGCACTTGCGCGCCAACCGCAAATGGGCGTTCATCGATCATGTTGATGGCCTGCAACTGCGTATCACCGGCGCGCACGAAATAGCGCACCGACTGACCCTGATAATCCACTGTTTCGACAGTGGCGGGCGCGGAAAATGCGCCGCTTTCGGGCGGGGCATCGCGCAACAGCAGCTTTTCAGCACGGATCACCAGCTTGGCCGCCCCTTCACCCGCCAGATGCGGCGCCTTGGCCGACGGAACAATGACCTTGCCGAAGACCGGCACCTCCAGCACCGCCCCATCCGGCCCGCGCGACAGGCAGCGCCCGCCCAGAATGTTGGATGCGCCCAGAAACCGTGCCACGAATTCACTGGCCGGGGTGTTATAGACTTCTTCAGGGGCGCCCACCTGCTCCACCTTGCCATCCGACATGACCACGATCTGATCAGACATCGCCAGCGCCTCGGACTGGTCATGCGTGACGAACACCGTCGTCACCCCAATACGAGACTGGATGTTCTTCAACTCCACCCGCATATCCTCGCGCAGATTGGCATCGAGCGCGGAAAGTGGTTCATCCAGCAGCAGCACATCGGGTTCGATGACGATGGCGCGCGCAAGGGCGATGCGCTGTTGCTGCCCGCCCGACAGCGCCTTGGGGTAGCGGTTTGCCACCTGCGGCAGTTGCACCAGCTCCAGCGCGTCCTGGACCCGCCGCGCGATATCGGCGCGCGGCACATTGCGATACCGCAGCCCGAAACCCACATTATCTGCCACGGTCTTGTGCGGAAACAACGCGTAATTCTGGAACACCAGCCCCAGATTGCGCTTGTGGATCGGCACATCATTGACGCGCTTGCCATTGATGATGATCTCGCCCTCGCTTGGGTCCAGAAGCCCGGCGATCATGCGCAGGGTTGTGGTCTTGCCGCAGCCTGACGGTCCCAGCAGCGTGGTGAAGCTGCCCTCTGGTATCTGCATCGACGTCTGCTCAACCGCTGTGAACGTGCCAAAGCGCTTGACGATATTGTTCAGAGTGACCGCGCCCATGATCCGCCTTTCGTATTGCGAAAGCGGCCTGCAATGCACGCGGCTTTCCCTTCATCTTGCCCGAAATACTCCGGGGGGTTCCGGGGGGCTGGCCCCCCGGCCTTTCCTTCAGAAGCCGCGCTGCACGCGGGCGAAGGTTTCGGACCACTCGGCCTCATTGCCGTTCCAGTAGACCGGGTCGGCAAAGGTCAGCGATTCCAGCGTGCCGGTCGGGTCATAGGCGGGCAGGGTCGGGATCTTCTCGCCCAGATCGACCTTGGTGCCATCCAGCGCGGGCGGGTAGTTCTGCCCCTCGGCCACCGCGATCGAGGTTTCGGGCGCCAGCATGAAGTTCAGCAATTCCTCGCAAGCCTCAACCGGCGAGCCTTTGATCACGAACAGACATTCCTGCCAGCCAAAGCTGTTGGGCGCGTCATAATAGCCGATATCATGGCCCTGTTCCTGCAATGCCGCGATCCGGCCTGACCAGCCCTCGGTGACATAGATTTCTTCCTCGGCCAGCAGGCTCATCAGCTCGGCGCCCGAACCCCAGTATTTCAGCGCCAGATCACGATGCGCGCGGATCGCGTCCCATGCCGCGTCCATATCCTGAATGTCATTGGGGTGCTGGCCGGTTTGCAGCGCCGCATACCACAGCCGCGTGCGCCAGTCGGACCAGCCGCCGATCTTGCCCTTATAGGCTTCGTCAATCAGGATCGACGCACCCTTTTCGCGCATTTCCTCGTCCGAGATGTATTTGCGGTTATAGGCCAGCCCGGTGGTGCCGTAATTATAGGGCACAGCCGACAGATGGTCGGGCGTGATGCCCCGGAAGGCGTTGGTCAGCGCGTCCATGACCAGTTCCATATTCGGGATATTGGCAAGGTTGAGTTCCACATCCAGCCCGAAATTGACATAACGCGCATAGTCGAACACACCCGACAGATGGGCGATGTTGTATTCGCCCTCGCGCGAGGAACGCACCTGCGCCAGATATTCATCCCCGCCTGCGAATGTGCCATCGACCACATTGATGCCTGTGGCCGCCGTGTAGGGATCAAAAGCGTGGCGGCGGAAGGCTTCCGACACCACACCGCCCCAGCCATCGAACCGCACCTGCGTCACATCCTGCGCGAAGGCCATGCGCGCAAAGGGGGTCTGCACGCCATAGGCGACACCGGCCGCACCGATCAGGCCCAGAAAGCTGCGCCGGTCCAGATCACCATTGCGGAAGCGCTCCAGCAGGCGTTCATAACGTTTGGTATTGTCCATTTCTCTTTCTCCTTGTCGGTTGGGGTTGTCGCGGTTCTTACATGCCGCGTTTTATCGATATCTGGCGGGCAATCGCGGCCCCCAGCAAAGGCAGGCCCACAGTGATGATGATCATCACGGTGCCCAGCGCGTTGATTTCGGGGCTGATGGAATTGCGCAGCATTGAGAAAATCTGCGTGGGCACGGTTTCCACCCCGCCCGGTTTCCAGAACAGTGTGCCGGTGATGTCATCGAAGGAAATCGTGAAGGCAAACAGCGCGCCCGCGGCCACGGCGGGCATCAGAAGCGGCAATGTGACGGAAAAGAATGTCTGGATGGGCGAGGCACCAAGGCTAAGGGCCGCTTCTTCCACATCGCGGCGTATGGAAACCAGCCGCGCCTGCACCACCAGAATGACGAAGGGCAGCGTGAAGATGACATGCCCCGCCAGCAGCAGCGCAAAGCTCTTGCCGATGCCCAGCCAGTTCAGGAATAGTAGCAACGCCACCGCCAGCACCACTTCGGGCACCAGAATCGGCGCGATCAGGATGGTGGTGATCAGGTTCTTGCCCGGAATGGCGTAACGCACCAGTGCAAGGCTTGCCAGCACCCCCAGCGTGGTGGAAATCAGCGCCGTCAGCAGGCCAAGGATCAGCGAGGTACGAAAAGCCCGCATCACGGCGTCATTGTTCCACAATGCCTCGAACCAGCGCAGCGAAAAGCCGGTCATCGGGAAGCTGCCGAACTGATTCTGGTTGAAGGACAGCAGAACCACCACGGCCACCGGCAGGAACATGAACAGATACACAAGTATCGTATATGCGCGGATTGCAGCCCAACCCATTTTTCCGCCCCCGCCCATCAGCCCAAGCCTTTCGTCAGTTGCGACATGCCCAGATAGCGGTTGTAAAGTGCGACCAGCGCGCCCAGCACGATCAGCAGAAGCAGCGACAGGGCAGACCCCATCGGCCAGTTCAACTGCGTGATGATCGCCTCGAACACCAGATTGGCAAACATCGCATCGCGCGGGCCGCCAAGGATCAGCGGGGTGATATAGGTGCCTGCCCCCAGCACGAAACACAGCAAGCCCCCCGCCGCCAGTCCGGGCAGCGACAGGGGCAGCGTGACTTGTGTGAACGCCTGCCAGCGTGTGGCGCCCAGCGATGTTGCGGCGTCTTCCAGATTGGTGTCGATCCCGTCAAGGCTGACATAGATATTCAGCACCATGAAAGGCAGCAGGAAATGCACCAGCCCCAGTATGACCGTAGCCTCGTTATAGAGCATCTGGATCGGCGAGGAGATCACGCCCATCGACATCAGCGCGGTGTTCAGCGCGCCGGAACTGCCCAGAATGTTGATCCAGCTCATCGTGCGGATGATGTAGCTGATCCAGAATGGCAGCATCAGCAGCAGAAGCAGGATCAGCTTGTTGCCGCTGGAGCGGGTGATGAAATAGGCCGCCGGATAGCCCAGCAGGGCGCAGAAGAAGGTGGTAATGGCAGCGATCTTCAGCGTGTTCAGCAGGATGTAGCGATAGAACGGATCGGTCAGCGCGCGCTGCCAGTTGTCCAGATGAAAGCCCGCAGTATCCGGCCCGACCGCCGAGCGCAGCCAGAAGGAATAGACCACGATGAACAGCAGCGGCACCAGCAACAGCAGCGTCACCGCCCCCAGCGCGGGCGCAAGCAGAACCCAGGGCTGGCGTCTTTCACGGGCTTCTACAGACATGGCGACATCTTGCGTGGCGGATGGGGCGGATTGAACATGCGCGCAGATTGCAAAGTCGAAGATCATAAGGCAAATTGATAATTGGAATAGTGACAATAGACGTGATCAATGGCTAACCAGAATGATGCCGACCGACTGACCCGCGATCTGGACTGGAACCTGTTGCGCAGCTTTGTGGTGATTGCCGAATCGCGCTCGATAACGGATGCGGCGCGGCGCCTTCGCCTGACGCAGCCATCGGTGTCGACCGCGCTGCAAAAGCTTGAAAAGCTTATCGGAAAACGCCTGATAGATCGCGCACCGGGGCGGTATGATCTGACCCGCGCAGGGGCGGTGCTCTATCGCGAGGCGGTCGAGATCCACGGGTCTGTCCACAGGCTCTCGACCCTGATGCGTGATATGACCGACGAGGTACGGGGCCATGTACGCATCGCGGTTGCCAGCCATGTTGTCTGCCCATTATTTGACCACATGCTGGCCGAATTTCACGCCCGCCACCCGCGCGCCACATTGTCGATATCTGTCCTCGGCTCCAGCGCCGCGCTGGCCAGTGTCTCTGCACGCACTGCATCCTTTGCGATCTGCCTTGTGCATCGGCGCGACCCCAAGATCGAATACATGCGGCTTTACCGTGAATTCTTCGGGTTGTTCTGCGGCCCTCCACACCCGCTTTTCGGGCGCAGAAATCTGCACCAAGGCGATCTGGCGGGGCATTCCGCCGTCAGCTTCGAAACCGACAGTTTGCATGACGCCCTGCGCTCGGTGACATTGCTGCGCGCGCAATCCGAACTGAACGAACAGATCATTGGCACGTCAAGCCACCTGGAAGAAGTGCGCCGTATGGTCGTTGCCGGGCTGGGGATTGGTCCGCTGCCCTTGCATGTCGTGGCCCGCGATATGGCCGATGGCCTGCTTTGGCGCCTGCCGCCCTATGTCGATCCGCCAGCTATTGATGTGCATCTGGCCTGGAACCCCAAAGCCACCCTGAATCGCGCCGAATCATCGCTTCTTGAAATCATGCAGAATGCAATCCGAACGGTTCCAATGAGCGCGCGCACATATGGGCTTGAACTGTAAAAGCATGGTAGCGGAAGGGCCGGGGCGCAGCCCCATAAGCCAGCCAGTACCGCTTTGATGGTGCGATCCTTTCGCGGAATTGAAAAGAAGCAGGAGAATATCCAATGACCACTGCCCTGAAGATCGACTATATCGAATTCTACAGCCCCCGGCTGGAAGACAGTCAGGCTTTCTTTTCCAAAGCCTTCGGCTGGCAGTTCATTGAATACGGCCCGGATTATCGGGACATTCAGGGCGCGGGAACCGGCGGCGGGCTGGCACGCAGCCCCAACAATCCCCCGCTGATTGTCCTGCGCGCCGATGATCTGCAGGCCGCCTATGACCAGATTGCCGCCGCCGGCGCCGAGATCACGAAACCGATTTTCGACTTCCCCGGCGGGCGTCGTTTCCAGTTTCGCGAACCCGGCGGCACTGAAATGGCGGTGTGGTCCGAAAGCTGAGCACGCGCGCCGGGGCGCGGACCCTAGAGAAAGCTTTGCGGGTCAATATCCACGCTTAACCGCAGATCACCCGCCATCCGGTACGGGGCCAGCCAGTCACGCAGCGCTGCCTGCAAGGGCGCGCCGCGCGCGGCCTTGACCAGCATGCGCACCCGGTGCCGCCCGCGCACCCGCGCAATCGGGGCCGGGGCGGGGCCAAAGATCTGTGCTCCGATACGTGTCAGGGGCAGCGCGTTCTCTGCCAGTTTCTGGCCCAGCGCAAACGCCTGTTCCAGCTTGGTTGATGAAATCACCACCCCCGCCAGCCGCCCGAAAGGCGGCATCGCCAGCACTTCGCGCGCCTGCGCCTCGGCCCGCCAGAAGGCTTCTTCATCTTCTGACAGGATCGCGCGGATCACCGGGTGTTCAGGCTGGCTGGTCTGGATCAGCGCCAGCCCCGGACGTTCCGCGCGCCCTGCCCGCCCGGCCACCTGGCGCACCAGTTGAAACACGCGTTCTGCTGCGCGCAGATCAGAGCCTGACAAGCCCAGATCGGCATCGATCACCCCCACCAGCGTCAATGCCGGGAAATTATGCCCCTTGGCCACAATCTGGGTGCCGATGATGATATCAGCCTGCCCGTCGGCGATCTGCGCGATCTGGTCTTTCAGCGCGCGGGCCGATCCGAACAGATCGGATGACAGCACCACAACCCGCGCTTCTGGCCATAGCGCGCTGGCTTCTTCATGCAGCCGTTCGACACCGGGGCCGACCGGGGCCATGCGATCTTCGGCGCCGCAGGACGGGCAGGTTTCGGGCACAGGCGCGGTGGCCCCGCATTGATGGCAGACAAGGCGTTTCAGAAACCGATGCTCGACCATGCGCGCATCGCAATCGGCGCATTCGATCTGATGGCCGCAGGCGCGGCATATGGTCAGCGGCGCATAGCCCCTGCGGTTCAGGAACAATAGCACCTGTTCGCCCGCTTGCAGCCGCGCATCGGCGGCACGTTTCAGGCTGGGCGCAATCCAGCGCCCCGAGGGCAGTTCCTCGCGCCGCAGATCGATCGCGCGCATCTGGGGCAGCGTGTTCGGCCCGAAGCGGCTGGTCAGGTCAAGGCGGGCATATTTGCCGCTTTCGGCATTGGCCCAGCTTTCCAGGCTGGGCGTGGCAGAGGCCAGCACCGCCTGCGCGCCATTGAGCGAGGCGCGCAGCACCGCCATGTCGCGCGCATTATACAGCACCCCGTCTTCCTGCTTGTAGGAGCTGTCATGTTCCTCATCCACCACCACCAGCCCCAGATCGCGAAATGGCAGAAACAGCGCCGAGCGCGCGCCAACCACAAGCTGCGCCTCGCCCAATGCCGTCATGCGCCAGCAGCGGCGGCGTTCGGCTTGCGTGACCCCCGAATGCCATTCGGCGGGGCGGGCACCGAAACGCGCCTCGACCCGCGCCAGAAACTCGGCCGTCAGCGCGATTTCGGGCAGCAGCACCAGCGCCTGACGCCCGCGCGCCAGACAGGCGGCGATGGCTTCCAGATATACCTCTGTCTTGCCGGACCCGGTGACGCCCTTCAGCAGCGTGGTGCCGAAACGCCCGCCGGCAACCGCGCGGCGCAAGGTATCCGCCGCCTGCGCCTGATCCTCGGTCAGCACTGGCCCTGCGCGCGCCGCATCAAGCCGCGCATAGGGCTGGTCGCGGGGTGCATCGCGTTCCTCCAGCCCGCCGGTCTTGACCAGCCCGCGCAGGACAGCACTGCTGACACCCGCCGCCTGCGCCAGTTCGCCCGGTGTCAGCCCCGCCCCGCCATAGCTTTCCAGCGCGGCAAGCACCCGCGCGCGGGTATCGGTCATGCGCGCAGGCGTCACATCACCGCGAAACAACAGCTTGCGCATGGCAGGCCCGTCGCCCAAGCCCGGCGCGCGCGTGGCCAGCCGCAGCATGGCGGGCAGCGGGGTCAGGGTGTAATCGGCCACGCGGGTCAGAAAACCGCGCAATTCGGCCCGCATCGGCGGGGTGTCCAGAACGCGGATCACGCGGCGCAGTTTTTCACGCGCAAACCGCCCCTCTGCCGCGCCCCAGACCACACCCACCACCCGGCGCGGCCCCAGCGGCACCTGCACGAACGCCCCCAGCCAGCACCCGCCTTCGGGGGCCAGATAATCCAGCACGCCCATGCCCACAGGTTCGGTGGTCAGCACTGCGCAGGGCGTCGCTTCGTCAAAGAACTCTGGGTCAGATTGCGGCATGGATGACAAAACGGGGTTCCGGGACAGGTCAGCTTACGGTATGACCGGGCCGGAAACCTCCTGCAAGCCGAAGGGGCATGAAATGAAATTCTTTGTCGATACCGCCGATGTCGCCGCCATTCGCGAACTGAACGATCTGGGCATGGTGGATGGTGTGACCACCAACCCCTCGCTGATCCTGAAATCGGGCCGCGACATTACCGAAGTCACGCGCGAGATCTGCGCCATTGTCGAAGGGCCGGTCTCGGCCGAGGTGGTCGCACTGGAAGCCGACAAGATGATCGCCGAAGGCCGCCATCTGGCCGAAATCGCACCCAATATCACCGTGAAGCTGCCCTTGACATGGGACGGGCTGAAAGCCTGCAAGGTGCTGTCGGACGAAGGCAAGATGGTCAATGTCACGCTGTGCTTTTCCGCCAATCAGGCACTTCTGGCCGCCAAGGCAGGCGCGACCTTCATCTCGCCCTTCCTTGGACGGCTGGATGATCTCGCACTCGACGGCGTTGAACTGATCGAGGATATCCGCACCATCTATGACAATTACGGCTTTGAGACCCAGATCCTTGCAGCCTCTATCCGCACGGTCAATCATGTGCTTGATGTGGCGCGCATCGGCGCGGATGTCATGACCGCGCCGCCTGAAGTCATCCGCAAGCTGGCCAGCCACCCGCTGACCGATGCCGGACTGGCACAATTTTTGCTCGATTGGGAAAAAACAGGTCAAAAAATCCTGTAGGCTTTGCTATAGTCCCGCCAAACAAGACCAATAAGAGCAGTAACCGGGCAGGAGCATATGGCAGAAATCGCAACCAAACCCGACCGGCTTGCGCAGTTCCGTGCGCAGGTCATGGCTGATCCGGGGCTGATTCTGGACGACAAGGACATGATGCGCGCGCTGGTTTCGGCCAGCGAACGCGACATGGGCAGCAATATCGTGGATCTGCGCGGGCTGGCAATGGAACGGCTGGAAGCGCGGCTGGAACGGCTGGAAGAAACCCATCGCGCGGTGATTGCCGCAGCCTATGAAAACCTGTCGGGCACCAACCAGATTCACCGCGCCATATTGCGGATGCTGGACCCCAACCAGTTCGAGGAGTTTCTGCGCAATCTGGGCAATGACGTGGCCGAGATCTTGCGCGTGGATGCGATCAAGCTGGTGCTGGAAAGCCCCTCGGCCGGGCCGGACCCGGCGCTGGAGCGGATCTCGAACGTGCTGTGCGTGGTCGAGCCGGGCTTTTGCGATGCCTATATGAACGCCGGACGTGCCGGGCAGTCGGGGCGGCATGTGGTGCTGCGTCAGGCAATCCCGCAAGCCGACATCATCTATGGTCAGGCGCATGCCGATCTGCGCTCGGAAGCCTGCATGCGGCTTGATCTGGGCGCGGACCGGATGGGCGGCATGCTGGTCATGGCATCCGAGAACCCGCATATGTTCAAGCCGGGTCAGGGCACGGATCTGCTGGCCTTCTTTGCCGGTATTTTCGAACGCTCGATGCGGCGCTGGCTGGCATGAACACAGGCGGCCTGCATCTGTCGGCAGGCCAGCGCGACGCGCTGCAGGGCTGGCTGGACAGTCTGCGCGCGCTGGACGGGGCGTCGCGCCACACGCTTGATGCCTATGCGCGCGATGTGGCGGGGTTTCTGGGTTTCATGGCCCTGCATCATGGCGGCGCGCAGGGGGTCGGGCAACTGGCCGCGCTGGGCCAGTCCGACATGCGCGCCTGGATGGCGGCGGAACGCGCGCGCGGGATTGGCGCGCGCAGCCTTGCGCGCAGCCTGTCGGCGGTGAAAGGTTTCGCATCCTGGCTGGCCGAGCGGCAGGGCTTTGACATTTCGGCCATTCTGGCCGCGCGCGCGCCCAAATTCGCCCGCAACCTGCCCCGCCCGCTTAGTGCCAGCGATGCACGTCAGGTGATCGACCGGGTGGAAGTGCAAAGTGCCGCAGATTGGGAAGGACTGCGCGACAGCGCGGTGGTGACGCTGCTTTACGGCTGCGGGCTGCGCGTGTCGGAAGCCTTGTCGCTAAGCGGGCGCGATGCGCCCCTGCGCGATGTGCTGCGCATCATCGGCAAGGGGGGCAAGGAACGGCTGGTGCCGGTGCTGCCTGTCGCGCGTGACGCGGTAGCGCGCTATGTCGCCGCCTGCCCGCATGACATCACCCCTGACGGCGCGCTGTTTCGCGCCCATCGCGGCGGCGCGCTTTCGCGCCATGATGTCGCGCGCGTGATGCGCGGCGCACGCATGCAGCTTGGCCTGCCCGCCAGCGCCACGCCCCATGCGCTGCGCCATTCCTTCGCCACCCATCTGCTGGCGGCCGGGGGCGATCTGCGCGCAATTCAGGAATTGCTGGGCCATGCGTCCTTGCAGTCAACACAGGTCTACACCGCGGTCGATGCCACCCGCCTGATGGAGGTCTATGACGCTGCCCATCCCCGCGCACATGGTTGACCGGCCCGTCAGCGGCAGAAAGGCACCATGCGTGCCGCAAGCGGGTTTTCCCCCGTCTGCCGGGCTGCCAGGGACAGATCGCAGCGCAGCGCCGAGGTGAAATGTTGAGATCCAGTCTGCAAGCCTATTCGGTCCATCTGTTCACCGCCACTGGCGCGGTATTCGCCATGCTGGCCCTGCTGGACGCCGCCAAGGGCGACTGGCCGATGATGTTCCTGTGGCTGGTGGTGGCCTTCATCGTTGACGGGATCGACGGGCCACTGGCACGCAAGTTCCACGTCAAGGCCAATGCCCCCAAGATCGACGGGCAGTTGATGGATCTGATCATCGACTATCTGACCTATGTCTTCATCCCCGCCTTCGCGCTGTTTCAGTCGGGGCTGTTGCCGGGCTGGACCGGCTGGCTGACGATCATCGTCATCACCTTTGCCAGCGTGATCTATTTTTCCGACACCCGCATGAAGAACCCCGATAACAGCTTTCAGGGCTTTCCCGCCTGCTGGAACATGGCCGCGCTGGTGATCTTCGCGCTGCAACCGACCTTCTGGGTGATCCTTGCGATTGTCGGCTTCCTGACACTGGCGATGTTCACACCGCTGAATTTCGTCCATCCGGTGCGCACCGCGCGCTGGCGGGCGGTATCGCTGCCGGTGGCGCTGGTCTGGACAGGGATGGCGGGGATGGCGGCCTGGCAAAGCTTCGAGCAGCCGCAATGGGCAAGCTGGGCGCTGGTCGTGACCACGCTTTATCTGGCCTTTGCCGGCATTGCCCAGCAGATCATTCCGCACACCCGGCACGCGCGGTAGCACGACAGACACGCGCAGACGCATAAAATGCCCGGTTTCATCTGCTTGTTCCAACCGCATCATTTTGCCATGCTACACGCACTTGGTCAGGATGACCGGGCTTAAGTGCTCCCGTGCTGTGAAGGGCAGATGGGTGAGCGGGCCTCGGATCATCTGTCCGGGGCCCGATTCCCTGACACGCCATCAACGCGCACCGAATGGCGCGTCAATGGCCCGCCGCATTTGCGCCCTGCACCTGTCTTGCCCCCGCCATCTTTGCGAAACAGGATATCTGTTGCCTGCCGATATTGTGATAATCGCTGTCAGGCGCTAGGTTGAAACCCGACCCGGCCGATACCTATCTGTTGGGCAAAGGCGCACATCGCGTCAGGCCGAAAAAGGATTTTGTCATGAGTGAGACCACCCGTTTCCCTGTGCTGCCGCTGCGCGACATGGTCGTGTTTCCACATATGATCGTGCCGCTTTTCGTCGGGCGCGAGAAATCGGTGCGGGCGCTGGAAGCGGTGATGGCCGATGACAAGCAGATCCTGCTGGTCAGCCAGAAGGATCACGCCCAGGAAGATCCCGGCGTGACCGACATCTACCGCGTGGGCGTGTTGTCGAATGTGCTGCAATTGCTGAAACTGCCCGACGGCACGGTCAAGGTGCTGGTGGAAGGGCGCAGCCGGGTCCAGATCACGGAATTCACCGACACCGACGCCTATTTCGAGGCGATGACCACCCCCGCCCCAGATCAGACCGGCGATGCGGCCACAATCCGCGCGCTGACGCGCTCTATCCAGGACGAGTTCGAACGCTACAGCGCCATTCGCAAGAACATCCCCGAAGAAGCCCAACGCGCCATCGCCGATGCCGATGACCCGGCGATGCTGGCCGATCTGGCCGCAGGCATGCTGGGCGCCAGCGTCGAGCAAAAGCAGAAATTGCTGGAAACCCGCGACATCGCCACGCGGCTGGAAGAAGTCTATGCCCTGATGCAGGGCGAATTGTCGGTGCTGAAGGTAGAGCGCAAGATCAAGACCCGCGTGAAATCGCAGATGGAACGCACGCAGCGCGAATACTACCTGAATGAGCAGATGAAGGCCATTCAGAAGGAGTTGGGCAGCGGCGAGGATGGCCAGAACGAAGTCGCGGAACTGGAAGCCCGGATTGCACAGACCAAACTGTCGAAGGAAGCCCGCGACAAGGCCGAGGCAGAGCTGAAGAAGCTCAAATCAATGGCCCCGATGTCGGCCGAAGCCACCGTGGTGCGCAACTATCTGGACTGGATGCTCGGCCTGCCCTGGGGCAAGAAAAGCCGCGTCAAGAAAGACCTTGGCCGCGCGCAGGAAGTTCTGGACGCTGATCATTACAGCCTCGACAAGGTCAAGGAACGCATTGTCGAATATCTGGCCGTGCAGGCGCGCAGCGCCAAGCTGAAAGGCCCGATCATGTGCCTTGTCGGCCCGCCGGGTGTGGGCAAGACCAGCCTTGGCCGGTCTGTCGCCAAGGCCACCGGGCGCGAGTTTATCCGCATCAGCCTTGGCGGGGTGCGCGATGAAAGCGAAATACGCGGCCACCGGCGCACCTATATCGGCTCGATGCCCGGCAAGATCATTCAGGCGCTGAAAAAGGCCAAGACCACCAACCCGCTGATCCTGCTGGATGAGATCGACAAGATGGGCCATGATTTCCGCGGCGACCCGGCCTCGGCCATGCTCGAAGTGCTGGACCCCGAACAGAACTCGACCTTCGTCGATCACTATCTGGAAGTGGAATATGACCTGTCGAATGTCATGTTCCTGACCACAGCCAACAGCTACAACATGCCCGGCCCCCTGCTGGACCGGATGGAGATCATTCCGCTGTCGGGTTATACCGAGGATGAGAAGCTGGAAATCGCGCGCCGCCACCTGATGCCCAAGACGATCACAAATCACGGGCTGCGCAAGGGCGAGCTGACGATTGCGGATGAAGCCATCACCGAAATCATCCGCCGCTACACCCGCGAAGCCGGCGTGCGCAATCTGGAACGCGAACTGAACAAGATCGCGCGCAAGGCGGTGACGAAGATCGTCAAGAAGGAAACCGCGAAAGTGACCGTCGCGCGCGACAATCTGACGGATTTCCTGGGCGTGCCGCGCCACAAATTCGGGCTGGCCGAAAAGGAAGACCAGATCGGCGTTGTCACCGGGCTGGCCTGGACGCAGGTGGGCGGCGATCTGTTGCAGATCGAAGCGGTGCGCCTGCCGGGCAAGGGCCGGATGAAGACAACCGGCAAGCTTGGCGATGTGATGAAGGAATCGATTGATGCGGCGAATTCCTTCGTGCGTTCCATTGCGCCGGAAATCGGCGTGAAGCCGCCGCGCTTTGACGCGCTCGATATCCATGTCCATGTGCCTGAAGGCGCCACGCCCAAGGACGGGCCAAGCGCGGGTGTGGCGATGGTAACATCGATCGTGTCGGTGCTGACGCAAATCCCCGTGCGCAAGGATGTCGCCATGACCGGCGAGGTCACGCTGCGCGGCCATGTGCTGGCCATTGGCGGGCTGAAGGAAAAGCTGCTGGCCGCGCTGCGGGGTGGCATCACCAAGGTTCTGATCCCACAGGAAAACGCCAAGGATCTGCCCGAGATCCCCGATAATGTGAAGGAAGGGCTGACCATTATCCCGGTCGAGCATGTGCGCGATGTTCTGGACCAGGCGCTGGTACGCAAGCCCAGCCCGATCGAATGGGATGAAGAGGCCGACGAAGCCGCGCGTCTGGCCCGGCTGTCCACGACCGAGGGCACGCAACCCGGCCCGCCGCGCGCCGCGCATTAAGCGGGGGCACGGGACCGGCATTGCACAAGGCACCCCGCAACCGGGTGCCTTGTTGCATCAGAGCATGTTGCGCAAAACTGGTCACCGGTTTTGCGCGTCAAAACATGCGACCACATAAAGTGTGGCGCGCGTTTGCCTCTTGCAGGGCGCGGGTCAAGCGGTTAGATAGCGCCGCAGGGGCGATTAGCTCAGTGGTAGAGCGCTTCGTTCACATCGAAGATGTCGGCAGTTCGAATCTGTCATCGCCCACCATCCTTCCCTCGAAATCACTATAGCGGCATTGCGCGATCAGGCCCATACTGACAGCCTGGAATTGACCTGCTATGCTTCCGGCATGCCGACGATTTTTCTTGCCGACGGGTTCCGGTTCTTTTTCTATTCGAATGAAGGGGATCCCCGCGAGCCGGTCCATGTGCATGCAATGGGAAACGGGGGCGAAGCGAAATTCTGGCTGCGGCCAGAGGTAACCGTCGCGCGCAGTGCGCGGCTGGACGCGCGAAGACTGCGGCGGCTGACGCGAATTGTCGAGGCGCGGCGGGAACAGATTGAAAGGGCGTGGCATGATTATTTCGGCTGAGGGCGTGCGCTTCGACGAGGATGCGATGTGGGTGACCCTGTCTGACGGGCGGGTTCTGGGGGTGCCCCTGGCATGGTTTCCCCGCCTGCTGCATGCCTCCCCCGAGGCGCGGGCGGGCTGGACGCTCTCGCCCTTCGGCATCCACTGGGAAGCGCTGGACGAGGATATCTCGGTCGCCGGACTGCTGGCCGGACGCGGGGATGGGGCGCAGGTGGGGAAGGTGGCGTAGGTAGTGCGCGCGAGTACGCACCTTATCACAGGTCATTGCGCCATGTCAGAGTAAGCTCAGGATACTCTACTTTGTTCAATGGCCCTCTATCGTTATTGACGTATTTTACGAATCTGTGAAGCGTTTCCCATGCGATCTGCATACATATTTGACGTTGCGCCCACGATTGTTGTTGATTTCTTCCATGTCTCTGGTTGGTCGATATTTCACGAAATGACTTCAAACAGTCTTCACTGATGTTCAAATTGGTTCGCATGGAAACCCAAGCTTCCTTGTCCCAGCCCTGCTTCGCGAAATCACTGCAAAATGCATTGCGGATAGACTCGAGAGCAAGCTGGCAGTGCATTGCGGTGAAATCAGGATATCGAATTGCGGCACGTAGTTCAAAAGTTGATCGAGAGACGGCTAGATCCATCACTACGCTTGGGCTGATTTCTATAGGTTCTCCTTCGACTTGCTTCGAAAACTTGCATTGCGCTCTTACAGTGTCTGTCGGCCTGTCGAATACGTATCCATCGGCACCAAAAACAGTAACTTCCCCTGTGTTAATCTTGACCATTGAATCAAGCTCGTAAGACAACGCTATCGCCTGTCTAAACCCAACATAGTTAACTACATTGCCAATCACTGTAAGCAATAAATTTCTAAAGGAGGCAATATCTTCACTCTCTATTTCTGCTATTATAAAGATCTTTGACTTTATAATCTGAAGAGTGAAGCATTTCAAATGCAATCTTGGGAAAGTTGGCGTCAACCCTCTCAGGAATAATGCGGCCTTCAAAAATATAACGATTATTCACTACCCCTTCCCCCGCCGTTTCACACCCCCGCGCTGACCCGCTTGTCCAGCGGTCGAGCGCGGTTTGACGGCGCCCTCCACCGCGTCTTCCACCGCGGATTGCCGCGCCAGCGGGTCATCGGCAATGGCCAGCTCCACCGCTTCAAGCCGCTTGATTTCATCGCGCAGGCGGGCGGCTTCCTCGAATTCCAGGTTTTCGGCGGCCTTGCGCATATCGGTGCGCAGCCCTTCCAGATGCGCTTGCAGATTGGCGCCGGGTTTGACCTTTTCGACCACCGCCGTCACCCGCGACATGTCGGTGTCGCCCTGCCACAGCCCCGCCAGCACATCCTCGACATTCTTGCGCACGGTCTGCGGCGTGATGCCGTGGGCTTCATTATAGGCGATCTGCTTGGCGCGGCGGCGATTGGTTTCGGCCAGCGCACGCTCCATGCTGCCGGTGACGCGGTCGGCATACATGATCACCCGGCCATCAGCGTTGCGCGCGGCGCGCCCGATGGTCTGCACAAGGCTGGTTTCAGAGCGCAGAAACCCTTCCTTGTCGGCATCGAGTATCGCCACCAGCCCGCATTCGGGGATATCCAGCCCCTCGCGCAGAAGGTTGATCCCCACCAGCACATCAAACGCCCCAAGGCGCAGATCGCGCAGGATCTCTATGCGTTCGATGGTGTCGATATCGCTGTGCATATAGCGCACGCGCACGCCCTGTTCATGCAGGTATTCGGTCAGATCCTCGGCCATGCGCTTGGTCAGCACCGTGACCAGCACGCGCAGATCGCGCGCCGCCACGCGGCGGATCTCATCAAGCAGATCATCAACCTGCATCTTGACCGGGCGCACCTCGACTTCCGGGTCCAGAAGGCCCGTGGGGCGGATCACCTGTTCGGTAAAGACCCCGCCTGTCTGCTCCAGCTCCCAGCCGGCGGGGGTGGCGGATACAAAGACCGATTGCGGGCGCATTGCGTCCCATTCCTCGAATTTGAGGGGGCGGTTATCCATGCAGGACGGCAGGCGGAAGCCATGTTCGGCCAGGGTGAATTTGCGCCGGTAGTCGCCGCGATACATGCCCCCGATCTGCGGCACACTGACATGGCTTTCATCGGCAAAGACAATCGCATTGTCGGGGATGAATTCAAACAGCGTGGGCGGCGGCTCTCCCGGTGCGCGCCCGGTCAGATAGCGCGAATAATTCTCGATCCCCGAACAGACACCGGTGGCTTCCAGCATTTCCAGATCAAAGCGGGTGCGCTGTTCCAGCCGCTGCGCTTCCAGCAATTTCCCTTCCGCAATCAACTGGTCAAGGCGCTGCTGCAATTCGTGTTTGATGCCCTTGATGGCCTGCTGCATGGTCGGGCGCGGGGTCACGTAATGGCTGTTGGCATAGACCCTGATCTGCTCGAAACTGTCGGTTTTCGCACCGGTCAGCGGGTCAAACTCGGTAATTCCTTCCAACTCATCGCCGAAAAACGAAAGCTTCCAGGCGCGGTCTTCCAGATGGGCAGGCCAGACTTCAATCACATCGCCGCGCACGCGGAAGCTGCCGCGCTGAAACGCCGCGTCGTTACGCCGGTATTGCTGCGCCACCAGTTCGGCCATGATCTGGCGCGGGTCATGGGTTTCGCCCGCCTTCAGATCCTGCGTCATCGCCGAATAGGTTTCGACAGAGCCGATACCATAGATGCAACTGACCGAGGCCACGATGATCACATCATCACGTTCCAGAAGCGCGCGGGTGGCCGAATGGCGCATCCGGTCGATCTGTTCGTTGATCTGGCTTTCCTTTTCGATATAGGTGTCCGAGCGCGGCACATAGGCTTCAGGCTGGTAGTAGTCATAGTAGCTGACGAAATATTCGACCGCGTTGTCGGGAAAGAAGCCCTTGAATTCGCCATATAGCTGCGCCGCCAAGGTCTTGTTGGGCGCAAGGATGATGGCGGGGCGCTGGGTTTCTTCAATCACCTTGGCCATTGTGAAAGTCTTGCCGGTGCCGGTCGCGCCCAGAAGCACCTGATTGCGTTCGCCCGCCTGCACGCCTTCGACCAGTTCGGTAATCGCGCCGGGCTGATCGCCTGCGGGCTGGAAGGGGCTGGCCATGCGAAAGCGCCGCCCGCCTTCCAGCTTGGGGCGGGTCAGCACATCCGGGCGGGGGGCGGGCAGGTCAAGATTGTTATGCGGCATGTCCGTCCGATCTGAAAAGGCTGGTCCATAGTTGTGCCTTTGCCGCGCAGGTTCAACCCGCATCGCGGCGAATGGACGCGATCACGCCATTGGGCTAAGCAGAACGCATGATAACCGCCCTCAAGACCCACAGCACAAATCTACGCCTTGGCCTGATTCTGGGGCTGCTGCTGGCCGCCTTCTGGGCCAGTGCCGATTTCCAGCGAATCGCTGCCGGGGTGGCCTTGTTCCTGTTGGGCATGCTGATGCTGGAAGACGGGTTCAAGGCGCTGGGCGGGTCGGTGCTGGAACGGCTGCTGAAACGCGCCACCGGCACGCTGCCGCGCGCATTGACCTTCGGCGCAGTGGCGACCACGATCACGCAGTCAAGCTCGCTGGTGTCGGTGATCTCGATCTCGTTTCTCAGCGCCGGGCTGATTTCGCTGGCAGCCGGGATCGGCATCATCTTCGGGGCCAATCTGGGCACCACCACCGGGGCATGGCTGATTGCCGGGGTCGGGCTGCGCGTCGATATCGCGGCCTATGCGGCGCCGATGCTGGCGTTGGGGGTGGTGCTGATGTTCCAGAACCGCAAGGGCTTGCGCGGCGCGGGGCAGGTTCTGACCGGGATCGGGCTGATCTTTCTGGGCATTGCCTTCATCAAGGACGGGTTCGACGCTTTCAGCGCCCGGTTTGATCTGACAAGGCTGGCACTGGCCGGGCTGCTAGGGCTGGTGGTCTATACGCTGATCGGGGCCGCGGCGACAGTGGTGATGCAATCAAGCCATGCCACAATGCTGCTGGTGATCACCGCGCTGGCCACCGGCCAGATCGGCTATGACAACGCGCTGGCCGTGGCCATCGGTGCCAATATCGGCACCACGGTCACGGCGATGATCGGCGCGGCCTCGGCCAATTATCAGGGCAAGCGGCTGGCGCTGGCGCATCTGGTGTTCAACCTGACCACAGCCGGGGTGGCGCTGGCGCTGATCGTGCCCTTGCGGATGCTGGTCGAGGTCACAAGCGACGGCCTGGGCATCGCCCCGGATGATTTCGCGCTGCGGCTGGCAGTGTTTCACACGCTCTTTAACGCGCTGGGCATCGGGTTGATGGTGCCGCTGATCCCGCGGCTGATCAAGGCGCTGGAACGGCGCATCGCCACGCCCTCGCCCAGTGTCAGCCGCCCCTATTTCATCACCGCCGATCTGGGCGATTTCCCCGCCCCCATTGTCACGGCGCTGCGCAACGAGGTCTGGCACCTGTATCAGAATGCCGCCGCGCTGATCGTCGAAGGGCTGAATATGCGGCTTGATGATATCCTGCTGTCAAAGGACATTCCCACCACGGTTCAGCGCAGCCGCGACCCCATCGGGATGGAGTTTGACGCCCGCTACCGCGACAAGGTCAAGGCGCTGCATGCCGCGATTGTGGATTTTTCCGCGCGCAAAAGTGCGCTGCCGCTGCCCGCCCCGGCCCTGACACGGGTGCAGGAATTGCGCGACGGGGCGCATGCGCTGGTGCGCGCGGTGAAGGCGGCCAAGCATATGCGGCCCAATATACAGCGCTTCTGCCAGGGCGATCAGGGCGCGGTGACAGTGCTGTATGATCGGCTGCGCGAAACCATTGCGGAACTTCTGAACGAGATCTGGCACATCGAGGCCACCGCCCCCGAAAGCCGCAGCGTGCTAAGCCTGATCGAGGAACAGCAGGTCATCCACACCATGCATGATGATGCGCTGCGCCGGGCCGAAAGGCTGTTGCGGGCGCGCCAGATCAGCGCAGCGGATGCGACATCCTTCGTCAATGATTCGCGCTATGCGCTGGAATTGCTGCTGGCACTGATCGAGGCAGCGCAAGCCTGCCTGCGCGAAGAAGACAGCGCATTGGCAGAGATTGAGCGGGTGCTGGAACAGCCGGAAGAAGATGAAATGCACAAGGCCACGACATCATGAAATCGTCATATGGCTGTGCTAACGTCCACAGGATTGGGCAATCGCGGAGGCAGCGTCATGGCGGGCGATGATCTGGCCGACAAGCTGGGCAAGTATTTCGCGCGCTTTGGCAAGGCACGCGATGCCAGGATCATGCCCGACGATGTGGCCCGCATCATCGTCAAGCTGGAAGCGCGCTGCGACGAGTTGCACGCAGAGCTTGCCAGCGCCACCGGCAAGAAACATGCGCGCCTGACCCAGAAACATGACGCCGCCCGCCGGATGCTGGAACGCGCGCGCTGGCTGCTGGCAGAGGTTCAGCCACAACATGATGACACCGCACCTGAAGACGGGACCGATCCGGGCTGACGCGGCTTTCGCTTGATCCTGCGCGCAAGCGCGGGCAAGTTGCGGGGCATGACACTTGCCCCGGATGACCCCCAGAACCCGCTTGAACGCTGCAAGGCCATTCTGGCCGATCTTGTGGCCTTTCCATCGGTGTCAAGCGATGGCAATCGCGACATCACCGATTATCTGGCGCGCAAGCTGGAAGGCTATGGCGCGCGGGTGACGGTCATGCCCGATGAAACCGGGCGTCAGGCCAATCTGTTGGCCACGCTCGGCCCCGAAGGGCGCGATGACGGCGTGATCCTGTCAGGCCATACCGATGTCGTGCCGGTGGCCGATCAAAGCTGGACCCATGACCCCTTTACCCTGACCGAACAGGACGGGCGGCTTTACGGGCGCGGCAGTTGCGACATGAAGGGCTTTGTCGCCGCTTGCGTGGCAATGGCCCCGGTCCTTGGCGCGCGCAATCTGGCGCGGCCGGTGCATTTCGCCTTCACCCATGATGAAGAGGTGGGCTGTTTTGGTGCTCAGCGCCTGACTGAATGGATGAAGCGTCAGGGCATAAGCGCGCGCGCCGCGATCATAGGCGAGCCATCGCTGATGCAGGTGATCGAGGGTCATAAGGGCTGTTATGAATATTCAACCCATGTCACCGGTCTGGAAGGGCATGGCTCCAGCCCCGAACTGGGGGTGAATGCGGTTGAATATGCCGCCCGCATCGCCGTGAAGCTGGCCGAACTGCGCGAGGCGCTGAAAACCCGCGCGCCGGCGGGCTGCCCGTTCGACCCGCCCCACAGCACGATCAATATCGGCGGCCTGCAGGGCGGGCAGGCGCATAACATCATCCCCGGCACTGCGCGGCTGGACTGGGAAATGCGCCCGGTGCAGGACAGCGACGCCGGTTTCGTCAAGGCCGAACTGGCCGCGCTGTGCACACATCTGCAAGACCAGATGCGCACCCGCCACCCGCAGGCCGAGATCCGCACCCGGACCATTGCCGAGGTGGTCGGGCTGATCCCCGAAACCGACAACCCTGCCCGCGCGCTGATGATGGCGCTGACCGGGGCCAATGGTGCCGGGCTGGTGCCCTTTGGCACCGAGGCCGGGCTGTTTCAGGGCATCGGCATTGCATCGGTGATCTGCGGTCCCGGCTCCATCGCGCAGGCGCACAAACCCGATGAATATATAGAGATCAGCCAGCTTGCGCGCTGCCTTGATGTGCTTGACGGGCTGGCCGATGCGCTGTGCCACCCGGCCTGACATGCGCGCAATGACCCGCCCCTGATGCTGCCCTTCGCCACGCTTTATGATGACCCGCTGACCCTGCTTGCCGCGCTGATCGCGGTGTTTCTGGTCGGGCTGTCCAAGGGCGGTCTGGGCGGGGCATTTGCGCTGATGGGGGTGCCGATTCTGGCGCTGGTAATGCCGCCGGTGCAGGCCGCGGCTTTGCTGCTGCCGGTTTTGCTGATGATGGATGCGGTCAGCCTGTGGACATGGCGCGGCTGGTTCGACCGCGCGACGCTGTGGCATATCCTGCCCGGCGCGATGCTGGGCATCGCCATTGGCGGGCTGACCGCGGCCTTCACATCCGAAGCCGTGGTGCGGCTGCTGGTGGGGCTGGTGGCGCTGGGCTTCGTGGCGCGCATGGCGCTGGCGCGATCCGGCGGGCGGGCGCGCGGACAAGGCCGTCTGCGGGGCAGTTTCTGGGGCACGGTGGCGGGCTTCACCAGCTTTGTGGCCCATGCAGGCGGGCCGCCCTTTCAGGTCTATGTTCTGCCGCTACGCTTTGACCCGCGCATCTTTACCGGCACCAGCGTGATCTTCTTTGCCGCGGTCAATCTGGTCAAGGTGCTGCCCTATGGGCTGCTGGGGCAGTTTGACCCCATGACGCTGACCTCGGCCTTTGTGATGCTGCCGCTGGCGGTGGTCTCGACCCTGCTTGGCGCAATGCTGGTCAAGCGCATGCGCGCGGAAATCTTCTATCCCTTCATGTATGCAATGATCACGCTGGTCGGGCTGAAGCTGGTCTGGGATGGTGTGACAGCGCTGCTGGCCTAGGCGGCGTCTGCATTTAGGGGATTCCCAAATCCCTCTCTTTTTGATTCAAGA
>JAFIEF010000094.1 GCA_020832655.1 Paracoccaceae bacterium
AAAACAAAAGGTTAAGGCATTGAAGGCGATTCAACGAAAAGCCGAAATGCTTTAGCAGGGCCGGGCCGGGGGCGGGGGGCGAGGTTGCGAAAAGCCCTTGCAGGGCTAGTGAGGCTGTGGCTAGGTCGGACAACCCGAATGGAGCAACGCGATGACTTTCGAAACATGGCTGGCCTTTGTGGTGGCGTCCACCGTGTTACTGGCAATTCCCGGCCCCACCATCCTGCTGGTGATTTCATATGCATTGGGACATGGCAGGAAGGCGGCGGCTGCGACGGTCAGCGGCGTGGCGCTTGGGGATTTGACCGCCATGACGGCTTCCATGCTTGGCCTTGGGGTGCTGTTGATGACCTCGGCCACCTTGTTCACTGTGCTGAAATGGGTTGGCGCGGCCTATCTGGTCTATCTTGGCATCAGGCTTTGGCGCGCGCCAGTGTCGATCCGTCAAGCCAGCGCTGATACAGAACGCCCGTCGCGTGAAAAGCCGCTGCGGATCGTTCTGCACACCTATGTGGTGACGGCGCTCAACCCCAAAAGCATCATTTTCTTCGTGGCCTTCCTGCCGCAATTCATGAACCCCGCACAGCCGATCTTGCAGCAGATGGTCATTTTCGAGGCAACATTTCTGGTACTGGCGACTGCAAATGCTGCGTTCTATGCGCTGATGGCGTCGATGGCGCGCAATTCGATCCGCAAGCCTGGCGTGCAACGGGCCGTCAACCGCGTTGGCGGGTCGATGATGATCGGTGCCGGTGTTGTGGCATTTGGGTGGAAACGCGCAACCGTCTGACATGGGCCGCAACAGAATGCATGTGGCCGAACCGAGCAGCGGCCGCGAATTCTGCGCGATATCTGGTGGCGCGCGCCTGGGTGGCCTCTAGATAAGCCGTGAAGACGCTTCAGAAACCCGCTAAAAGCCATTGAAGTTTATGGCTTTTCTAACCCTGATGCCCATGCTAAACTTTTGCCGGAGCAGTCAGACCGCATAACAATCGCGGCGATGGGCAGAGGCAAACGAATGCAGGCGCAGTTCGGGCGGGTCTTCCGCCTTGCTTTGGTTCACATCTTCATTGCGACCGGCGTGCTGTTTGCAGCGCCGGCCTTGGCCGCACCCTATGCCGCAATGGTGATGGATGCGCGCAACGGCGAGGTGATCTTCGCACGCAACCACGACACCAGGCTGCACCCGGCATCCCTGACCAAGATGATGACCCTCTATATCGCATTCGAGGCCGTCAAGCATGGCGAGGTGACGCTGGACACGATGTTCACGGTCAGCCAGCGCGCGGCCAGCACCACATGTGTCTGTCTGGGGTTGCGCGCGGGGCAGCGAATTTCGTTGCGCCATCTGATCCGCGCCGCCGCGCTGCGCTCGGCCAATGATGCCTCGGTGGTGATTGCCGAAGGGATCAGCGGCTCGGTCGAGGCTTTTGCCGAACGCATGACCCGCACGGCCCGCGCGATGGGGATGAGCAATACCACCTTCAAGAACCCGCATGGGCTGACGCAGACGGGCCATGTCTCCACCGCGCGTGACATGACCATTCTGGGGCGGCAGCTCTATTTCGACTATCCGCAATATTACAACATCTTCTCGCGTCGCAGCGATCATGCGGGGGTGGCGACCGTGCCCAACACCAATCGCCGCTTTCTGGATGCCTATCAGGGCGCGGATGGCATCAAGACCGGCTATACCCGTGCCGCCGGGTTCAACCTGACCGCCTCTGCCAAGCGCGGCAACCGCCATATCATCGCCACCATGTTCGGCGGGTCTTCGGCAGCGGCGCGCAATGCCCATGTTGGCGAGCTTCTGGATATCGGCTTTGCGCGCGCCCCGGCCCGTGTTGCCGTGCGTGCGCCCGCCACGCCGGGCTATCAGGGCCGCCAGCCGGGGGTTGCGGTGGCCCAGGCCGAAGGGTCGGGGCGCACGATCCGCTTGCAGACCGCCGTGCGCACCAGCCCGCGCCCGGTGCCCAGACCCGATGGCAGCCCCGACATACCCGCCCCGGCGGAAGAGTTGTTGCTGGCGCTGCGCGACAGTGTCGATGCAGCCGTCACCCAGATTGCCGAGGCCAGTGCGGCGCAGGCTGCCGATGCGCCAGAGCCGGAACAAGGCACCCTGCCGGAACTGGCCAGCGTTCCGCCCCAGCCGCGCCCGGATGACCTGGTTGCCGAAGCGCGCGAAGACGCCGACGTCGTGCCGGATCTGGAAGTCGCGCGCGCAGCGGGCTTCACCATTGCCGACCCCGAAGATGTCGTCGCCCTGTCCGAAACGGCGTCGGCGCAGGAAAGCCTGGCCGCAGACGCAAGCGCTGCAACCGAATCCGCCATTGCCGCGCTGCGCCCGCCACCGCCGCCCGATGACTCGCTGCGCGCCGACAGCACCGGGGTCGCAGCAGGTGATGGCACCGGCCAGACCGAAATCCCGCCCGATACAGTCTGGATCGGGGCCGCCGAATCGATCATGCTGGCCCCGGCAGATACTGCCCCCGACACGGCGGAGCCACGTGCAAGGCTGTCGGACATCGTTGCCGGGGTGAATGACGGGCTGATGTTCTTGAATGCCGATCTGGATTTCGGCTCCCAGCCGGTCAGCCCCGCCCCGCCCCGCCAGATTGTCCTGACCAGCGCCGCGCAACCTGTCAGCTTTGACGAGGCAAGCGCCATCGCTTCGGTGACCGAAGCGCGGGCACCGGTCACGCCCGAAGTGGTCAGCCGGTTGTCAACTTCGGATGCGGGCAGGCTGTGGGGGGTGTTGCTGGGGTCGTTCAACAGCCGCCACGCCGCCGAACGTGGCCTGACCACTGTCAAGATGGCCGAGGCCGCGGCGCTGGGCAACGGGATCAGCCGCATCCGCCAGCGCAGCAATCTGTTTGAAGCCAGCGTCGCGGGGCTGACCGCGGCCGAGGCCGAACGCGCCTGCCTGCGGCTTCAGGCGCGGTCGATGGATTGTGATGTGATCGCCCCCTGATCGCCCCCTGATCGTCGCTGCAAATCCGGTGGTCAGGCCGGTTTGTGCCGCGCTATAGTCCCTGCATGCCTGCACTGTGCCGTGATTGTCTGACCTGTTTCGATGCCGGGCGGCGTTGTCCGGCCTGCGGCTCGCCGCGTGTGGCGGCGCATGCGGAACTGTGTGATCTGTCGATCGCGCATATGGATTGTGACGCCTTCTATGCCAGTGTCGAAAAGCGCGACAATCCCGATCTGCGTGACAAGCCGGTGATTGTGGGCGGCGGGCGCCGCGGGGTGGTGACAACCGCGTGCTATATTGCGCGCATCAGCGGGGTGCGCTCTGCCATGCCGATGTTCAAGGCGCTGAAACTCTGCCCCGAGGCCGTGGTCGTCAAGCCCCGCTTTGACGCCTATGTCGCCGCCTCGCGCGAGATACGCGACATGATGTGCGCGCTGACCCCGGCGGTAGAGCCGCTCTCGCTGGACGAGGCGTTTCTGGATCTGGGCGGAACGATGCGGCTGCATGGCGCGCCGCCTGCGGTGATGGTGGCGCGGTTGGTGAAGCGGATGGAAACCGAGCTGCGCCTGTCAGGCTCTATCGGGCTGTCGCATAACAAGTTTCTGGCCAAGATCGCGTCGGATCTGGACAAGCCGCGCGGCTTTGCCGTGATCGGGCAGGGGGACACGCAGGATTTTCTGCGCGCCAAGCCCGTGGGTATTATCTGGGGCGTGGGCGTTGCGGCCCAAGCAGGGCTGGCGCGCGCAGGCATTGCCACGATTGACGACCTGCTGCGCTGGGATCAGCGCGATCTGGTGGCGCGGTTCGGGTCAATGGGGCTGCGGCTGTGGCATCTGGCGCGCGGGCAGGATGCACGCAAGGTCAACCCGGATGCGCCCGTCAAGTCGATTTCCAGGGAAACCACCTTTGACACCGATCTTGACGATCCCGAATTGCTGGATGCGCATCTGTGGCGGCTGGCAGAGCAGGTCTCGGCGCGCGCCAAGGCCAAGGGGATGGCAGGGCGGGTGGTCACGCTGAAGCTCAAACGCGGCGATCACCGCATTCTGACGCGGCGGTCCAGCCTGCGCGCGCCTACAGCGCTGGCTGATGTGATCTACCGCGCGGCCAGCCCGCTATTGCAGGGCGCGCAGGCGGCGGCACCGTTTCGGCTGATCGGGGTGGGGATTTCCGAACTGGCGGCCGATGATGGCCCCGGCTTCAGCCCCGACCTGCTGGACCCGCAAGCCGAAGCCCGCGCCCGCACCGAAGCCGCGATGGACCGCCTGCGCGCCCGCTTCGGGCATGATGCGGTGATCAAGGGGCGCGGCTGGCGTGGCGGGTAGGGCTAAAGCAATTTCAGAAAAAGTTGACAGACTTTTTCGCTTGCGCGGACCTTCGGTTCGGTTCGAAATTGCGACAAAACAAA
>JAFIEF010000033.1 GCA_020832655.1 Paracoccaceae bacterium
TCTCGCCGATCAGCCCCAGACATTCGCCGGGTTTCAGATCAAGCGAGACCTTGTTCACTGCCTTGTAGATGCGCGGGCCGACATGGAACTGGGTTTCCAGATCATCAATGCGCAACAGCCCTTCGGCGCTGGCCTCGGGCGTGCTGGCGCGTTCGACCCGCGTTGCCGCCATTGGCCGCGCCAGCGCGCCAGAGCGCAGCCGCGGGTCCAGCGCGTCGCGGATGCCGTCACCCAGCAGGTTCACCGACATCACGATCAGCAGGATCATCACCCCCGGCACGATCGAGGTATGCGGTGCCGTGATCAGCGCCGAGCGCGCCTCGCCCAGCATTGAACCCAGATCGGCCTGCGGTGGCTGGCTGCCCAGCCCCAGAAATGACAACCCCGCCGTTTCCAGAATCATCCAGCCAATGGTGGTGGACATGGCGATGACGACCACCGGCACCACATTGGGCACCACCTCGGTCAGCAGGATGCGGGTATGCCCCATCCCTGCCAGCCGCGCGGCATCGATGAACTCGCGATGCGCAATGCCCACAGTCACTCCACGAATATTCCGCGCGAAGAAGGGGATATTCACCACCGCCACCGCGATCAGCGCATTCAAAAGCCCCGGTCCAAGCACCGCGACAATCGCAAGCGCCAGCAGGATATAGGGAAACGCCATCAGCATATCGATGCCGCGCATGGTGACATTATCGGTGCGCCCGCCGAAATAGCCTGCGATCACCCCGACTGCGGCCCCAAGCAGCCCGGCAATCAGCGCGGCGGCAAAACCCACCGCCAGCGACAGCCTTGTGCCCCACAATAGCCGCGACAGCAGGTCACGGCCCAGATGGTCGGTGCCCAGCAAATGCCCGTCAGAGAAGGGGCGCAGATAGCGATTGGCGGTGTTGGTTTCATTTGGCGGGTGCAGCGGCAGAAGCGGCGTCAACAGCGCCAGCAGCACGATCACCCCCAGAACCACCGCGCCGAAGCCCGCCAGCCTGTTGCGAAACAGAAGACGCAGGAACAGCCTCATGTCTTGATCCTCGGATCAAGCCAGGCCTGCGCCACATCCACAACGATATTGAAGCCCACATAACAGGCAGCCACGAACACCACGCCGCCCTGCACCAGCAGGATGTCGCGTTTCAGAATCGCATCGACCAGCATCCGCCCGACACCGGGCCATTGGAACACCATCTCGATATAGACCGCACCCGACAGCACGAAGCCCGCCTGAATGCCCAGCACCGGGATGATGCCGACCATCGCCGCGCGCAGCGCATGGCCCCAGATCACGCGGCGCTCATGCACGCCCTTGGCCCGCGCGGTGCGGATGAAATCCTGCCGCAGAACTTCCAGCATGGCGCCGCGCGACAGCCGCGCCACAACCCCGGTGGCCACCACGGAAAGCGCAATCGCGGGCATGGTCAGATGCCGGATCAGATCAGGCAGATCGCCCCCGCCCCAGATCGAATACATCCCCGAAACCGGGAACCAGCGCAGTTGCACTGCAAATAGCAGGATCATCATCATGCCCAGAAAGAAGGACGGCACTGAAATCCCAAGGATCACGACAAAGGTGATCGTCTTGTCCGCCATCCCGTATTGCCCGGCCGCAGACACCACGCCCGCCAGAATACCCAAAAGCGCGCACAGCACGAAAGCCGTGCCCGCCAAAATCAGCGTGGCCGAAAAACGGTCAAGGATTTCATCCAGAACCGGCCGGTTCAGCGCGAAGGAACGCCCGAAATCGCCCTGCAACAGATTGCCCAGCCAGATGAAATATTGCCGCCATAGCGGCTCATCCAGCCCCAGATGGCGGTTCAGGCGCTCGACATTTTCCGGCGTGGCATAGCTGCCCAATATCGCCGTGGCCGGGTCGCCCGGAATCATCGCCATGATCAGGAACACGATCACCGTAATGCCCAAGAGCACCGGGATCGCCGAGAGCAATCGTTTCAGGATATAACCGCCCACAGGATACTCCCCCTTGGTTTCATCCTTGCTTGAAATATCCTCGGGGGGTGAAACCAGCCCCGCAAGGGGGCTGGTGAGGGGGGCTGACAGCCCCCCTGCTTTCCCGCCTCAGTTCTTCACCACGTCTTTCAGAAGCAGGAAGAAGGATGGCTCCAGCTGGAAGTTTTCAACCGCATCCGAGGTCACGGCGTTCTGCATCCAGTTCGCCACGAAGACCCAGGGCGCGTCTTCCTGCACGATCACCTGCATCTCGCGGTAAAGCCGTGCGCGCTCGTCGGGGTCGGTTTCAACCCGCGCCGCTTCCAGCAGGGCATCTACTTCAGGATTGGAATAATAGCCCGAATTGAACCCGCCCGCATCGGGCCAGGCATCGGTGCGCAGCGCCAGAAAGGGCAGCGTGTCGGGATCATTCGTCATCCACGCCATCTGCGCCAGATCTGCCTTGCCCTCCAGCCCCGGATTCACGCGGCCCAGAAAGGTGTTCCATTCATAGGTTTCGATCCTCACATCAAAGCCCACAGCGGCCAGATCGGCCTGAATCGCCGTGCCCATCGGGATCGGGTCCAGCATCCCCGAACCGCCTTCGGTGACATAGAAGGTCAGGCTTGCGCCGTCAGCCCCGGCTTCAGCAATCAGTTCGCGGGCGCGCTCGGGGTTGTAGGGATAGGGTTCCAGCTCTTCATTATAGGCCCAGGCAAAGGCGGGCGGGATCGGCCCTGCCGCGACCGTGGCGGTGCCTTCCAGCACGTCATTCACCAGCGCTTCCTTGTTGATGGCGTAGTTTGCCGCCTGACGCACACGCTGGTCGGCGAACGGCCCTTCCTTGGCATTCAGGATCAGGAACCAAAGATGCGGCCCGGCCTGCTCATGCACTGTGTGCTGCGCGCCCTGAAACTGCGAAATCGCGACGGGCGGCACTTCGACCATCACATCAATCCCGCCCGACAGCATTTCCGCGACGCGGGTATTGGCGTCGGTGATGGGGCGGAAGATCACTGCCTCGGTGCCAGAGCTGCCATCCCAGTACTCGTCATTGCGGGTGACGACGACGCGTTCGTTCGAGCGCCACTCGGCAAAGCGGAACGGGCCGGTGCCCGACGGGTTGCGCCCGAAATCATCGCCATGCTCCATCACCGCAGCGGGCGAAACGATCAGCCCTGTGGGATAGGCCAGATTGGACAGGAAGGGCGCATAGGGTTCGTTCAGGGTGAAGCGCACTGTGGTGGCATCCAGCGCTTCGACCCTGTCGATCGCGCTGAAGAAGAAGGAAAGCGGGAACGGGCCAGTGTGGTGATAGGGGTGGTCCTCGTTCAGCATCCGCTCGAAATTCCAGACCACGGCATCGGCATCAAAGGCGCTGCCATCATGAAAGCTGACACCATCGCGCAGGGTAAAGGTGTAGACCGTGCCATCGTCGGAAATTTCCCAAGCTTCGGCTAGTGCCGGTTCCACCTCCAGCGTGCCGGAAGCATAGCGCACCAGCCCGTCATAGACATTCATCAGGATGCGGAAATCATTGACTGCGGTCACGGCATGGGGGTCCAGCGCCTGTGGTTCGGCGATCTGGCCCACCACCAGCACGCCGGGCGGGGTCTGGGCATTTGCGGGCGCGACAAGCGCGGAACTGGCCAGTAATGCGGCTGTCAGAACCCCGAAGCCACGGCGGGTGAGTGATGAAAAGGCCATTTGCGGCACTCCCTGTTGCTGAGTTTATTTAGGCCAATTTATCATGATAATTTGCATTCGTCAAAATTTTCATGATAAATTGGTCCAGGCTTGGGAAACAAACACATGACCTTTTCGATTCTTGCGCAAGATTTGGGCAATGGGGCTATGGGCGGGGCGGCGGCAACCGGCGCGCTTTGTGTGGGCGGCTGGGTGTTGCGCGGCGATTCGCGGGCGGGCATGACTGCCTCGCAGGGGGCCGCCCCCTCTACCCTGTGGGGCGAGGATGCGCTGGAGCGGATGCGCGCAGGCCAGAGCGCCGCACAGGCGGTGGCCGATGTGACCGCCCCGGATGGCGGGCGCGACTGGCGTCAGCTTGCAGCGCTTGACCGCGCCGGCACCACGGCCTGTCATAGCGGCGCGCGCAACACTGACTGGAAGGGGGCGCTGATTGCGCCGGGGCTGGTGGTGTCGGGCAATCTGTTGGCGGGGGCGGATGTTCTGGTGGCGTTGCGCGATGCGTTTCTGGGGGCAGGGGGCAGCCTGGCGGCGCGGCTGGTCGCGGCACTGCAGGCGGCTGAAGCCGCCGGTGGGGATACGCGCGGGCTGCAATCTGCCGCGCTGCTGGTGGTTTCGGATGACGCAGCCCCGCTGGATCTGCGCGTCGATTGGGCCGAAGACCCGATCACTGCCTTGCAGGAGTTGCACCGCCGCAGCCAGAGCGGTGATTATGCCGCATGGCTGCCCTGTGTCCCGACCCGCAACGACCCCGAGCGCGCTAATGTCTGCGCCTGATCCGGGAATAGCTGCGCAAGCATGGCTGGACCGGCTGGCGCAATGCTCTGCGCCCGGACCGGGCGTCACGCGGTTGCCCTTCACCCCCGAACACCGCGCCGCGCTGGATGTGCTGTGCGACTTGATGCAACAGGCCGGGCTGGCGGTAACGCTCGACGATGCGGGCACGCTGATCGGGCGGAGGGACGGGCCAGAGGGTGCGCCTACCCTGCTGATGGGGTCGCATCAGGATTCGGTGCGCGAAGGGGGGGCATATGACGGCATCATGGGCGTTGTGCTGCCGGTTCTGGCCTTGCAGAAGCTGCGCGAGGACGGGGTCAGCCTGCCCTTCGCCGTCGAGGTTCTGGCCTTCGCCGATGAAGAGGGGGTGCGCTTTCCCACCGCGCTGATGGGGCCGCGCGTACTGGCGGGCCGTTTCGACATGGCAGCACTGGATCTGTGCGACAGCGACGGGGTGTCGCTGCGCCGCGCGATGGAAGATTTCGGGCTGTCGCCCGACCGGCTGCCCATATTGAAACGCGACCCGGCGCAGATTCTGGGCTGGATCGAGATCCACCTTGAACAGGGACCGGTGCTGGAACATGCCGGTGCCGGGCTGGGCGTTGTAACGGCGATTTGCGGGATCGAACGGCATAGTGCGACCTTGCGCGGGCAGGCGGCCCATGCCGGGACCATGCCGATGACGCTGCGCCGCGACGCGCTGGCCGGCGCGTCCGAACTGGTGCTTGCGGTCGAGGCATTGGCGCGCGACACCGAAGGGCTGCTGGCCAATATCGGAACGATGCAGGTCAGGCCGGGGGCGGTGAATGCCGTGCCCGGCGAGGTCGCGCTCGCGCTGGAAATCCGCGCGCCCTCGGACAAGCTGCGTGCGCGGGCTGCGGCTGAACTGACCCGTGCAGGCCATGATATCGCAGCGCGGCGCGGGCTGGGGCTGGAAATGGCGCGCAGCTATGACCAGCCCGCCACGCCCTGCGCGCCGCAGATGATCACGCGGCTGTCGGATGCGCTGGCACAGCTTGGCCACCCCGCATTGCATCTGGCCTCTGGGGCGACGCATGACAGTTCGGCAATGGCCGCCCTGTGCGATATCGGCATGATCTTCACACGCTGCCGTGGCGGCATCAGCCATCACCCGGACGAATTCGTCGACCCTGATGCGATGGCGGCGGGTATCCTGGCGCTGTGCCATATATTGCGACAGACCGACCCGCCACAAGCATAGCCCGCTGACCGGCCCTGCTGGCCCGTCATGTTGACGTTACGCTATCGCCACACGCTGCTTGACTTGTTCCCGTAAACATTGGAACAATTTCCCATGTTCTGGAGACATAAAAAGACATAACCAGAATACATATCAACACAGGGAGAACAGAAATGCGTGTTAAATCAATTCTGCGCAGTTCGCGTACGGGGCTTCTGGCCGGAGTTGCAGCAACGGCGCTGGTGGCCTCTGGCATTGCGGCCACTGCTGAAACCATCCGCTGGGCGCGGGTGGGCGATGCGCTGACGATGGACCCGCACAGCCAGAATGAAGGGCCGACCCATACGTTGAACCATCACATCTATGAAACCCTGGTCGGACGGGCTGATGATGGGTCGCTGACCCCGCGTCTGGCCACCGAATGGGGCATCAGCGATGATGACGAAACGGTCTGGGTTTTCACCATCCGCGAAGGCGTGAAATTCCACGATGGCAGCGAAATGACCGTGGAAGATGTCGTCTTCTCGCTTGACCGTGCGCGCACGCCCCCTTCGGGCATGGCGGCGCTGCATGCGGCGGTAGAGGAAGTGACCGCGGTAGACGACACCACTGTGCATGTGCGTATGGCTGGTCCCGCGCCGCTTTATGTGCAGAACCTGACCAACACCTTCATCATGTCCAAGGCCTGGGCCGAAGCGAACGGGGTTGAAACCTCGCCCAATTTCGCCGCGGGTGAAGAAGCCTATTCGGTGCGCAACACCAATGGCACCGGCCCCTATATGCTGGTTGAGCGTGACCCCGAAGTGCGCACCGTGCTTCAGGTGTTTGCGGATCATTGGGATGATGCACCTGCCGTGAGCGAAATCATCTACACGCCCATTTCAGAAGCCGCGACCCGTGTCGCCGCCCTGCTGTCGGGTGAGGTGGATATCGTGCAGGACGTGCCGGTGCAGGACATCGCGCGGCTGGAACAGACGCAGGGCATCCGCGTGGTGCGCGGCCCGGAAAACCGCAACATCTTCTTCAGCTATGACATGGTGTCGGAATCGCTGGCCTCTTCCAATGCCGAAGGCAACCCCTTCGCCAGCCCTGAAGTGCGCGAGGCCATGTCGCTGGCGATTGACCGTAACGCCATCCAGCAAGTGGTGATGCGTGGTGAATCGCAGCCCTCGGCTGCGCCGCTGCCGCCCTTCGTCAATGGCTGGACAGAAGAGATGCACGCCTTCGGCGACCCGGATCTTGCCCGCGCGGGCGAATTGATGGCAGAGGGCGGTTATCCGAATGGTTTCTCGGTCCAGCTTGACTGCCCCAATGACCGCTATCTGAATGATGAAGCGATTTGTCAGGCACTGGTGGGGATGCTGGCGCGGATCAACATCAATGTTGACCTGAACGCGCAGACCCGGTCGCTGCATTTCCCGCTGATCGAGAACTGGGAGACCGATTTCTACATGCTGGGCTGGGGCGTTCCGACCTTTGACAGCCAGTATGTGTTCGATTTCCTCGTGCACTCGCGCGAAGGCAGCTATGGTGCCTTCAACGGCGCGCGCTATTCCAACCCGGAACTCGACGCCAAGATCGAATCGCTGGCCACCATGACCGACCTGGAGGCGCGCGACGCGGTCATCGCCGAAATCTGGGATCAGGTGATGGAAGATCGCATCTTCCTGAATGTGCATAACCAGGTGCTGGCCTATGCCATGCGCGATGGCATCAATCTGGATGTGCATCCGGAAAACCAGCCGCGCATGACCACGGTGACATTCGACTGAGAATGGCTTGACGAATGGACTCGCGCGGCGACAACCCGCGCGGGTCTTTTTGCCTTGGGGCAGCTTTGCTGACCTGATCCCGTTATCCGAGGTCTGACATGATCGCCTTCATCCTGCGCCGTCTGGTGCAATCGGTCATTGTGATGCTGGCCGTGGCATTGGTGTCGTTTGCGCTGTTTCGCTTTGTCGGGGATCCGATTGCCTCTATGGTGGGGCAGGAAGTCACGCTGGCCGAACGCGCCGAAATCCGCGAGGCGCTGGGGCTGAATGACCCCTTTATCGTGCAGTTCTGGAATTTCATCGCCCGCGCCGCCACGGGTGATTTCGGCATTTCCTACCGACTGCAGCAACCGGTGATGGAGCTGATCCTGTCGCGCTTGCCCGCCACGCTGGAACTGGCGCTGGTCTCGGGCATACTGGCCTTTGCTTTTGGCGTGGGGTTTGGGGTCTATACGGCGCTGCGCAGGGGCAGCTGGGTGTCGGGCACCATCATGACAGTGTCCCTGATCGGCGTGTCGCTGCCCACCTTTCTGATCGGTGTGTTGCTGATCTGGGTGTTCGCGGTGGAACTGCAATGGCTGCCCAGCTTCGGGCGGGGGGAGACCGTCTATATCGGCAATTGGTGGCGCACTGGCTTGCTGACCGAATCGGGGCGCGCTTCGCTGATTCTGCCGGCGATCACGCTGGGGCTGTATCAGATGACGCTGATCATGCGGCTGGTGCGCGCCGAGATGCTGGAAGTGCTGCGCACCGATTACATCAAATTCGCCCGCGCGCGCGGGCTGTCGAACCGCGCCGTGCATTTCGGCCATGCGCTGAAGAACACGCTGGTGCCGGTGATCACCATTACCGGGCTTCAGATGGGCAGCATCATCGCCTTTTCGATTATCACGGAAACCGTGTTTCAATGGCCCGGCGTGGGCGCGCTGTTCATCCGTTCGGTGCAGTTTGTCGATGTGCCGGTGATGGCGGCTTATCTGATGCTGATCGCGCTGGTCTTCGTGGTGATCAATCTGATTGTCGATCTGCTCTATTACGCGGTCGATCCGCGCCTGCGCGTTGACCGCGCGAATGCCAAGAGTTGAGGGGGCGCATCGATGACAGAGTTCACGCCTGATGAAAGCCGCCCCAACGCCCTTGCCCGCGCATGGGACAGCGATATCGCCTATTCCTTCCGCCGCTCGCCGCTGGCGATCATTGCCGCTGTGGTGTCGCTGATCATCATTCTGGCGGCGGTGTTCGCGCCGTGGATTGCCCCGCATGACCCGTTCAACCCGGCCACGCTGAACCTGATGGATGGCTTCACGCCGCCGATGGAACCCAATGCATTCACTGGCAATGTCTACTGGCTGGGCACCGACAATCAGGGCCGTGATGTGTTTTCGACTATCCTTTTCGGCGCGCGCATCTCGCTGTTTGTGGGCTTCATGGCGGTGCTGTTTGCGATGGTTCTGGGCATCACGCTGGGGCTGATTGCAGGCTATCGCGGCGGCTGGGTAGACAGTTTGCTGATGCGGGTTGCGGATGTGCAACTGACCTTTCCCTCGATCCTGCTGGCGCTGTTGATCTTCGGGGTGGCGCGCGGCTTCATCCCGCCGGCCTATCGCGAGGCGATGGCGATATGGGTACTGATCGTGGCCATCGGCCTGGCGGAGTGGGTGCAATATGCCCGCGTGGTGCGCGGCGCGACGATGGTGGAAAAGAACAAGGAATATGTGCAGGCCGCGCGCGTGATCGGGGCGCATCCGGCGAAAATCCTGCTGCGCCATATCCTGCCCAATGTGATGGGGCCGGTTCTGGTGATTGCCACGATCGGGCTGGCACTGGCCATCATCGCCGAGGCGACGCTCAGTTTCCTTGGCGTCGGCGTGCCGCCTACGCAGCCCTCGCTGGGCACGCTGATCCGCATCGGACAGGGCTTCCTGTTTTCGGGCGAGTGGTGGATATTGCTGTTCCCCTCGATCACGCTGCTGGCCTTGGCGCTGTCGGTCAATCTGCTGGGTGACTGGCTGCGCGACGCGCTGAACCCGAGGTTGCGTTGATGTCTCAGCCGCTTTTGTCTGTCCGCAATCTGGTCGTTGAATTCCCCACCCGCCGGGGCATTTTGCGCGCGCTTGACCATGTCTCTTTCGACATTGCCGAGGGCGAGGTGCTGGGCATGGTGGGCGAATCCGGGGCCGGAAAGTCGTTGACCGGGGCCGCGATCATCGGGCTGCTGGAACCGCCGGGGCGGGTGGCCTCGGGCGAAATCTGGCTGCGGGGCGAACGTATCGACACTCTGCCCCCCGAAAAGATGCGCCGGATCCGCGGCCGCCGCATCGGCATGGTGTTTCAGGATCCGCTGACCAGCCTCAATCCGCTTTACACAGTGGCCGAGCAACTGATCGAAACCATCCGCACCCATATTGATGTTTCGGAAAAAGAGGCGCGCAAACGCGCCGTGGCGCTGCTCGACCGGGTGGGAATTCCCGCAGCGGCGCGCCGCATCGATGACTATCCGCATCACTTTTCAGGCGGGATGCGCCAGCGGGTGGTGATCGCGCTGGCGCTGGCGGCAGAACCCGAACTGGTCATCGCAGACGAACCCACCACGGCGCTGGATGTGTCGGTTCAGGCGCAGATCATCGATGTGCTGAAGGAAATCTGCGCCGAAAGGGGGGCGTCGGTGATGCTGATCACCCATGATATGGGGGTGATTGCCGAAACCGCTGACCGGGTGGCCGTGCTCTATGCGGGCAGGCTGGCCGAGATCGGGCCAGTGCGCGATGTGATCCAGCGCGCCGAACACCCCTACACAGCCGGGCTGATGGGGTCGATCCCGACCCTGACCCAGACCGCCGACCGGCTGACGCAGATCCCCGGATCGATGCCGCGGCTGAATGCCATCCCGCAAGGCTGCGCTTTCAACCCGCGCTGCCCGCAGGTGTTCGAGCGCTGCCGTATCGCACGGCCCGACCTGATCGCGCGCGAGGGCGGGCGGCATGTCGCCTGCTGGCTCTATGACAAGGAGGCGTCCGATGTCTGATGTGCTCTTGTCGGTTCAGGGGCTGACGCGGCGTTTCGATGTCTCGAAGCCCTGGCTGAACCGGGTCATCGAAGGCGAAGAAAAGCAGTATCTGACCGCCAATGCCGATGTCAGCTTCGAAATCCGCCGCGGCGAGACCTTTGCGCTGGTGGGCGAATCCGGGTCGGGCAAATCGACCATCGCCAAGATGATCGTGGGCTTGCTGGAAGCATCAGCCGGGGTAATCCGCTTTGACGGGCAGGTGATGGATTTCGCGCAAGGGTCGGCCATGCGGGTGCTGCGGCGGCGCTTTCAGATGATCTTTCAGGATCCCTTTGCCAGCCTCAATCCGCGCTGGCGGGTGGGCGATATCATTGCCGAACCGATCCGCACTTTCGGCCTTTTGCGCGGGGCGGAAATCCACGCCGAGGTCGGGCGGCTGCTGGATCTGGTGGGGTTGTCCGCCGCAGATGCCGAAAAATTCCCGCATGAATTTTCTGGCGGCCAGCGCCAGCGCATCGCGATTGCGCGTGCGCTGTCGTCAAAGCCCGAATTTATTGTCTGTGATGAACCGACCTCGGCGCTGGATGTGTCGGTGCAGGCGCAAATCCTGAACCTGATGCGCGATCTGCAGGATGAGTTCGGCCTGACCTATCTGCTGATCAGCCATGATCTTAGCGTGGTGCGGCATATGTCGAACCGCATTGGCGTGCTGTATCTGGGTCGGCTGGTCGAGGTGGCTGATGCCAAGCGGCTGTTTACCGACCCGCAGCACCCCTATACGCGGATGCTGCTGGATGCGGTGCCCGATCTGGCGCTGTCGGGGCGCCGGCGCACGCCTGTCACGGGCGAAATCCCCAACCCGATCAACCCGCCTTCGGGCTGTGCCTTTCACCCGCGTTGCCCGCATGTGATGGATATCTGCCGCAGCACCACACCAGAGGCCAGATCGACCGGGACGGGCCTTGCCACCTGCCACCTTTTGTCAGAGGGCAAGGTCGCGGCTATGGACAAGGTGTAGCGCCCGCCGCCTGTCAGCCTCCGGCCCGCTGCCGCGCGGCATCGACTTCGGCAATCGCCGCAGTGATCATTGCCAGACATTCGGGTGTTGAAAAGCGGTGATCGGCATCCTTGACCAGCCGCAGCTGCATGTCGGGGCATTGGGCATGTTCCATCAGGCGCAGCGGCACTGATGTCGCCACGGCCTCATCCACGCTGCCTTGCACCAGCCGCACCGGAAAGGGCAGCGCCAGGGGCGCGCGCAGCACAAGCTGGGCCTTGCCATCCTCGAACAGCCGCCGGGTCAGGATATAGGGCTGGTCGTCATAGTCATTGGGCAGTTCGGTCTGACCATCGGTCAGGATCTGGTTGCGCTGCGCATCCGAAAGCTGTGGCCACATGCTGTCCTCGGTGAAATCGGGGGCGGCGGCAATGCCGACCAGCCCGGCCACGCGTTCCGGCATCCGACGGGCCAGCAGCAGCGCGATCCAGCCGCCCATTGATGACCCCACAAGGATTTGCGGCCCCTCGGTCAGCGCACTCAGCGCTGCTGCGGCATCCTGTGCCCAGTCGCCGATGCAGCCATCGGCAAAGGCACCCGAACTTTCCCCGTGGCCCGAATAGTCGAAGCGCAGAAAGGCGCGTCCCTGTGCTTTCGCCCAGTCTTCCAGATAGACCGCCTTGGTGCCGCTCATGTCGGATTTGAACCCGCCCAGAAAAACGATACCGGGCTGGGTGCCGGGGCTGGCATGATAGGCCAGCCTGCGTCCTTCGGATGTTGTCAGAAACTGTGACAAGTGCCCCCCATATGGCTTTGTTTGCGCGCAAGCGCTCTGCGCAAACAGATCAAGACTCGGGGGGATGTTCAAGGGTTATCGGGCGCTGTCGCGCTTCGGTGCCATAGCATTGGGTGCAACACATCGCGCGCGGGGCGCGTCTGCCCGCTTCATCCGTTTTCAAGCATTTCGGCTTTTCGTTGAATCGCCTTCAATGCCTTAACCTTTTGTTTTGTCGCAATTTCGAACCGACAAAGTCTGTCAACTTTTTCTGAAATTGCTTTCAAGTGGACGCAAGCGCCTTGGCCGCCGCTGGCAACGGGGTCAGGGCGTCTGGATGCCAGCGAACTCGATCACTGCGGCGGACACGTCATCGGCAAACTCGTCCTTCCCGGCCCATTGACCCAATTCCCATTTCAACGCATCAAGAAAGGCGCAGCCATTGGTTGCCTGAAGACGCTTGAGCAGTTCGCCAAGACGGGTCTGGCCGAATTCGTCAGTGCGGGCATTGGTGCATTCGGTGATCCCGTCCGAATACAGGAACAGGCGGTCGCCGGGCGACAATGTGATTTCGAAACTGCAATATTCCGCTTGCGCGATCAGCCCGACGGGCAGGCCGCCTTCGCCCAGAAATTCGACATTGCCACCAGCCCGTTGCACGACCGGATGCGGGTGGCCTGCCTGCACGATCTGTGCCCGGCCGGTGGTAAGGTCGATATCGGCATAAGCCATTGTCAGATAGGCTTCTGTGTCCATTTCTTCCAGCATCATCTGGTTCATGCGCGCGGCCACCTGTTCGGGGCGCAAGACAGTTCTTTCACCCGTAACCGGATCACGCCCGATGACAACATTCTGGCTGTCGGCACCGGCGGCGAACAGGGCACTGATACGCGCGCTCAGCATCGCCGCCGCCACCCCATGCCCTGCGACATCGATCGAGTACACACCGATGCGCCCAGCATCTATGCGAAATGCCCCGACCAGATCACCACCGACATGACCAGAGGACTGCAACAGGAAGGCGACCTTGCAATTTCCGAAATCACGCTGCCTTTCGCCGATCAGGATATGTTGCAGATTGCGCGCCTGTCGCAAGTCGCGTTCCAGCGCGTCATAGACCTGCTGCAATTCATCCAGAGTGTGGCGCAACTCGTGATTGGCTTTCTTGACTTCGCGCTCCATCGCCAGCAGGCGTTCGCCAGCCTTGATGCGGGCATGAAGTTCCACGGTTGAAACCGGTTTCGACAGGAAGTCATCGGCCCCGACATTCAGCCCTGCGGCCACGGCGGATTTGTCGTTCTTCGATGTCAGCAGGATGAAATAGCTGTAGCTGTCTTGCGGGCAGGCGCGGAACTCGCGGCAGAATTCCGGCCCGCTCATCCCCGGCATCATCCAGTCAGACAGCACAAGGTCAAAGTGGCGGCTGCGGCAAAGTGTCAGGGCTTCCTCGCCGGACCCGGCCTCTACCGTTTCATATCCCCAGGCGTTCAGGTGGCGCGCGAACACCAGTCGCTGTGCGCGGCTGTCATCGACGATCAACGCATATTTCCGGGCTTTTGCCCGGCAATTGCGGCCCACAGATGGCACTTTCACAGCGTTTTCCAAACAAGACCTCGGGTCACTTGATAGACTGCACGGGTAGCATCGCCGGTTTATATTAACCGAGGGTAAAGGGTTGATCTCTTTGTTTGCGGCATGGGTTACGATAGGTTAAGCCATCATCAGTAAACTCCATCACATGCGACAGTATCGGGGAAACACCGTGATTGACTGGGCAAGAGTACGCGAATTGTATGAAGAAATTGGTGCAGACGCTTTCGAGGAAGTGCTGGATCTGTTTTGCGAGGAAGTGGCAGAGGGGTTGATCAGCCTGGAAGCCGCGACAACCCCGGCTGATCAGTCGGCAGCGTTCCATTTCCTGAAAGGGGCGGCTCTTAATCTGGGCATTGACGATATTTCGCGCCAATGCGCCCAGGGCGAAGCCACGAATGCGACCGGCACGCTGGATGCGGCCGCTTGCGCAGATGTGCTGGCGGGATTTCCTTTGCGGATGGACGCCTTGCAGGATGGTTGGCGCGCTGCGGTGCAGGCGGAAGCATAGCTCCGCGCCCCGGCGCTGGTTTGATAATCAACGCCGGATCACACAATGAAATTCGCGATCACCTCGTCATCGGTGATATCGGTGAAGGTGAACCCCGTCGCCTCGATCCGGTCAAACAGCGCGCTGAAATTCTCTGGCTTGCTGGTCTCTATGCCCAGCAGCACGGTGCCGAAATTGCGTGCCGTCTTCTTCAGATATTCGAAGCGCGCAATATCATCATCCGGTCCCAGCGTTTGCAGGAAATCGCGCAGCGCGCCGGGGCGCTGCGGCAGGCGCAGCAGAAGGTATTTCTTGGTGCCGGAATAGCGCATTGCGCGCTCCTTGACCTCTGGCAGGCGCTCGAAATCGAAATTCCCGCCAGAGGCCACGCAAACCACCTTCCTGCCACGGATCGTCCGGGCCAGATCCGGCAGCGCGTCGATTGACAGCGCGCCTGCGGGTTCCAGCACGATCCCTTCCTGATTGAGCATGTCCAGAATGGTGATGCAGATGCGGTTTTCCGGCGCGGTCAGCACATGATCGGGCGCGATATCGCGCAATCGCGCGAAGCTGCGCGCGCCGACCTGTGCGACCGAGGCACCGTCAACAAAACTGTCAAGCTGGGGCAGGGTGACGGGCTGGCCCGCCGCCAGCGCCGCGCGCAGACTGGCCCCGCCGACGGGTTCGACATAGCGCAATTCGGTTTGCGGCGCGGCCTGTTGCAGGAAGCAGCGCAACCCCGCCGCCAGCCCGCCACCGCCCACCGGCAGGACAAGGATATCCGGCGCGCGCCCCATCTGTTCCAGCAACTCGACCCCGATGCTGGCCTGACCTTCGATCACATCGTCATCATCGAAGGGCGACAGGAAATACGCGCCAAGCTCGGCACAAAAGCCCTGTGCCGCGGCCAGCGCCTGATCGAACATGTCCCCGGTCAGGCGGATCTCGATATTGTCGCCGCCAAAGCTGCGGGTTTTCATGATCTTCTGCTGCGGGGTGGTGACAGGCATGAAGATCGTGCCCTGAACCCCGAAATGGCGGCAGGCAAAGGCCACACCCTGCGCATGATTGCCCGCGCTGGCGCAGACGAAATGGCGCTGGTCAGGGTGCGTTGCAAGCCGCTTGCGCATGGCATTGAACGCGCCGCGTATCTTGTAGCTGCGCACCGGCGAAAGGTCTTCGCGCTTCAGCCAGATATCTGCATCGAACTTTGCCGACAGATAGTCATTGCGCAGCAGGGGCGTGGCAGGAAACAAGGCGCGCATCTGTGCCATTGCATCGCGCGCCGCCTGAACGAAGCTGCTCATTCAGCCACCAGATAGCGTTGCAGCCGGTCGCGCACGGTATCGGGCATGGTGGCAGAGCGGCGGGTCTTGGGGTCAAAGAACACCTCGACCAGATCATAGGTTGCATGCAGCGCGCCGGTATCGGCATGGATCATGCGCAGATGGAAGGCGCAGCTTTTGGTTCCGATCCGCGACACCACCCCGTCGATCATGATCAGGTCGCCGGCCTGAAGCTCCTGTACGAAACGGGTCCTGGCCTCGGCCGAAACCGCGTGCAGGCCGTATTGCGCCAGCAGGTCGCGATAGGCCAGCCCCAGCCTTGTCCACATATGATAGCTGGCATCATCGAAGAAGGGCGCGTAATGGCGCACATTCATATGCCCGAAATGGTCATGATGCCACGGATGCACCACCCCGCGAACCAGTTCCAGCCGCTCTGTCATTGCTGTCCTCCCGTGACCCGGTCAGGACAATTAGCAGCGCGGGGCCGCAAAACGCAACCTTGCCGGATGCGACCGGGCCGCACAGGCGACAGCCCCTTGCCCACAGCCAGCAAAGCCAATAGACGATCAGCCAGACCGGAATAGAGATCGGAGCCGCCATGAAAACCGCCCCCAAGAAAGTCGTGCTTGCCTATTCGGGCGGGCTGGATACCTCGATCATCCTGAAATGGCTGAAAACCGAATATGACTGCGAGGTCGTTACCTTCACCGCCGATCTGGGCCAGGGCGAAGAGCTGGAGCCTGCGCGCAAAAAGGCCGAAATGCTGGGCATCGCGCCCGAAAACATCTTCATCGAGGATCTGCGCGAGGAATTCGTGCGCGATTTCGTCTTCCCGATGTTCCGCGCCAATGCGGTCTATGAGGGTCTGTATCTGCTGGGCACTTCGATCGCGCGGCCACTGATTTCCAAGCGTCTGGTCGAGATCGCAGAGATGACAGGCGCCGATGCGGTGGCGCATGGTGCCACCGGCAAGGGCAATGATCAGGTCCGGTTCGAGCTTTCCGCCTATGCGCTCAATCCCGATATCAAGGTAATTGCCCCCTGGCGCGAATGGGATCTGACCAGCCGCACCAGGTTGCTGGAATTCGCCGAAGCCAACCAGATACCGATTGCCAAGGACAAACGCGGCGAGGCGCCGTTTTCGGTCGATGCAAACCTGCTGCACACCTCCTCTGAAGGCAAGGTGCTGGAAAACCCCGCCGATGACGCGCCTGACTATGTCTATCAGCGAACCGTCAACCCCGAAGATGCGCCCGATCAGCCCGAATATATCGAAATCACTTTTGAACGCGGCGATGCAGTGGCGATCAATGGCGCGCCCATGTCGCCCGCGACCATCCTGACCGAACTCAATGAATATGGCCGCAAGCACGGTATCGGGCGGCTGGATTTCGTGGAAAACCGCTTTGTCGGCATGAAATCGCGCGGCATTTATGAAACGCCCGGTGGCACCATCCTGCTTGAAGCCCATCGCGGGATCGAGCAGGTCACGCTCGACAGCGGCGCGGGGCATCTGAAGGATTCGATCATGCCGCGCTACGCTGAACTGATCTATAACGGCTTCTGGTTCAGCCCCGAACGCGAGATGCTGCAAGCGCTGATCGACAAGTCGCAAGAGCATGTCACCGGCACTGTGCGGCTGAAGCTTTACAAGGGGCTTGCGCGCACGGTCGGGCGCTGGTCGGATCACAGCCTTTATTCCGAAGCGCATGTCACCTTTGAAGAAGATGCCGGCGCCTATGACCAGAAGGATGCCGCAGGCTTCATCCAGCTCAACGCGCTGCGCCTGAAATTGCTGGCCGCACGAAATCGTCGGTTGAAATCCTGACAAAGGGGCTTTCATCTTGCCCCAAATACTCCCGCCGGAGGCGCACGCCGCCTCTGGCCCCTCACCCAAGGAGGTGCCCGCCATGACCAAGCCCGTCGTTTTGTGCATTCTTGACGGGTGGGGGCTGAACCCCGAACGTAACGGCAATGCCGTGGCACAGGCCGATACCCCCAGTTTCGACCGCGTGATGCGCGACTGTCCCAATGCCACGCTCATCACGCATGGCCCCGATGTCGGCCTGCCCAGCGGGCAGATGGGCAATTCCGAGGTTGGCCACACCAATATCGGCGCGGGCCGTGTGGTGGCGATGGATCTGGGGCAGATCGATCTGGCCATCGAGGATGGCAGCTTCGCCCGAAATTCTGCGATTCTGGCTTTCATCGACAAGCTGAAAGCGACCAAGGGCAGAGCGCATCTGTTCGGCGTCGTGTCCGATGGCGGGGTGCATGGGCATATCGCGCATCTGGATGCGGTGATTGCGCTGATGTCGGATGCGGGGATTCCCGTGGTCATCCATGCCATCACCGATGGGCGCGATGTGGCGCCGAAATGCGCCGACCGCTTCATTGCGCAATTGCAAGATGGCCTGCCCGGAACCGCCCGGATCGGCACGGTGATCGGGCGCTACTGGGCAATGGATCGCGACAATCGCTGGGACCGCGTTGAACGCGCCTGGCGCGCGATCATGCACGGGCAGGGCGAAGCGGCGTCCTCGGCTGTTGCGGCGGTCAGCGATGCCTATGCGCGCGGTGAAAGCGACGAATTCATCGCGCCCAGCGTGATCGCGGGCTATGGCGGCATGCGCCCCGGTGACGGGTTCTTCTGCCTGAATTTCCGCGCCGACCGCGCGCGCGAGATACTGGCCGCGCTGGCTGCGCCCAGTTTCAACGGCTTTGATCGCGGGCAGGTGCCGCAATGGGCGGCCATGCTGGGCATGGTCGATTATTCGGACGCACATAACGCCTTCATGGCCTCGGCCTTTCCCAAGCAGAGCATCACCAACACCCTTGGGGCTTGGGTCGCGCAACATGGGCTGCGCCAGTTCCGGCTGGCCGAGACTGAAAAATACCCCCATGTCACCTTCTTCCTGAATGGCGGGCAGGAACGGGCAGAGCAGGGCGAAGAGCGCCACATGCCCGCCAGCCCCAAGGTCGCAACCTATGATCTGCAACCCGAAATGGCCGCACCCGAAGTCAGCGCCAGGCTGGTTCAGGCCATCGCGCAGGGCTATGATCTGATCGTGGTCAATTTCGCCAATCCCGACATGGTCGGCCATACTGGTGATCTGCAGGCAGCTATCCGCGCCTGTCAGGCCGTGGATGCAGGGCTGGGCGATGCGCTGGATGCGCTGGAACAGGCAGGCGGGGCGATGCTGCTGACCGCCGATCACGGCAATTGCGAAATGATGGTCGACCCCGAAACCGGCGGGCCGCATACCGCCCATACGCTCAACCCGGTGCCGGTGGCGGTGATTGGCGGGCCGCAGGGCAGCAGGCTGCGCAACGGTCGGCTGGCCGATATTGCCCCCACTGTGCTGGAGTTGATGGGGCTGGATGCCCCGCCCGAAATGACGGGTCAGAGCCTGATCATCCGATGATCCGCGCGGGTCTGTCAGCCTTTGTCCTGCTGCTCAGTGCCGTTGTGGCGCAGGCAGACCCGGCGGGGCGCGCAATGGCTGCGGCGCAGGCGCTTGAAGCGGCGACAGCACAGTTGACAGAGGCGCAATCTGCGCGGGCGCAGGTTGAAGCGCTCAGCCTGACGATCCGCAGTTATGAAGACGGGCTGGGCGCGCTTCGGACGGGCCTGCGCGATGTCCGGCTGCGCGAGGCGGAACTGGCGCAGCATTTCGATGCCCGCAGCGCCGAGGTGACGCGCCTGTTGTCGGTGTTGGCGGTGCTGGAACGTATCGACCCTGTGGCTGGCATCCTGCATCCCGATGGCGCGCTGGAAGCCGCGCGCGCGGCGCAGCTTGTCGGCGAAGTGGCCCCGTCGCTTGCGCGCGAGATCACGACGCTGCGCGCTGATCTGGAGGAATTGCGCGCAGTGCGCCGCGCGCGCCAATACGGGCTTCTGGCGCTGGAACAGGGGCTGGAGGCCGTGCAAGAGGCCCGCATCGCGCTGGCGCAGGCCATCGCGGATCGCGGGCCTTTGCCCAAGCGCCTGGTCGATGCGCCCGAAAAGCTGGCGATGCTGGCGCGCGACGCGCAAACGCTGGATGAACTGGCGGGCGAGTTGGCCAGCGCCAGCTCTGCCATGCTTGATGCGCCGATTGCGTCTTTCCGCGCCGCGCATGGCACGCTGGAACTGCCGGTGCGCGCCACCGTGCTGCGCCGGTTCAATCAGCCCGATGCGCTGGGCATTGGACGGCCGGGTCTTGTGCTGGCAGCAGCCCCCGAAGCGCTGGTAACGGCACCCTGGTCGGGAACCGTGCGCTATGCCGGGCCGCTGGTCGGGCAGGGGCAAGTCGTCATTCTGGAACCCGCCGAAAGCATGTTGATGGTGATGGCGGGGCTGGGGGATCTGATGGTGGAACATGGCGAAATCCTGCCGCGCCACGCGCCGCTGGGCACCATGCCTGCCGATGACGCCGCCGCAACCCTCCCTGTGGCAGAGGCTGGCAGTCGCAGTCAAACACTCTATTTTGAGCTTCGCGAGGGGGGCAACCCCATTGACCCGCAGCCCTGGTTCGCATTCACTGGGGCGCAAGAGCCAAGATAGGAAACGCGCATGAAACGATATGTTGTGGCAGGAATCGGCGGTGCAATAGCTGGTGTCCTGCTGGCGACGCAACTGGCCGGGCCATTGCTTGCCCAGGAACGCGAAAGGGCGTCATCCGTCTATGAGCAGCTTGACCTGTTCGGCGATGTCTTCGACCGTATCCGCACCCAGTATGTCGATGAGGTGGAAACCGCCAAGCTGATCGAGGCTGCGATCAATGGCATGCTGACCTCGCTTGACCCGCATTCGGGCTATATGCCCCCCGATGATTTTGACGAGATGCGCACCCAGACGCGCGGCTCTTTCGGCGGGTTGGGGATCGAGGTGACACAGGAAGACGGCTTTGTGAAGGTCGTCACCCCGATGGATGGCACGCCTGCCGACAAGGCCGGGGTGGAACCGGGCGACATTATCACCCATGTCGATGGCGAATCGCTGATGGGGCTGAACCTGTCGCAGGCGGTTGAATTGATGCGCGGCCCGGTCGGGTCAGAGATCATCATCACTGTGTTGCGCGAAGGCGTGTCGGAACCCTTTGATCTGTCGATTATCCGCGACACCATCCGGCTGCAAGCCGTGCGCGTGCGCACAGAGGGCAACAATGTCATCCTGCGCCTGACCACCTTCAATGAACAGACTTTCCCGAATTTGCGCGACGGCCTGCAAGAAGCGGTCGAGGAGTTGGGCGGGATGGAGCATCTGGGCGGGGTGGTGCTGGATTTGCGCAACAATCCCGGCGGATTGCTGACCCAGGCCATCCGGGTGTCGGATGCGTTTCTTGACCGGGGCGAGATCGTCTCGACCCGCGGTCGCACCGAAGGTGTCGGCGAACGCTTCAATGCGCAATCGGGGGACTTGATAGAGGGCAAGCCGATTGTCGTGCTGATCAATGCCGGGTCGGCCTCGGCATCCGAAATCGTTGCCGGCGCGTTGCAGGATCACCGGCGCGCGATTGTCGTGGGCACGCGCAGTTTCGGGAAAGGCTCGGTTCAGACCGTGGTGCCGCTGCGCGGTGACGGGGCAATTCGCCTGACGACATCGCGCTATTACACGCCATCCGGGCGCTCGATCCAGGCGCTGGGCGTGTCGCCCGATATCATCGTCGAGCAGCCGCGCCGCCAGCCGATCGAAGAGGATGAGGCGGAAGTGCCGCAGCAGCGGTCTGAAAACGACCTGCGCGGGCGGCTGGACAGCGGCGAGATCAGCGAGGATGAACAGCGCCAACTGGACGAAGAGCGCCGTCAGGCCGAAGACGTGGCCAAGCTGCGGCGCGATGACTACCAGCTTGCCTATGCGCTGGATATCCTGCGCGGGCTAACGGCGCTGAACGGGCAGCGGTGACAGCGCAGATGACGCCAGAGCAGATTGCGGCGCTGCCCTACCGCCCTTGCGTGGGGATCATGCTGATCAACCCAGATGGGTTGATCTTTGCAGGGCAGCGTATCGACAGCCCGGTGCCGGCCTGGCAGATGCCGCAAGGGGGGATAGATGCGGGCGAAAAGCCGTCGCAGGCCGCGTTGCGCGAACTGGCAGAAGAAATCAGCGTCACCGCCGATCAGGTAGAGGCGCTGGCCAAAAGCAGCGACTGGCTGGCCTATGATCTGCCCCATGACATTGTCCCGCGCATCTGGAAGGGGCGTTATCGCGGGCAGAAACAGCGCTGGTTCCTGTTTCGATATACCGGGCGTGATGACCAGATCGATCTGAACACGGCCCATCCCGAGTTTTCGCACTGGCGCTGGATTGCGGCGGATGAAATGCTGGCCGCGATCGTTCCGTTCAAGCGCCGCATCTATGCTCGGGTGATCGAAGAGTTTCGCCCGTTTCTGGCATGATCTTTGCGCCGCCTGGCAGGGGTGGACGCCCATAACACAAAGCCGCGCAGACCAGGGGTCGCGCGGCTTTGACATCAGCAGTCGGGCAGGATTACTTGATCTTGCCTTCCTTGTATTCGACATGCTTGCGCACCACCGGGTCATATTTCCGGATGGTCATCTTCTCGGTCATGGTGCGGGCGTTTTTCTTTGTGACATAGAAATGCCCCGTCCCCGCGGTCGAGTTCAGACGGATCTTGATGGTTGTGGGCTTCGCCATTGTTGTCTCTCCTACACCGGGAGGGGCACGCCGATGCCGCCACACCCGTGAAATCTGAACCCGCCTTCTACCCGGATGCGACGGGGTGTCAACCGAAAAGCCCGCAATAGAGGGCGTCAGACCGCGTTTTCCGCTGCCAGAACCGAGGGAATCGTGCGCACCAGAATGCAAAGGTCGAAAACAGGCGACCAGCGGTCAATATAGTCCAGATCATAGCTGACGCGCTGGCGAATCTGTTCCGGGGTCTCGACCGGGCCGCGCAGCCCGTTGATCTGCGCCCATCCGGTCATGCCGGGCTTCATGCGGTGGCGCGCGGCGTAATCGCGCACGGCCTGGGCAAAATGCAGATCGCGGTTGCGCGCGCCCAGCGCATGGGGGCGCGGCCCGACCAGCGACATGTCGCCCTTCAGCACATTGAAAAGCTGTGGCAGTTCATCCAGCGAAGTGCGGCGCAGGAAGCGGCCCAGCCGGGTTACGCGCTCATCGTCGGCCTGAACCGACACCGTGCCGTCCTGATCGGTCTTGTGGTGATGCAGGCTGCGGAATTTCCACACCATGAAGGGCGCCCCATTATAGCCCTCGCGCGCCTGCCTGAAGAAGACCGGGCCGGGGCTGTCCAGCTTGATGGCAAGCGCGATGATGGCCATGACCGGGGCCAGCAGGACCAGCAAGAACGCCCCGATGATCAGATCGAAGCTGCGCTTGACCAGCGCATCGCGCAGGCGCAAGGGGCGGTCGAACAGATCCAGCAGCGGTACATCGCCCAGCCAGCGATAGGTGCCGGGCCGGTAGATCAGCGATGTCCGGACCGGCGACAGGCGGATATCGACTGGCAGAACCCATAAATCAGAAAGGATCTGCCCGATCCGCGCCTCGGCGCTGGGGGGCATGGTGACGATGATCAGATCCGTGGGCGTGCGGCGCACGAAATCGGGCAATTGCGCGATCCGTCCCATCTTGGCCACACCCTGCTGTATCAGCGCAGAGCGCGCCTCCTCGCGGTCATCGAACAGCCCCAGCAGATGCACGCCTTGGCCCCGCATCCGGCCCACGCGTTCCAGTGTTTCGCGCGCTTCGGCCCCACCGCCTGCAACCGCCACGCGCAAGCCGACATGCCCGTTTGCGATCAGATAGGGCAGGGCGCGCCGTGCCCCCAGCCGCAGCAGCAGGCACGACAGCGCCGCCACGGCCAGCGCGCCGGTCAGGCTGTTGGCAAGCCCGCTGTCACCAAGGGCGTGGGCCAGAAGATGGGTGGCGGGCAACACCACGGCCCAGGCCCGCGCCGCGCGGGCAACAGCCCCCCCGCGTGTCTGATCCAGCCCGCCCAGCAAGTGCTGCATCTGGTCAGCACGGGCAAGCAGGCGATAGGCAAGGGCTGCGCTGGCCGCCAGCATCAGCCAGACCCCGCCTGCGCGCAGCGACAGATCGAAAATACCTGCCGTCGCAAGCCAGCCCGCAACCCATGCGATGACGACCAGCCCTTCCACCGTCATGATCAGTTGCACGAAATTGTCCGGCTGCAAACGCAACCGGGCGGCGCGCGGCAAGGCTGTCGCGTTGGCGCGAAACTCATGGGCGAGTGTTTGTCGCATCAGTCAATCACCCCGCCGACAATCGGCGCGTTGTGCTTATGCCGGTTGTTCCGGCCAGGGGGCGTGTTCAGGCGGTGCCTGTTGCGACTGGGCAAGAGTGTGGCCTATCCATGCAAGCTGGTGTTCGAACCGCCAGCATGCCCGATCGCGCTTAACAGGCCGTATACGCATAATGCGTGAGCCGAGTTGCGCTGTATTTGCGCGGCAGTTGGCTGAATATGCGGATGGTCTGTAAGCCGGGTTCTGTTCAGGGGTGCTGACACCCCGTCGATGACCATTCATCTGGCCCTGCCTTTGCAGACAGGGTCTAGCTGCCAACCCGGACTTCGGGCTGAAGCGGCCCTGCGGGGTGATATCCTGCAACTTCAGGATCAGCCCCGCGCGAAGTCCCTATTCGGCATTGCTCCTGGTGGGGCTTGCCGTGCCGGTCCGGTTGCCCGTCCCGCGGTGGGCTTTTACCCCACCGTTTCACCCTTACCCGGCCCCAAGGGGCTGGGCGGTCTGTTTTCTGTGGCGCTTTCCCTCGGGTTGCCCCGGCCGGGCGTTACCCGGCACCATTGCTTCATGGAGCCCGGACTTTCCTCGCACCCGAAGGCACGCGGCCATCCGACCATCCGCATGTTGTGCAGATAAGCAAGCATTCCGCGTGACGCAAGCCGTCTAAGCGCGCTACTATGCAACCAGGGGGTGAATTCGGATGTCAAAGACCATCATCTTGCTGTTTGACGGCACTGCCAACACGGTCAGCGCCAATCGCAGCAATATCTTGCGGCTTTATGGTTGTCTGGAGAAATCGGACCGACAGCTTGTCTGGTACAGCCCCGGTGTGGGCACCTTCGGGGGCGAGAACACGCTGTTCTACTACCGCCAGCGCGCGCGAGAGATGATCGACCGCGCAACCGGCTGGGGGCTGGACCGCAATGTCAAGGATGCCTATCGCTTTCTGGTCGAGAATTACGACACCGGCAGGCGCGGCGGCAAGCGGGTGCAGGCGCGGGATCGCGTTGTCATGTTTGGCTTCAGCCGGGGTGCCTATACCGCGCGGGTGCTGGCGGGGTTCGTGAACGCTTTCGGGCTGATGGAGCCGCGCCATCTGAACCTGCTCGATCAGGTCTATCGCGCCTATAAGGGCGTGGTCGAACGCCCCGATACCCAGGCCGACTGGGCAGAGATCAATCTGTGGTATCGGGTTTTGCGCCCTGATCTGGTGCCGATTGCCTGCCTTGGGCTGTTCGACACCGTGTCCTCGGTCTTTGAATGGGGGCGCGACGGGCCGCGTTTTCGCGCCCATGCCAACAGCAGCGACAACCCCTCGGTCGCGGCGGTGCGCCATGCGCTGGCGCTGGATGAACGCCGCGCGCTGTATCGCCCGCTGCACTGGCCAGACGGGCAGAGATTTTACGGCAACCGCTTCAAGCGCGGCACAGGGCAGGTGCAGGACATGCGCGAATTGTGGTTTGCGGGCGTTCATGCCGATATCGGCGGGGGCTACCCCGAAGCCAGATCCGCGCTGGGCAAGGTTGCGCTGGAATGGATGATCGACGAGACCGAGGCGCTGGGCGTGCATTACCGCCGTGCGACAGTGAACCGGATCGTTATGGGGCGGCAGGGCAAGGACAGGTCCGGCCGCTATGTGGTGCCCGACCCGATGGCCCCGGCGCAGAACTCGCTCAATCTGTGGTGGTTGCTGACAGGGTTCCTGCCCCGTCGCGTGCCGCGCGGGATGCGGGTGGGGCATGTCTTCGGTCTTTATCTGCCGCTCTGGCGACGGCGGCATCTGGACGCACAGGCGCTGGTGCATGAAAGCGTTGAGCCGCGCCAATCCGATCCGCGTCTGGCCTCGTCCAACCTGCCGCCAAGTCCCAACTACACGCGCTGATGCCCTTGTCGCGCTGGGGGCAGTGCACTAAGCAGGACAGCAGGCAAGTATGGGGACGATATGCGCATTCTGGTCACCAATGATGACGGGATCAACGCGCCGGGGCTGGCAGTTCTGGAACAGATCGCGCGCAATATCGCCGGACCAGACGGCGAGGTCTGGGTCGTCGCCCCGGCTTTCGAACAATCGGGTGTCGGGCATTGCATCAGCTACACGCATCCGACCATGATCGCCAGGCTTGCGCCCCGGCGCTTCGCCGCAGAAGGCTCGCCCGCCGATTGCATTCTGGCCGGACTTTATGACGTATTGCAGGGTGCGCGCCCGGATCTGGTGCTTTCAGGCGTCAATCGCGGCAATAACGCGGCAGAGAATGTGATGTATTCCGGCACGGTCGGCGGGGTGATCGAGGCCGCGCTGCAAGGTCTGCCCGCGATTGCGCTGTCGCAATATATGGGGCCGCAATCGGAAGATCTACCTTCGTTGTTTGACGCCGCCATCGGGCATGGCGAAGCCGTGATCCGCCGCCTGCTGGAGCGCGGCATCTGGGATCAGGGCGATTACCGGCTGTTCTATAATGTCAATTTCCCCCCCGTTGCGCGGGCCGATGTCAGGGGGCTGAAAGTGGCGTTTCAGGGCTATCGCAAGGACACGTTTTTCGGGGTGGAGCCGCATATATCGCCCAGCGGGCGCAAATTCCTGTGGGTCACAGGCGGGCCGCAGCATCTGCCCACCGCGCCGGGCAGCGACGCGGCGGTCAATCTGGATGGCTATATCTCGGTCACGCCGATGCGCGCCGATCTGACCGCATATGACGCGCTGGATGATGTCAGAAAGGCGCTGGAGTGATGGAAGACGACGATCTGGCCGAGGCACGGATGCGCTTCATCTATGCACTGCGCTCGCGTGCAGTAACAGATGCGCGGGTGCTTTCCGCGATGGAGGCCGTGGACCGGCGCGCCTTTGTCACCGGCCATTTCGCGGACCGCGCCTATGAGGACATGCCCCTTCCCATCGCCTGCGGCCAGACCATCAGCCAGCCTTCGGTCGTGGCACTGATGACCGAAGCCTTGCAGGTCAATCCGCGCGACAAGGTGCTGGAGGTGGGCACTGGCTCTGGCTATCAGGCCGCGATCCTTGCGCAGCTGGCGCGGCGCGTCTACACAGTCGAGCGGCACCGCACCCTGGCGCAACAGGCCCAGCGTGTGTTTGACACGCTGGGCCTGCACAACATCACCTGCATGGTGTCTGACGGGTCATACGGGCTGCCCGATCAGGCACCGTTTGATCGCATCATCGTGACCGCGGCAGCCGAAGACCCCCCCGGCCCCCTCTTGGCGCAGTTGAAGATCGGCGGTATCATGGTGATCCCCGTCGGGCAGTCGGATACAGTGCAAAGCCTGATCCGCGCGGTCCGGCACGCGGACGGGTTCGAGTATGAGGAATTGCGCGCTGTGCGATTTGTGCCGCTGGTCGAGGGGCTGGGGCATTGAAGTGGCACCGGGTCGGGTCGATATGGCACAGAACCATACGGCCAGCGCGTCAGCAAGAGCAGAGGTAACAGCCGGATGCGCCTGACACGATCACTGACATTGCTCGGGACAACGGCGCTGATGGCGCTGGCGGCTTGCGATGGTTTCGATCCTGATCTTCGCCGTGCCCATGCAGGGTTTTCCACAGCCGATGCTGCGCGCGAAGTCACGGCCCAGCGCCCAAGCCCGGATGAGCGCGGCGTTATCACCTACCCTGACTATCAGGTCGTGGTGGCGCGCAGTGGCGATACTGTCGGCGCGGTCGCCAGCCGTGTCGGCATGTCAGCCGAAGAACTGGCCAGTTTCAACGCCCTGCGCCCCGAAACCCGGTTGCGCAGTGGCGAGGTTCTGGCCCTGCCGCGCGGCACTGCCGCCCAGCCGGGGCGACGGGAAGGCGAGATCGAGGTCGCGACACTGGCCGAAAGCGCGATTGACCGCGCCGAAGCTGGTCAACCATCCGCTGCCACGCGCACGCAACCGGCAGAGGCCCAGCCTGTTCGCCACCGTGTCGAACGTGGCGAGACCGCCTTCACCATTGCGCGGCTTTACAATGTCACACCGCGCGCGCTGGCCGAATGGAATGGTCTTGATCCGGAAATGCGCGTGCGCGAGGGCCAGGTGCTGATGATCCCGGTCGCGCGCGAGGCTGCGGCCCGGCAAGCGCAATCCGAACCGACCCCACCGCCGGGCAGTGGCAGCCCGACCCCGGCCCCGCCCAGCGCCGCAACCCCTATGCCCGCCGAAGACGCCCCCCCGGCGGCCGAGTCCCAGGCGCGGGCAGAGCAGGAGCGCCCGCAATCGCCGCAATTGTCGCAAGAACGCACCGAGGCTTCGCGCGCGGGTTTCGTGATGCCGGTCGATGGCCGCATCATCCGTGCCTATGCGCCGGGGCGCAATGAAGGTATCGGCATTGCCGCCAGCGCGGGCACCGATGTGCGCGCCGCCGCGGCGGGTACTGTCGCGGCCATTACCCGCACCACCGGCAATGTGAATGTGATGGTCATTCGCCATGATGACGGGTTGCTGACGGTTTATGCCAATATTGACGAACTGCGGGTCGACCGTAACGACCGCATCCGCCAGGGGCAGAGCATCGGCAAGGTTGCCGCGGGTGATCCCAGCTTCCTGCATTTCGAGATCCGGCGCGGGCAGGACAGCATCGACCCCATGACGATGCTGCAATAGCGCGCCCGCGCGTGCGCCGAATGACAGGGTCAGAAACCGCTTACGGGGCGGCATGATCCGTCGCAGCAACATGCTTCCTGCGCAGCACTTCCCAGATATAAAGCGCCATTGCCGCCCAGATCATGGGGAAGGCCACCACCCGCGCGCCCTCGAAGGGTTCGCGAAAGGCAAAGACCGAAATCAGGAAGATCATGGTCGGGATCGAATAGCCCGCAATCGCGATGGTTGACAGCCGCAACGCCTTGGCCCCGTTGGCATAAAGCATCAGCGGCGCAGCCGTGATCAGCCCGCAGCCCACCAGCAGTGCCCAGTCCGGCCCGCTGGCCGTGGCGGTGAACAGATCCCCCTGAAGATAAAGCCAGCCCAGAACCAGCAGGGCAATCGGCAAAAGGATCAGCGCCTCCAGCGCGAAGCCCTGATTGGGGCCAATGGGCAGGGCGCGCTTGAAATAGGCGTAGCTGCCCCAGCTGAAGATCACCACCAGCGCGCCAATCGGCAGGCTGCGCGCTTCCACGGTCAGCACGACCACCGCCGCCAGCGCCAGCGCCACGGCCCCCCATTGCCGCCTTGTCAGCTTTTCCCCCAGCAGCATGTAGCCCAGAAACACATTGAAGATCGGGTTGATGTAATAGGCCAGCGCCGCTTCCATCGCCTGACCGGACTGCACCAGCCAGACATAACCCCCCCAGTTAAGCGAGATCAGCGCCGCCGTGACGCAGGCCATGCCCAGCATGCGCGGCGTGGCAATGGCGCTTCGCAGCGCGTCGGTGCGCCCCAGCCAGATCAGCACCGCCAGCGCAATCGGCACCGCCCAGATCACCCGATGGGCAACCACCTCGATTGTCGGGACATGCGCCAGAGCGTTGAAATAGAAGGGCAGCATGCCCCAGATCAGGAATGCCCCGCCGGCAAAGGCAAAGCCGCGCGGGCTGTCATCCTGCATTGGCCAGACCCGTCCTGACTGCGGCCATGAAAGCCTCGCCGCGCGCTTCGAAATCGGCGAACTGATCGAAGCTGGCCGCGGCTGGGGCCAGCAGAACCGTCTCGCCCGGTTGTGCCTCTGCCATTGCACAGGCCACTGCCTTGTCGATGGTTTCGCAAATCTGATGCGGCGTGTCGCCCAGTTGCAGCGCGAAGTCGCGCGCCGAATGGCCGATCAGATAGGCTTTGCTCACGCGGTCCAGATGCGGTGCCAGCGCGGCAATGCCGCCATCCTTTCCCAGCCCACCGGCGATCCAGCGAATGCGCTCAAATGCCTGCAACGCCTTGGCGGCGCTTTCGACATTGGTGGCCTTGCTGTCATTGACATAGGCCACGCCTGCGGCCTCGGCGACGAACTGGCTGCGATGGGGCAGGCCGGTAAAGCTGGCCAGCGCATCCTCTATCAGGCGCGGGGCCAGCCCCAAAGAGCGCGCCACCGCATAGGCGGCGCAGGCATTCTGATAGTTATGCGCCCCCGGCAAGCCCTTGAAGGGACGCAGATCGATCGCAACCACCTGCCGCCCGTGGCGGTATTCCGACAAGAACCCCTTGCGCGCAAACACGTTCCAGCCCGGCCCCACCAGCTTCTGACCGCTGGAGATGCGGATCACGCGCGCATCTTCCGGCGCCTCGCCCAGTTGTCCGGCCAGAAAGCGGCCTTCGGCTTCATCCACCCCGATCACCGCGCGGTCCGGCCCGCCTTCGGCAAAAAGGCGGCGTTTGGCAGCAAAATAGCCGCCCATGCCGCCATGCCGGTCCAGATGATCGGGCGAAAGATTGGTGAATACAGCGATATCGGGGGTCAGCGCGCGGGCGAGTTCGGTCTGGTAGCTTGACAGTTCCAGCACCACCACTTCGGCCTCGGCGGGTGGGTCTATGGACAAAACCCCCTTGCCGATATTTCCCGCCATCTGCACCGGCCGCCCCGCCGCGCCCAGGACGTGATGGATCAGCGCCGTGGTGGTGGATTTCCCGTTGGAGCCGGTGACGGCAACGACTTTTGGCGGCTGGTCGAACTGCATTGTGCGGATGGTGGCGAAGCTTCGGAAAAACAGCCCGATATCATTGTCCACAGGCACGCCCGCGGCCATCGCGGCTGCGATGATCCGGTTCGGGGCGGGGTAGAGATGCGCAATGCCGGGGCTGGTGATCAGCGCATCCAGCCCATGCCATTCGACGCTGCCCAGATCCGCCAGGGTGATGCCTTGCGCGGCGGCCCGATCACGCGCTTCAGGGCTGTCATCCCAGGCCAGAACAGTCGCGCCGCCGGCCACAAGCGCGGCACAGGTCGCCAGCCCGGATCGTCCCAGCCCCAGCACGCCCACGCGCTTGCTGTGATATCCTTGAACCGGGATCATCCTGTGCCCTTTCATTCGATGCCGATGCTGGCCACCATGTGCCATCTGGCAGTGTTTGTGTGCCAGATCAAACTGGCTTGCAAGAGGCGTGTGCGATGTTGTCGGTGTGGTGTGCAGGGGTGGCAGTTGCGCTGATTCGGCCGATTGTCTTGCCGGTCGAATCAGGAAAATTCGTGCAGCTTGCAAATTCTTTTCAATAGTTGCGCGCGCCAGGTGCGCTGGGCGCGCACAACGATGAGGGGGTGCACTCCGCCAGAAGCCGTATGGTCGCCGGGGACAAAAAAACCGGCAAATTCAATTGTCTTGTATGCGCCAGAAAACTGATTGACATGATTTACACGATATCAGTTAAGAAATTGACATGAAAATCCTTTACTTAAAAAATGTTACACATCCTTTGACGAATGCGTTATAAGCTAGACGGGAGCAGCGTTTGCAATTTGCGCTGAATGGAATTCATTGGGGGGTGTGCGTCGGGCTGTGACCCGGCAGCGGGTGCCCCCGCGACCGGAGGAGTGTTTTATGTCCAGCATCTATCCTGCATCAGACGAGTTTGTGGCAAATGCCCATGTCGATGCCGCAAAATACGAAGAGATGTATGCGGCTTCCATACGTGACCCCGAGGCGTTCTGGGCAGAGCATGGCAAACGTATCGACTGGATCAAGCCCTTTACCAAGGTCAAGGACACCAGCTTCGCGCCGGGCAATGTTTCGATCAAGTGGTTTGAAGATGGCACGCTGAATGTTTCGTCCAACTGCATCGACCGTCATATCGTGACGCGCGGGGATCAGACCGCCATCATCTGGGAGCCGGATGATCCTGCTACCCCTGCCCAGCACATCACCTACAAGCAATTGCTGGAACAGACCTCGCGTATGGCCAATGTGCTGAAGGCGCATGGGATCACCAAAGGCGACCGGGTCGTGATTTATCTGCCGATGATCCCGGAAGCGGCCTATGCAATGTTGGCCTGTGCCCGGATCGGGGCCATTCATTCCATTGTTTTTGCAGGCTTTTCGCCGGATGCGTTGGCAGATCGCATCAATGGCAGCGACGCCAAGGCCGTCATTGTTGCCGACACTGCGCCGCGCGGCGGTCGTCGCACCCCGCTGAAAGCGAATGCCGACAAAGCCCTGCGACACTGCAAGGACAGTGTGAAATGCCTTGTGGTCAAGCATACCGGCGATCAGATCACCTGGAGCGACGGGCGTGACTTTGACGTCAAGGCCGAGATGGCACAGGCCGCACCCTACTGCCCCTATACCGAGGTCGGTGCCGAAGACCCGCTGTTTATTCTTTATACATCTGGTTCGACCGGCAAGCCCAAGGGGGTGGTGCACACATCAGGCGGCTATCTGGTCTATGCCTCGATGACGCAGCAGATGACCTTTGACTACCATGATGGCGACATCTTCTGGTGCACCGCCGATGTCGGCTGGGTCACCGGGCACAGCTACATTATCTATGGTCCGCTGGCCAATGGCGCGACCACTGTCATGTTCGAAGGTGTGCCGACCTATCCTGATGCGGGCCGCTTCTGGGAAGTCTGCGCCAAGCACAAGGTCAACCAGTTCTACACCGCCCCCACCGCCATCCGCGCGCTGATGGGGCAGGGCACCGAATGGGTTGAAAAGCACGACCTGTCCTCGCTGAAGCTGCTGGGCACCGTCGGCGAGCCAATCAACCCCGAAGCCTGGAACTGGTACAACACCCATGTCGGCAAGGGCAAATGCCCCATCGTCGATACATTCTGGCAGACCGAGACCGGCGGGCACATGATCACCTCGCTGCCCGGTGCGATCCCGAACAAGCCCGGTTCTGCTACGAAACCTTTCTTTGGCGTTCTGCCGGAAATCCTGGACCCATCCACTGCCGAGGTCCAGACCGAGACCAAGGCCGAAGGCGTGTTGTGCATCAAGGATAGCTGGCCGGGCCAGATGCGCACGCTCTGGGGCGATCATGCGCGTTTCGAGGAAGCCTATTTCAGCCAGTACAAGAACTACTACTTCACCGGCGATGGCTGCCGCCGCGATGAAGACGGCTATTACTGGATCACCGGTCGCGTTGATGATGTGATCAATGTATCGGGTCACCGCATGGGCACGGCAGAGGTTGAATCGGCGCTGGTCGCGCATGAAGCCGTGGCCGAGGCCGCTGTGGTCGGTTATCCTCATGACATCAAGGGCCAGGGCATTTATGCCTATGTCACGCTGATGAACGGAGTGGAGCCAACTGACGAGCTGCGCAAGGAGCTGGTCAAATGGGTGCGCCAGGAAATCGGGCCGATTGCCTCGCCCGATCTGATCCAGTGGGCACCGGGCCTGCCCAAAACCCGCTCGGGCAAGATCATGCGCCGTATCTTGCGCAAGATCGCCGAGAATGACTATGGATCGCTTGGGGATACGTCGACCTTGGCCGAACCGGCTGTTGTCGATGACCTGATCGAAAACCGTATGAACCGGGCGTAAGGGATGTCTGATACCATGACCACAACAGCCGTATTGATCCTGCTTGGCCCTCCGGGGGCCGGCAAGGGCACACAGGCACGCATGCTGGAAGAGAAATTCGGGCTGGTGCAGCTTTCAACTGGTGATCTGCTGCGCGCAGCGGTTGCCGCGCAAACCGAAGCCGGGCTGAAGGCCAAGGCCGCAATGGATTCGGGGGGTCTGGTCAGTGACGAGATCGTTCTGGCCATCCTGAAGGATCGCATGGCCGAACCAGATACTGCCAAGGGGGTAATTCTGGACGGCTTCCCGCGCACTGCGGGACAGGCCGCCGCGCTGGACGAGTTGCTAACCGCGCAAGGGATGCAGATCGGGGCCGCGATTTCGCTGGAAGTCGATGATGCGGCGATGGTCGAGCGTGTCTCTGGCCGCTACACATGCGCCAATTGCGGTGAAGGCTATCACGACAGCTTCAAACAACCCGCCGTGGCCGGTGTGTGCGACAAATGCGGCGCAACCGAATTCAAGCGCCGCGCAGATGACAATGCCGAAACCGTGGCGGCACGGCTGGCGGCCTATCACGAGCAAACCGCCCCTCTGATCACCTATTACGAGGAAAAAGCTGCGCTGAAGCGGGTGAATGCAATGGGCGAGATTGACCGCATCGCGGGTGATCTGGCCGAAATTGTCACGCAAGTGACAAGCTAGAATTCCGGGCAACCGGTCGGCGCCATCAGGTGCCGGAATGCAGGCGTTTCGAGGAGCGGCGCGTCTGCAACCAGCCGAGGTTTGCGCCTTGGCTGGAACAGAGGAAGCTGTCCCTTTTCGGGGTGGCACAGGAGGAAACTGGGAGACGTCACAATGTCAGACAAGTCGACAGACGCCTACTGGAAGGCCAATGTGCGCATCATCACCA
>JAFIEF010000034.1 GCA_020832655.1 Paracoccaceae bacterium
ACGCCAGGCATAAATCTGTTGCCGGGTCACATCGTGGCGCTGCGCGACCTGCGTCGCCCAAGAGCACGCAGGATTGATCGCCAGTCTGATCAGCAGGGAGGGAAGCATCGCGTTTGCCCTGTCCCAAGTGCGCGAAAGAAGCAGCGCCAGCAGCTTGCCAGATGCGGATTTTCGCCATGAGATTGCTGGAGACCGTGCGGCAAGAAGCGCCTGATGCGGCTTGCCCGCCGTGTCATGTAGGCCGCCGCCGTTTTTTCTGACCGCGCACCATTCATCCCCGTTTGTTCGGGGCGGGCTTGCAGCAGGACACCCATGAATCGCTCTACGATTCCCCTGGCCGAACGCGGCACGGCCTTCAATGCTCTGCCCGCTCCTCCTGGCTGCGCCAGCCGTGTTGACCATGAAGCCCGCGCCTGAAGCCTTCGGCCTGTCGGGAGGGTGTTAGCAAGCCACCCAAGCAAAGGAGATGAAATCATGGCACGCGAGAAAAACACCCCGACGACCCACGCCCCCAACGCCCCGGCCTTTCTGGCCTGGCACGTCACCCAAAAGGGCGAAAAATCCTACTGGACAAAAGTCGGCGCAGCATGGGCGCACAAGGACGGACAGGGCTTTACGCTTCAGCTCGAAACCTGCCCGATCAATGGGCGGATCGTCCTGCGGGCTCCGCTGGAAGATACCCCGCCGCAAGACGACAGCGGGCGCTCATAGAGCGCCCGCCTCCTGTCGCCACTCATGGCTGCGCGACCAACCGCGCGTTCTCGATAATTCGTTTCGTTAATCGCGAAACGAATTTGCATCATTCGAGATAAATATAGGTAAGTTCTTATTCGTTTCGCATACCGTGAGAATTGACGCACGTCATCGGAGCTGGATAATCATTGCAAAATGGATGAAACGAAAACTTGATCTAATGGAAAAGATGATATAACATAGGTAGTTACATGTTGCAAAGTGCAAGGAAATCGTTTCGTGGCGCTCTCAGATCAAGCTATACTGGACTACATTGCGAGGCATCCCGGTGCGGGCCGGGATGCAATCCGGCGCAGTGTCGCATCTGATGTCAGCGAAACGACGGTCTGGCGCGCCCTCAAACGGCTTGTTGATGAAGGACGGCTTGAAGTCGCTGGCCGAGGTCGGGCAACCGGCTACACTATCGCCGGTTCAGCCGTCGTCCGCGCGCACCTGAGCACGCCCTACAATCGGCGTCCGCCTTTAACCTATCGCCCTGAATTTCTCGACAGCTATATCCCCGGAAAGACATGGTATATCGCCGAAACTGACCGTGAACGACTACACGCAGCCGGGCAACCTGCGGGCGGCAAACTGCCTGCCGGTACCTATGCGCGCCGTATTCTGGAACAGCTCCTTGTGGACTTGTCCTGGGCCTCTTCACGAATGGAAGGCAACACCTACGACATACTGCAAACGGAGAGATTGATCCGCTTCGGCGAGGAAGCCGCTGGAAAGGATCGAAAAGAAGCTCTTATGATCCTGAACCATAAGGAAGCAATCCAGTATGTCGTCGATAGCCTTGATGACATCGCCCTGAGGCGCGTTGATTTTTTCAATATTCACGCACTCCTATCCGATGGTCTTCTTACCGATCCCGGAATGGCGGGGCGCTTGCGCGCGACAGCAGTTGCGATCTCCCATTCCAGCTATCGACCACTCGACGATGCCGTCATTATTGGCGAAGAGTTTGACATCATGCTTGCGAAGGCCGCGCAAATCACCGATCCCTTCGAGCAATCTTTCTTCCTGCTCGTTCATATTCCATATCTCCAGGCATTCGTGGACATTAACAAACGAACGTCTCGCATCGCGTCCAATATCCCGCTTCTAAAGGCCGATCTTGCGCCGATGTCATTCGTAACAATGAATGACGCAGACTATATCGACGGGCTAATTGGTATCTATGAGTTGAACAACGTTTCCCTTCTGCGAGAGGTTTACATTGACAGCTATCTTGCCTCAGCAGAGAAGTACCGCATTCTTCGTGCCGAAGTTGAAACGCCTGAGAAAGCAGCACTCGCATATCGGGAATTTGTGCGGGAAGCTGTGCGACGCTGTGTTCTGGAATTCCAGGAATTCCGCGCAGCCGAGGTGATGGATATGGCCGAACAAGCTGAAATCCCGGAAGGGGATAGGAACGCAGTCATAGCTTATGTCGGCGAGCAGGTGCGGGGCCTTCACGAAGGCAATGTCATTCGCTACCGCTTGAAGCCGCAAAACATTGTCGGTCTTCGACGGGATTGAGCGAATCCCTTATGGCTCAAACCTGCGCCTGCGACGCATCCGTGGTGCGCGCTCGCGTTTCTTGGCTTCCTCTTCGTGTTTGGCCTCGCGTTCGCGTTTTGGCGTGTGATCGCGTTCAGGCCGGTCAAGGCTCATATAGTGCGCAACATCCTCGCGCAGACGCAGTAGCTCTTGCTGTGCCGCTTCACGCTGCGCACGGATGTCGTGCTGAATTGCCTGCCGCTCTTCGATCTGCTTGATGATCAGCGCGTCTTTCTCTGCACGGTCGCGCCGCAGGGCTTCGAGCGCTTCGCGCTCATTTTGCGCCCTTACCTCAGCATAGTGCCCGGTCAGGCGGTGCCAGATGCCGGAAAAGCCCTTCGGCAGACGTTCAACGCGCTTGCGCGTCTCTGCCTGCCAGCGCCGCTCATGCGCTTGCGTGAGTTTCAGGCGTTCTTCCTGATGCCGCCCGATGATTTCCGCCTTGCGGAACGCGATCTGCAATGTTCGCCGCGCCGCATCCTTTTCCCCTAAGTTCAACACTTCGGCCTCGGAAAATGGTGTTTTCGCAGGTTGCTGTTGTGTAATTTCAAACACTTAGGCCCCTCTTGGGTGCAAATCACTGTAGTTACATGGGGTAAATTCTAAAATATTGATAGGAAGCATTATTATGTGATAGTGAATGCGCCATGTTTACGCGGATCACGAGCAATGGCGGCCGAAGCTACCTCCAAATCATGGAGTCGTATCGCAACGACGAGGGAAAACCGCGTGTCCGCGTGGTAGCAAACCTGGGGCGCATCGACACGATGAAAGAGGGGCAGCTCGACGCTCTGATCCGAGGGCTCAGTCGCGCCGCAGGGCGTCCCGAACCAGGAAAATTCGAAGTGGCCTATGAGAGTGCGCTTGGGTTCGGAAATGTCTTCGCCCTTCATGAACTCTGGAAGAGCTTGGGCTTTGACCGGGCCCTTGGACGCGGCCTGCGTTCAGGAAGAAGGCAGATCGACGTTGAAGCTCTTGTGCGCGCGATGGTGTTCAACCGCCTGTGCGATCCTGCAAGCAAGCTTGGATGCTTACGTTGGTTGGACACCGTAGCCTTGCCCAATATGCCAACCAGGATCGAGCATCATCATCTGTTGCGCGCCATGGGCGCGCTGATGGACAATGTCGACAGGGTTGAGCCTGAATTGGCCCGTCAAATCCGCCCACTTGTCGATCATGACCTGACGATGGTCTTTTATGACCTGACCACTGTGCGCATCCATGGGGAAGGCGCGGTCGAGGATGATGTTCGCGCCTTTGGTATGAATAAGGAGAAAGGCGGCATTGCGCGCCAGTTCGTGCTAGGCGTGGTGCAGACGGCTGAAGGCCTGCCGCTCATGCACACGGTTCATCCCGGGAATGTGTCCGAGACCAAGACCCTACAGGGCATGCTCTCAACAGTAATGGAGCGTTTCCCCATCCAGCGCATTATTCTGGTGGCAGATCGCGGCCTGCTCAGCCTCGACAACATCCATCACCTGACGGAGGTGGCTGACCAGGGTGGGCGCAAGCTCGAGTTCATCCTGGCCGTGCCGGCGCGGCGTTACAGCGATCTGGTTGAAACCTTCCGGGGCTTCGATTTCAGCGAGGGTAATGGTCTGCGCGAGGCCAGCTTTGAAGGCCACCGCCTGATTGTCGCGCATGATGCCGCACGCGCCCTCGAGCAAGGAGAGACCCGACGGGCGCGGATTGATGAGCTGGAAGCCATGGGCAACGCTATGGTGGCAAAGCTTGATAGGCAAGATGAAGGCAAGAGCGAGAAAGGCCGACGCGCCTCAGACCGTGGTGCCTATAGCCGTTTCGTGCGTGCGGTTGCCGATGCGGAACTCTCCCGCTTCATCAAGGCAGATCTGACGGCAGATCGCTTCAGTTGGACAGTGGACGAAGACGCCATCGCTCAAGCGGCCCTCTTTGACGGCAAACTGGTCCTGCTGACCAATGTTCCCGAGATCACGCCCGAAGAAGCTGTCCTTAAGTACAAAGCGTTGGGAGATATTGAGCGCGGTTTTAAAATACTCAAATCCGACATCGAGATCGCGCCTGTCCACCACCGATTGCCAGATCGTATCCGCGCCCATGCGCTGATCTGCTTCCTGGCCCTCGTGCTCTACCGCGTCATGCGCATGCGCTTGAAAGCCAAGGGGCACAGTGCGAGCCCGCGGGCAGCCCTCGACACGCTCGCCCGGATCCATCGCCATTGCGCGAAAATCGCAGACCGAAAGCTTGAAGGCATAACAACCCCGACACCTGAACAATTGGAGCTGTTTGATACGCTGAACCTTCCAAGACCCGCCTGATCATTGCTGTGTAGTTACATTTTGGGGCATTCCACCTCAATAATATCAATGGTTTACGCTTCTAGCTGTTGAACTTAAGTTTTCCGTATCCTTGATGAACTGGTGCAGCCTGGCCGTCATGCCGCTGGCAATCTCGGCCTTGATCTGATCGACTGAACGCAGATTTCTCGGATCACCGAGCCTTGCTTCCACATCCTTTGCCTTGACACCGCTGTAGCGGGCAACGGCATAGACTTCGCCGCGATAATCGACGGCGACAAAGCCGCGCCGGTCGCCTCTGGCCAGCCAGAATCCGCGCTCCTTGAGCGCTTGTTCGAAGGCTGCGCGGTTGTCCGAGGTCTTCCAGGCTTGCTGGAAAACGGCCTTCAGCTCCTTCGGATCGAGCCCCGCGCGCCGCGCTTGCTGCCATTCCTGCCGCGTGAAAACGAGCGGATCGCGCAAGCGCTGGTCTTCCAGACCGCGCGGCATGGCCCAGCCATGCTCAAGATAGAGCTGGCGCGACACATCGCGCAGCTTCGTCTTGTAGTGGGCCATGTTGATGGCCCGCATGCGCTCTGCGTCGATGCGCGACCAGACAACATGCGCGTGCCGCCGCCCGTCCTTCTCATGGAAGATGATGGCGCGGGGCTGACCTTCGAGGCCGAGTTTCTGTTCGATCCGGTCGATTGCTGTCTCGAATGCCGCCACGCCGACCTTTTCCCCGGCGGGGGGATTGAGGCTCATGGAGAACAAGTAGTTCTTGCAGCGCGTGCCCTTGGCAATGGCGTCGGCCTCATGGAAAGCGCTGCGCAGATCGTCGCTGGCAAAGCCGCGCACCTCATGCAGTTCGACATGATCATTGTCGCGCTGCGCCAGCAGATAGCTGGCAAGTTGCGGTGCATCGCCGCGCTCTGAAGCTTTCAGGATCATGGCCCATCCCCCGGTGTTTTTCCAAGCGCCCGCAGAAGTTCGGCGCGCATCGCCGCCACATCGCGGCAGGCCTGTTTGAGATCGGCTTCGGTTTCAGGGGTGACAGGCAGCGAGCCAGAATGAACCGCCTTGGCAAGTTGGTTGAGATTCGAGGCCAGCCGGGATTGACCAAGAACGCCCAGAACGCGCCCCAGCGCCTCATAATCCTTCACGGGGCTGTTGCCGTACCACCGGCGCGGCTTGGCGGCATCACCGAGCAGACATTCTCGGATATATGCGCCAAGCGGTCTGCCACTGGCTTCAGCGATCAGACGCGCACGCTCTTCATAGGTCAGGCGCAGCGAGAACGGCGGCGGGTATTTGGGCGGCTGCCTCTCCGCATGTCTCTGAAATTCATTGCGAAGTTTCGTCATGGTTGCACCAGAGACCTTCATGGTCTAGCTGTGCGAGATGACGCTCCCATTCCTCAAGGACCTGGAAAAGCTGGTTTAAGCTTTCTCCCGTTAGGCCCACCATTCACTGTTGCTTTCATTGCTATGAGATGCCGGTGCCGCTGGCAAGCACCACCGGCACGAAGCCGCCCCAGTCGCACGCCGCGAGGGTATAGCTTTGCGCGCGCACCATGAGGCACCCGGCGGCAAAGCCAAGGATCGGCCCGAATTCACGCGCCGCCTTCAGCCGTGGACCGATTCCGGGGGCGTGCAGCGCGGCCTCGACAGGTTCGCTTATGCGGCCTCACGCTTGGCATCGCGCATGACCACTTGCCCGCTCTGCCCGTCAACCCGCACGCGCTGGCCGTCCTTCAGCCGCGTCGTGGCATCCGCCACGCCCGCCCTTTGTCAGTCCATTCCCGCGACCGAGGTCGCGATGGCACGGAACGCTGCGATGGTTTCGTGGTCATTGTCGTCGAACAGCGGGTCGGTGCTGGTCTTGACGATCACCACTTCGCGCACGGGATCGACATAGACATATTGCCCCCAGACGCCGATGGCAGTGAAATCGCCCTGCGGGTTTTCGGGGATCCACCATTTGTAGCCATAGCCGAAAGTCCAGTCGCTGAGCGGGTTGTCGCCCGGTTGCAGATGCGGCGCGGTGGGGTTGACCGACGCCTGCACCCAGCCCGCAGGCACGATCTGGCGCCCATCCCGCGCGCCCCCTTCCAGATAGAGCCGCCCGAAGCGCGCATAATCGCGCAAGGTTGCGTTCAGGCAGCACAGCGCAATCTCGCGCCCGGTGCGGTCGGTGCTCCATGTCGCACCCGCCTCTGCCCCCATTGGCGCCCAGAGCCGGGTTGACAGATACTTGGCCACCGGCATGCCGGTCGCGGCTTCCAGAACCAGCCCCAGCGCCATTGTATCGGAACTGATATATTCGTTGAATTCACCCGGCGCGCGAATGCTGTGCAATTCGGCGATGCTTTCCTCAATCGGGGTGCCGAAAGCCATCGCATTGAGAAACAGCATGTTGATATCGGAACGCGGATTGTCATAATCCTCGTCGAAATCGACGCCCGAGGACATTGTCAGCGCGTCCTCTATCGGCACCGCGCCATAGCCCGAATCTGCCAGCGTGGGCACATACTGGCCGATCGGGTCGCGGATACTGGCGATATGGCCTTCCTCCAGCGCAATCCCGATCAGCGCAGACAGCACCGATTTCGCCACTGACCAAGAGGTGAAGGGCGCGGTTTCATCCGCCCCCAGCCGATATTCCTCATGGGTGATCGCGCCTGCATGGACGACCATCAGGCCGGTGGTTTCCGTGCGGTCCAGAAACGCCGCCAGGTCATGGCTGGTCCCGTCGAAATCATAGATTTCGGGCAGGGGCTGTGGCGCATGCTCGAAGGCCCAGACGCTGTCGCCGCGCGCGACTTCGCGATAGGGAAAGATGCTGTCCATATTGCGGAAATTTTCGGCGCGGGTGGCATCGGAAAACAGCGTGATCCCGGCCCAATAGGGGCTTTGGCGCAGCCACAGGAAACCGGCCAGCAGCAGCACGGCAAGAATGCCGGAAATCCAGCCCATAATCTTGAAGAAACGTCTCATGTCTTGGACTCCTGTCAGGGTTCAGGCGGGGCGCAATATACGCGCATTCCACCAGAAGATCAGCGGCGTGAACAGCGCCGTCGGCCCCAGCCAGACCAGCAGTTGCGGCACAAAGGACAGGTTCACGACTGCGGTTGCGGTGATCGTGGCGATGGTCCCGGCCAGCATCCGTGTCAGATGCCGCGCAATCCGCGCCTTGCCGATAATCGGCCCCTTCGCCCAGTCGCGCCAGTCCGACAGGGCCAGCGTCAGCCCGATGGAGCCGAAAATCAGCACGATGACAGGTTGCGCGCCACCCCCGCCAAACAACCCGCCTAGGCCAAGCCCCATCATCACCAGCCCTGTCGCGGCCATCGCCAGCCCGCCCAGATGGTCCGGCCAGCGCGGTTGGCCATCGCGCTGCATTGCTGCCCGCCAGCCGGTAAACACCAGATAGAAGCTGAAGATTCCGATCACGAACAGGAACAGATTGGGGCTGATCGTCACCAGCGCGAATGTGGTCAGCGTGACTGCGAGCATGGACAGCACGTAGATATTCCCCGCCCGGCGATGCCACAGCGCGCCTTTCGCGGTCCCTATGGCGGTTCCGGCCATTGCGAGGGCCAGAAAGCCCGCAAGAATATGCAGGGTCAGGATGGCGTTGGTCATGTCGAATGCTCCCCTCTGATGTGGCGTGGTGACGATGCGCTAGCGCGCAGCGCTGCCACGGGGCCAGAGAAGTTGCATGAACAGCCGGGAAAATTCGCGAACGGCATGATATGATGCGTTCGCGATGCGTGAATGGATCAGGACTATCGCCCCCCCCCGCCTGGCGGCACCGCCGGGGGTGGGTGCCGAAACTCATGCGCGATGCGCCGCTTGCCATTCGGTTGGCGCCTTGCCGGTGATACGCCGGAATTCGCGGTTGAAATTGGACTTGGTGATGAACCCGCCCTCCAGCATTGCCTCGGTCGCGCTGGCGCCGCCTCTCAGGGCCGCGCTGGCGGCACGGATGCGGTAGCCGTTGACATGGCGCGAGATATTGTCGCCCGTCACCAGATTGACCGCAGCGGACAACCGCTTTGCCGGGACTGACAGGCGGCGCGCGAGCTGTGCAAGCGTCAGGTCCGGGTCGCGCCAGAGTTGGCGGGACTGCATGAGCGCATCAAGCCGCGCGACAAGGGCTTGATCATCCTCGCTGGGCACACCCGCTTCAGCCGGACCTTCGGCAGCGGCATTTCCCGCCATCCGCTCTGCCGCAAGGGCCAGTAGCCCCAAGCCCAACAGGATCGCAGATGTGCTCAGATCAATGATCACAGGTACATGCGCCGCCTGTCCCAGCGCCAGCGCAAGGGCTATGCCAAGATCACTCAGCGCTGACAGGCAAAGGGCTGCTGCCACACCGCCCCAGACAAGCCTTGGCAGCCCGCCTTGCCCCAGACGAATGCGCGGCAAATCAGGTCCGGTGTGGTGCAAGGCAAGGCCAATGGCCAGACCATATCCCGCATAGACCAGCGGGATATAGGCATCAAGCAGCAGCGACTCGGTCCCGACCAGCGCCAGCGCCAATGCAGGCGCGGCCGCATGCGCAAGATCGGTTGCGCCCAGTCGCCGGCCCATCCCGTCCGCCTTCCAGGCCAGCCATGCAAATGCGGGCAGCATCATGGCCGTGACCGGCTGCACCATCCGCGCCATTTCCAGCCCGAAATGCTGCGCCAGCGTGATGATCCCCCCTTGCAGCGCCAGCATGCCCAGCAGCGCCGCGATCCAGCTCGCGCGCCTGTCCTGCACCATCAGGCGCAGGAAAAGGAAGCCGAGGATCAGGCTGGACACAAGCGGAAGGGGCAGGGCGATCATGGCCGATTGGTAGTCCTCGAACCGGTTTTGCACAAGCTCGAACCGGTTCGAGGGCGCGGGGCAGAAGCTGCCTGTGTCACACGCAAAGCATCGCATCATTGGAGAGAATTCATGAAACACCTGGCTCTTGCCACCCTGCTGGCGCTCGCCCCTTCCATTCTGCATGCCCAGAATGCGGGCCTGCGCGAAGGTTCCTTGCACGCGCCCCATCATGGGCGCGATATGGGCATTGCGTTGTGGTATCCTGCGCCCGAAAACAGCCCGACCCGTGACTTTGGCGGCAACCCTGTGTTTCAGCCGATCAAAGTCGCGGTGGGGGCGGACCCATTGCCGGGCCACTATCCGCTGGTGCTGATGTCGCATGGTCTGGGCGGGCAGTATCGCGCGCTTGGATGGCTGGCCGCGGGGCTGGCGCAATCGGGTGCCATTGTGGTGGCCGTCAATCACCCCAACAGCACGGTTGGCGATTTCGACATGCAGGCCGGGCTTGCACACTGGACCCGCGCGCAGGATCTGTCACTGGCGCTGGATCACCTGCTGGCCGATCCGCTGCTTGCAGGGCTGATCGACCCCGACCGCGTGGCAGCATTTGGCTTTTCCTATGGCGGCTGGACAGCACTGTCGCTGGGTGGGGTGCGGGGCAATCTTGCAGGCTACGCTGCACATTGCGCGGACGCACCGACGCGGCATTGCGCGGATATCGCGCAGGTGGGCGCTGATCTGGGTGCGCTGGACGCAACGCTTTGGGATGGCGGTTATGCCGACGGGCGCATCGGCAAGGTCGTGGCCATCGACCCCGGCCTGACCTATGGCCTGACGCCAGAGGATGTGGCGGAACTGGCTTCGCCGACCTTGCTGATCCAGCTTGGCGAAGGCGCTGACAGGCTTGATGCAACCGACATGTCAGCGCAGGGCAGCAACCTGACGGGCCTATTGCCTCAGGCAAAGCTGGTCGAAATTGCGCCCGCTGCCCATTTCTCTGTCCTGCCGCTCTGTACGGAGATTGGCGCGCTGATCCTGGAGGAAGAAGGCGATGACCCGGTCTGCACCGACCCACAGGGTGCCGACCGTGCGGCGATTCATGCGCAGGTGCTTGAGAGCGTGAAACAGTACCTGAAGCTTGACTGACACTGTTGTCGCCATCTTCCGGAAAGCGGTTGCCGATCTGATGCCCGAGGCGGGCAAGACCCCGATAGCTGTAAACATACGCGTTGGCATCAGGCAGGCCCGGATCATCACCGTTTGCGCGCCACGATATAGGGTCGGATATCCTTGCCTTTGGTCGTGTGGGCTTCTGTGGCGACGATCTGGAAGCCTGCGGCAAGTATCCGCGCACTCAGTTCTTCCCTGCGGATAATCGCGACGAAAGGCGCTTTGCCAACCGCGCGCATCGCAGGCAGCAAGATCTGCCGGATGAGGAAGTTCATCTCGCCAACGCAGGGGGTTTTGGAAATGAACAATCCGTCAGGTTCGAGCATGTCATGAATGCGCTGCAAGGTGTCGGGCAAATCGCGCACAAGATGCAGATAGTTGAAGCCAAGGACGGCAGTGAACTGCGCCTCCAGATTGGTGAGGGACTGCGCTGTTTCGGTGCGGAATGTCAGCCCGGTGATGGCGCCGGGCACCTGTTTTCCGGTCGCGATTGCGATCATTTGGGGCGAGATATCCGTGGCCAGGTAGCTTTGCACGGTATCTGCCAGCCGCAATGCGGTTGTTCCCGTCCCGCAGCCCAGTTCCAGAACCCGGTCTTTGGGCTTCAACAGGGCGCGGGTGCGCTCCAGCGAACGCTCATATCCGCCGGGATCGGCGATCTTTGACTTGGCGTATTTCGGTGCGGATCGGTCCCAGAAATGCGCATCGCTTGCATCTGCCATGATGTGGTCTCCTATGCGGCAGGACATAGAATATGCACATAAGTTGAAAATTGCCGAAATGCGAAGGAATGTTATGCAGCAGCGCATGAAGGAAGCGGGCTGGAACCATAGGGACATCTGGCTTGGGCGGCTTCCAGGCAGGCCTCCCGATGAAAAGTCAGTCGCTGGAAAAATGCCGTGGCAGCTCACAATCTCGTTCATGATCGCGTGTCCGAACATGACCGCGACACCATCACCCGCGACCCGCCCGAGGCGGCGTTTGCGACCCTCTGTGCCCTGACGCCCGTGTTGCCGTGCGATGCCGAGGATAGCTCGGCGACCGGGCTGGCTGCTGAACAGCGCTTGAGACTGATCGGCCAAACCTTTGGCTGCATCGCACCGCGTCGTTTTCGGGGGCGGCGTGACTGGTTTCGCAGGCGCCGCACTTTCCTTGTATTTGAGGGGGTGAAGCGCTACCGGTCAGAAGAATGCGGGGTTCGCCGCGCATCCGCGGTGTACCGGCGACATGCTGCGAATTGAGGCATATGATCCGATGCGCGTATCCCCGGCCAAGTTCTGTTGATTTCCCGCTTGCATGCTCGGTGCCGAGCATATAACGCTCAAGATTGAGCAATCGCATAAATTCCGCCGCACATCTGGCGCCGACACTATCATGGCCCCGCATCGGCAGTTCTTGTGCGGTACCCTGCGAGAAAGCACGCCATTCATGACCACTCAACGAAACAAGCTGCGCGAGGATGTGAAGTTCCGCATCCTGCGCCTGCTTCAGGACAACCCCGAGATGAGCCAGCGCGCATTGGCACGGGAAGTGGGGATCAGCACCGGGGGCATTCATTATGTTCTGAATGCGCTGGTCGAAAAGGGGATGCTGAAACTGTCGAATTTCACCGTGGCCGAAGACAAGCGGCGATATGCCTATGTCCTTACGCCCTCTGGCATTGCGGAACGTGTTCGGCTGACACGGCGCTTCATGATCCGCAAAATGGCAGAATATGAAGCACTCAAGGCCGAGATCGAGGAAGTTGGCGCCGAATTGTCCGAACAGGAAATGGACCAGATCAGGGCCGATCTGCGAACGGGGAATTCAGCATGATGATAATTCGGGTGAATCCGTGCTTGGGTAAAGTCATGTTGCCGGTCGCCGCCACAGTGTCGATTGCGTCTGATTGATGAGGTTCTGACCATCATGCCCCCTTCTTTCGGCACCAGCGGCCTGCGCGGTCTTGTCACGGAGCTGACCGATGATCTGATCACCGATATGGTGCGGGCCTATCTGGTGGCTTGCGCGCATGGCGGGGCAGTCATGGTGGGATGGGATTTGCGCGACTCCTCGCCCGCGATTGCCCGGACTGTGCTGATGGCCATAAGTGCCGCCGGGGTGCAGCCCATTCGTGCGGGGGCTGTGCCAACCCCGGCCCTTGCGCTGGCTGCGGCCACACGTGGTTGCGGTGCGATCATGGTCACTGGCAGCCATATCCCGGCAGATCGCAACGGGCTGAAATTCTACACAATCACGGGCGAGATTTCCAAACAGGACGAACAGGCCATTCTGGCGGCCTCTGGCCAGACCTGGCCAAAGGCGCAGGCACAGCCTGAGGTGATCGAGGCCCCCGAGACTGCGTCTGCCTATGTGGCCCGCTATGTCTCAGCTTATGGGCCAGAGGCGCTGGCGGGCCTGCGCATCGGCGTCTATCAGCACAGTTCGGTCGCGCGGGATCTGATGATGGATGTCTTTGCGGGCCTTGGGGCCGTGCCGGTGGCGCTGGCGCGTGCCGATCATTTCATCCCGGTCGATACCGAAGCCGTCGCGCCCGAGACCCGCGCGCAACTGGCCCAATGGTGCGCGCAGCATCGGCTGGATGCGCTGGTTTCGACCGATGGCGATGCTGACCGCCCGCTATTGTGCGATGCGCAAGGGCAAGTGGTGCCGGGTGATGTGCTGGGTGTGCTGACGGCCCGCGCGCTGGGGGGCAAAGTGGTGTGCACGCCGGTGTCATCCAATTCGATGGTCGATCTGATCCCCGATTTCGATGCCGTGCACCGCACGCGCATCGGCTCGCCCCATGTGATTGCCGCGATGGAGAAGGCGCTTGCCGCTGATCGGGCTGCGAAGGTGGTCGGATACGAGGCCAATGGCGGCTTCCTGCTGGGCTTTGCCGCTGATGGCCCTGCCGGGCCGCTGCCCCCGCTGATGACCCGCGATTGCCTGCTGCCGGTGATCGCCCCCTTGGCTGCGGCCCACGCGGTCGGGCAGGGGATCGCCAGTGCGGTGGAAAGCTTGCCCGCGCGCTTCACGGCTGCCGACCGGGTGCAACAGGTTCCGACCGATGCCTCCAGCGCCTTCATTTCCAGCTTGCAGGCTGATGCTGAGGCGCGCGCCAGGTTTTTCGAGGCAGGCTGCCCAGAGGCCGGTCTGGACCTGACCGACGGGTTGCGTGTGAGTTTTGCAGGCGGACAGATCGTTCATTTGCGCCCCTCGGGCAATGCGCCGGAATGCCGCTGCTATGCCGAAGCCGCAACGCACCAAGAGGCAGAACATCTGGTGCGCTATCATCTGAAAAAGCTGCGCGCCGTGCTGACTGAAGGAGGGAACGCCTGACCGGGCTTGTCTGACAGGCAGATATTCGCCTGATTCTGTCGCATTGGTGGCGCGTTGCCGCGATGCAGAAACAATTCCTGTTCGGCATCTTGACGACATGCCCGGCAGAGTGACAAGACCAGATGCGCGGGCGGCATTTTCTGCCCCTGCGACACGGATTGTGAAACAATGGTGCTTGGGATCGAAATGATATGATTACTCCTGTTATCCTGTGCGGCGGGTCGGGCACGCGGCTATGGCCGCTGTCGCGCAAAGCCTATCCGAAACAATTCGTACCGCTTGTGGGGGAAAACACCCTGTTTCAGGCCTCGGTGCTTCGTGCCAGCGGGGATGGCTTTGGTCGGCCGCTTGTGATCACGAATTCCGATTTCCGTTTCATTGTTCAGGACCAACTGGCCGGGGTTGGTCTGTCGGCGCAGGCCATCCTGATCGAACCCGATGCACGCAACACGGCGCCTGCTGTGCTGGCCGCAGCCTTGCACGCGCATCAAACCGACCCTGACGCTGTGCTGCTGGTCGCGCCTTCAGATCATGTCGTGCCCGATACCGCAGCCTTTGTCGCCGCTGTTCAGGCGGGCATGGCGGCGGTCGAACAGGGCCGTCTGGTGACATTCGGCATTCAGCCCGGCTATCCTGAAACCGGCTATGGCTATCTGGAATTGGCGCAAGACCCGAAAGGTCAAGCTGGGCCAGTCGCGCTGTCGCGTTTTGTCGAAAAACCCGATGCCGCGCGCGCGGCAGAGATGCTGGAAAGCGCAAACTACCTATGGAATTCCGGCATCTTCCTGTTCCGCGCAACCGACATTATTGCCGCATTTCGTCAGCACATGCCCGACATGCTGGGTCAGGTCACACAAGCCGTGGCGGACGCGCAGGAAGATATCGGCTTTCTGCGACTGGCGCCTGCGCCTTGGGCGCAGCTTGAAGATATATCAATCGACCATGCGGTGATGGAAAAGGCCGACAACCTGTCTGTTGTGCCTTTCGCGGCGGGCTGGTCCGATCTGGGCGGCTGGGATGCGGTGTGGCGCGAAGGGGTGCGCGATGCGCAAGGCGTGCATATATCCGGCGCGGCCACGGCGATTGATTGCAAAGATGCGCTGTTGCGATCGGACAGCGATGATCTGGAACTTGTGGGCATCGGGCTGAAGGACATGGTCGTCATTGCCATGAATGATGCTGTTCTGGTGGCCGACAAGTCCCGCGCGCAGGATGTGAAGCTGGCCGTCGCGGCGCTGAAGAAGAAGGGCGCGAAACAGGCCACCGATCTGCCCAAGGATCACCGCCCCTGGGGCTGGTTCGAAAGCCTTGCCGTTGGCGCGCGCTTTCAGGTCAAGCGCATTCATGTGAACCCCGGCGCCGCGCTGTCGCTGCAAAGCCATGTTCACCGATCTGAACATTGGATCGTGGTTGAAGGCACGGCCAAGGTCACGGTGGATAATGAAACGCGTCTGGTCACGGAAAATCAATCCATCTACATTCCGCTTGGGGCCGTGCACCGCATGGAAAACCCCGGCAAACTGCCAATGGTTCTGATCGAGGTGCAGACCGGGTCTTATGTCGGCGAAGATGACATTATCCGCTATGACGACAGATACGCGCGCGGACAGGGGGCGAAAGGATGACCATGCCCACCTCGCCCCATGTCATGGTTCATGACTATGCTGGCCACCCGTTCACGGCGGAGTTCGCGCGCGCGCTGGCGGGCAAGGGCTGGCGCGTGACTTATGTCTATTTCGCGGGCGATGACGGGCCAAAAGGGCGCAACGCAAAGCTGCCCGAAGACCCCGACAGCTTTACCACGATCGGGCTGAGCATTGACGGCGCCTATTCCAAGTCGAATTTCTTCAAGCGGCGGCAGGGTGATATTGCCTATGGCAAGCGGCTGGCCGCGCTGGTCGCGGATGTGACACCCGACATCGTGCTGTCGGGCAACACGCCAACCGAATGTCAGGAATATCTGATGCGCGCCTGCGCGCAGACCGGGGCGCGTTTCATCTACTGGTGCCAGGATTTCTATTCCATTGCCGCCGCGCGTATCCTGTCGAAGAAGCTGCCGGGGCTGGGCCATGCAATCGGGGCGTATTACACCTTTCTGGAGCGCCGCCAGATGCGCAATGCGGCGCATGTCATCCATATCACTGACGGGTTCCTGAAGGTGACAGATCGTTGGGGCATCGCGCGCGCGCGGGTCAGCGTGATCCCGAACTGGGGGGTGATTGATGAAATTCCGGTTCTGCCGCGCGATACGCAATGGGCCGCGAAGCTGGGTCTGACCCGGCCCAGGCGGGTGGTGTATTCGGGCACGCTGGCCAACAAGCACAACCCCGACTTTCTGGCGCAACTGGCGCAAGAGGCGGGCGCGGATCTGGATGTCGTTGTCGTGGGCTTCGGTGTGGGTGCAGAGCGGCTGGCAAAGCGCAGCGCAGAGCTGCCGAACCTGAAAGTGCTGCCGCTGCAACCCTTCCCCGAATTCCCGCAAGTGCTGGCCTCGGCCGATGTGCTGGTCGCGGTGATCGAGGCAGATGCCGGCGAATTCTCGGTCCCGTCAAAGGTGCTGAGCTATCTTTGTGCAGGCCGTCCCATCGTGCTGGCCGCGCCCGCCGACAATCTGGCGGCGCGCATCATCACCGAAGCGGGCGCAGGGCTGGTCGTTGCACCCGATGACAAGCGGGGGTTCGTCAACGCCGTGCAAACCCTGCTTGCCGATGACGCGACTGCCCGCGAAATGGGCAAGGCCGCGCGCGCTTATGCGGAAGATAACTTTGCGCTTGGTCATGTGGTTGACCGCTTCGACAAGCTACTTGGAGCAGCGTTGAACGAAGAGACAGGCCAGAAAGCCGCCTGAAAGAACACGGGCGTTCGACGCTCCACAGAATACGGGACAGAAATTGATGAAAAAAGCACTGATCACAGGAATTACCGGCCAGGATGGGTCGTATCTGGCAGAATTCCTGCTGGAAAAGGGCTATGAGGTCCACGGCATCAAACGCCGGGCATCACTGTTCAACACGCAGCGTATCGACCATATCTATGAAGACCCGCATCAGGACAAGGCACGGCTGAAGCTGCATTATGGCGATTTGACAGACAGTTCGAACCTGACGCGTCTGCTGCGTGATATCGAACCGGACGAGGTTTACAATCTTGGCGCGCAATCGCATGTCGCGGTGTCATTCGAGGCGCCCGAATATACCGCCGATGTTGATGCGCTTGGGGCTTTGCGTATTCTGGAAGCCATCCGCTTTCTGGGGCTGGAACAGAAAACGCGGTATTATCAGGCGTCAACTTCAGAACTCTACGGTCTGGTGCAGGAAATTCCGCAGCGCGAAACCACGCCTTTCTATCCGCGCTCACCCTATGCGGCGGCAAAACTTTATGCCTACTGGATTTCGGTGAATTACCGCGAAAGTTACGGGATATATGCCTGCAACGGCATTCTGTTCAACCATGAAAGCCCGCGGCGCGGTGAAACCTTCGTCACCCGCAAGATCACGCGCGGTCTGGCCAATATCGCGATCGGGATGGAGCAATGCCTGTATATGGGTAATATCGACTCCTTGCGCGACTGGGGCCATGCCAAGGATTATGTCCGGATGCAATGGATGATGCTGCAACAAGACACGCCAGAGGATTTTGTCATTGCAACCGGCGTACAATATTCCGTCCGCGAATTCATTGACTGGAGCGCGCGCGAACTGGGGCTGACGCTGGAATTCACCGGCGAAGGCGTGGATGAGGTTGCGACAGTCGTGGCCATCGAGGGCGAAAAAGCCCCTGCGTTGAACGTGGGTGATGTGGTCATGCGGATCGACCCGCGCTATTTCCGCCCCGCCGAAGTGGATACCTTGCTGGGCGATCCGGCCAAGGCCAAGGAGAAACTTGGCTGGGTGCCAGAAATCACGGCACAGGAAATGTGCGCCGAAATGGTGGCTGAAGACCTGAAAGCCGCGCGCCGCTCGGCGCTTCTGAAAGAACACGGCCTCAGCGTGCCCGTGGCGTTGGAGGGCTGAGATGAGCTATGATCTATCAGGCAAACGCATCTGGGTGGCCGGCCATCGCGGGATGGTCGGCAGCGCGGTCGTGCGGCGGTTGGCCCCTGAAAACTGTCAGGTGATCAGCGCCGGGCGGGATGTGGTTGACTTGCTCGATCAGCACGCCGTGCAGGGCTGGATGGCAAAGGTGAAGCCCGACGCCATCGTGCTGGCCGCGGCCAAGGTCGGCGGAATTCTGGCAAATGATACCTATCCAGTGGATTTTCTTTATGAAAACCTGATGATAGAGGCCAATATCATCAATGCCGCGCATCTGAATGATGTCGAACGCCTGCTGTTTCTGGGCTCTTCCTGCATCTACCCCAAGCTCGCGCCCCAGCCGATCCCCGAAGACAGCCTGCTGACCGGCCCGCTGGAACCCACCAATGAATGGTATGCCATTGCCAAGATTGCGGGCATCAAACTGGTGCAGGCTTACCGCAAACAATACGCCCGCGACTGGATTTCGGCCATGCCCACGAACCTCTATGGTCCGGGCGATAATTTCGACCTGAATTCCAGCCATGTCCTGCCTGCGCTGATCCGCAAGGCGCATGAAGCGAAACTGGCAGGCGCGGACCACATCACCATCTGGGGCACTGGCACGCCGCGCCGCGAATTCCTGCATGCCGATGACTGCGCCGATGCGCTGGTTTTCCTGTTGCAGAATTATTCGGGCGAGATGCATGTCAATGTCGGCTCGGGCGAGGATATCCCGATCCACGACCTCGCACAGTTGGTCTGCGAAGTGGTGGGCTTCAAGGGCGAGATCCGCCGCGACACCACCAAACCCGACGGCACACCCCGCAAGCTGATGTCGGGGGACAAGCTGCGCGGCATGGGATGGGCACCGAAGATTGAGCTGAGGGAGGGTATCGCCGCCGTTTACCGTACGCATTTTGTCCAGGATACGCGCTCTGATGGCGCCGGTATCGCAACTGACGCGAAAGCAAGGCAATGATTCCATTCAACAAGCAGATCATATTTGCCACGCGCCCCCTGCGCTACGCATTCGATACATTCACCTACAGGCGCTTTGCGGACCCTGCCCCTTTGGCGGCCCTCAAGGATCGGCACAAGGGCAAGCCAATGCTGGTTGTGGGCAACGGACCCAGCCTGAACCAGACACCTCTGGATGATTTTGCGCATGTCCCGTCGGTTGGCATGAACAAGATTGATATGATTTATTCGCGCACCAAGTGGCGACCTGAAGTTGTGGTATGCCTGAACAATATGGTTGCGAAACAAAATCAGAATGCATTCGCGACCAGCGAGATACCGGTGTTCGTCGCCTGGAAGGCGCGCTGGTATCTGCGTGCCGAAAACCGCAAGAGATTGAATTTTTTCGACACGACCCTGTCAAATGCTTTCTCGAAAGACCCTGTTCAGGGGTTCGGCAGTTCTGCAACAGTAACATATATCGCCCTGCAGATGGCGTATTGGATGGGTGCTGATCCGGTGATCATTTTTGGCGTGGATCACAGTTTCAAATATACTGGCCCGGAAGCGACCTATCAAAAGCGCGAAGGCCCGGATACCAACCATTTCGACCCAAATTACTTCAAGGCAGGCACCTATTGGGGCACTCCTGATCTGGATCAGTCGGAGATTGACTACATGCTCGCGCGGCAGGCATTCGAGGCCGATGGCAGGCAAGTGTATGACGCGACCGTGGGCGGCAAGTTGGAGGTGTTTCAGAAGATTGACCTTTCTTACGCGCACGGAATGGTCAATTTGTCTTGATCATGGGCGCTAAACGCTTCAGCAGGTTGCACACGTTGCTTTTGGCGCGCAGTGTTGCCACTTGGGCGACCTATATATCAAAGGCGCTGCCGGTTTTCCTGCTACCTCCTTTCATCTTCGTCCGTTTCGCACCCGAAGAAGCCGCCATCTGGTTCATCTTCATCACCCTGCAAGGGATGCAGCTACTGATCGCTGCCAGCACCGACCAGCCTATGGTGCGGGGCTTTGCCTATGCGCTGGGGGGCGCAACGCAGGTGCGCGACATGCGCAATGTCAAACCCTCGGGCCAGAGTGAGCCGAATATCGCCCTTCTTAGCCGTGTCTGGAGCGCCAGTGCCTTTGCCCACATCCTGATTGCCATCGCCACGCTCGCACTACTGGGTGCAATGGGTGTCTGGTCTGCGGCGCCATTGATCTCGACGCACTCCCAGGATCAATCGCTGTGGGCGGCGTTGGCGGTTTTTGTCCTGGGCGGCGCATTGCGCGCCTATGGGGGCCTGCATGTCTCCTACCTGATGGGCGTTGACCGTATCCCCCTGCTGCGCTGGTGGGAGGCCGCTTTCTGGCTGCTGGCCTTCATTTCAGCCCTGACCACATTGCTTTCGGGTGGAGGCTTGCTGGCGCTGGCAATAGCCTATCAGATCCCGCTGGCGCTGAATATCGGGTGGAATGCGTGGCTGTGTCGCCGCGATCACCGCGCGCGCAGCGGTTTTCAAACCGGAGTACGGGCCGATCGAGATATCCTGGCGCAGATGTGGCCCAGTATCTGGCGGACGGGGCTGGGGACGACATTATTCGTTGGCACGACGCAGGGCGCAGGACTGTATTACGCCACAGTGGGCGAGGCGCAGGACGTCGCCGCCTTCCTGTTCGCAATGTCACTTATCAGGCCACTTGGCCAGTTTGCTCAGGTTCCGTTCATGACAAAACTGCCCCGGCTTGCCCGCTTGCAGGCAGCCGGCGAGCGTGTGGCGCAACGACAGATCGCACAGCGCAGCATGATGCTGAGTTACATCTTGCATGCCGGGCTGGTCTTGACTATCGCGGCCAGCCTGCCCATCGTGCTGTCACTGCGCGGATCAGAGGTTCAGGTGCCGCAATTGTTATGGCTGCTGATCGGGCTGGCGGGGTATTTGCAGAAGATGGGCTCTATGCACTTGCAGTTGTACACAACGACTAACCATGTGCTGCTGCATTGGGCGAATGGCTTGGCTGCGGTGATGTTTGTCGGATTTGTGGCTGCCCTTTTGCCAAGCTTAGGTGTCTATTCTTTCCCGGTGGCCAACACATTGGCGCTAATGCTGGTCTATATCCCAATTTCAGTGTGCCATAGCTATCCGGCTTATGGCCTCCCGATCGCCACTTTTGAGATGAAGACTTCCCTTGGACCGATAAGTTTAATCCTTGCAGCTATATTCTGGATTCAAGCATGAATTTTTTGATCATCTATTGCTCGCTCTGGCTTGTTGTGTATCGTATGAATGGCGCGCCTGTGGTTCGTATGGATGTTATATTTACGATCATGCTTTTGGTGATGGCGCTTGGAAGCCTTAATCCATTTTTGATATATCCGTTTACGCCATCTATAGAGGTGGTATTTCTGATATTTTCGGGCCATTTGTCTTTCTGCCTTGGGTTTTTGTTGCTGAGCACAATAACTGGAAGGCGTTGGGGCTTGCGGGAGCTAAATATACAAGACCATTTTCTATTTTTATTTCTCACGTATGCTGCAGTAATATTCTCTATCGCAGTGCTATCTATGACGGTAATTTCAGGATCTATTCCTTTTCTGTCTAGGTTTTATGAGCTGGCTTCGGCGCGAACTGCGCATTGGGAGACAGCGTTTTCTGTTAGTGTGGGTGATAGAGTTTTGAACCTGATGTCTTATTTCGCGTTTATTTATGTTGTTGCATTTCCATATGCGAGAAAAAATATGCAAGGATCCCTCTTGGTATTCTTTTTCGCATTGCTTTCATTAATAGATTTCGCACTGCAGAAGGGTGGCAGGTCATTAATTGTGTTTGCGGCGATTGGTTTTTTTGCAGTATACATTGTGGTTTTTCGTCCGAAGATAAGTTTCTTTTTTTGGAGCATATCATTTTTTGCGCTGTTGTTTTATGTGCTCGGTGCTGAGTTTTATTTGTCTAGAAACCCAGCTTTTGTCGCAGCGCCGGATCTTTTTCTTCGCCATAACTGTGCAGGGGCGTCCTTTTCTGACGTGGGTAGGGGGCTTCCTAATGGCTTAAAGTCGCTAGTTCTTTCCTCTTGCTATTTCTCTAGTCCTCCATATTTTTTTGAAATATTTATGCAGCAAGGCGCGATGAGTAATTTTGTCCTTGGAGCCTATAATTTTTCAATATTTGGGTCAAATGCGTTTATATCAATCCGAGAGGAGATCAATTTATTGTTTGCGCAGGAGTCACTTGGGGGGAATCCGTGGTCTACATTTGCGCGAGACATGTATATTGATTTTGGCTACTTTTCGTTCTTGTTTTTGTTTGCGCTCGGATCGTTTTTTGGCTGGTACTCAGCCCTTTTCTCAACGCAGAGTTATAGTGGTGTTGCTCGGCTAGGTGTTGTCATATGTTTTTCTTTTTTCCTGCCGTTTATTTCACCTCTGATTATACGGCCGATTATCTACTCTATTATATTTCTTCTGGTGTTTCCGGTGTTTTTTTCCGCTTTTTTTAGGCTTGTCGGTGTTGGTTATGGCTCGAGGGGTTAATATCTAAGTAATTTCTTTTTGGTGCAGTGCCCATTTTTGGTCCAGCAGAGTTTTTTTTGTTGTGTGGGCGTTGTGGATTTTGTATTGTAAAGGAATAAATTTTGGCGCAGTGGGGAGTTGCTGGCATGCACCTACTACAAAACGGATGCCCCAAGAGTGGCAACTACTGGCTCTATAAAATTCTTAGCCTAACGCTTGATGCGGCTGGCGTTCCGCAAAAGAGCTATATTCAGAACCACCCCATTCAGGCCGCAGCTTCCACGTGGCAGCTAAGTCACCCCGATCAGGTTGGGCTAGATGTTCTGGATATTGAACCCGATCACAATTTTTGTCGCATTGCGTCCTACTTTCGCGAACCGATTGAAAGCATATCGGAATATGTTAAATCCAATAGACTTGTTTGGTCGCATTCGCGCTATATTCCCGATAGTGCAGAGGTGTATGATCAATTCGACAAAATCGTCTACATCATCCGAGACCCGCGCGATGTCGCGATCTCAATGGCGCATTTTGCCTTTACGCCCTATCGGCTGCGTACCGCCTATAATCCGTTCGCATCACCTGATGAGTACTTGAAGAACCGCCTTGTAAACAGCTTGTCAGGCTGGACCCAGCATGTTGGATCGCACGTGTTGGCCCCTCCAAGGTCGAATCTACACTTCGTTTTCTACGAGCGCCTTCGTAGTGATTTCGATACAGAGTTTGCGCGGCTGATTGATTTCCTGGAGGTCGATGTAAACGCAGCGCAACGCGCCGAAATACGCGATGAAGTTTCGGTAAAAAGTATGAAGGCGAAAAGTTCAGGCCATGTTCGCTCAGGGAAATCGGGCGGATGGGTCAATTCCCTGACACCGGGTCAGGTGCGGCTGAGCAGACTGCTGGCTGGAGGAATGTTAAAGGAGCTTGGCTATCCAGTATCTGCACATGATCAGGGCCTGCCATTATTACCCGAGACTTTGAACAGGCGCCGCGTACGCCGTTCCATGCGAACTGGTATGATGCTGCGCGGCCTGAACCTTGTTTACAGGTCTTCGGGGTTTCTTGCCGTGCCGGACAAGGCAAGGATTACGTCGTCAGCCCCGTGAAACTTAACTTGAGTTCAACTCGTCACCGTGCTGATGAAAAATTCACCATCAGCCCGGTTGCCTTCAACGATACATTCGGTACATCGTTAATTGCGGTTAATTGTCGCTGAGTTCCTTCCCGCTTCCGTGACACTAAATCCGTTCTTTAGCAGATAAGGTATGGCTGTCTCACCCTTCCCCTTCCAAGTGTCGCCTTCTTTCCAGACATCATCGAACACGATCGTCGTCTGTTCGCTACGCAGACGAACGATCTCGACTGCGCAATCCAGATGCATTTTGTGGCAAGCAGCATTGTTGATCGTGGTTCCTAGCACTTTTTCGTATTTGGATTTGCGCTTGTCGGAATGATTGGGGTGTTCAAAATCAAATGCATCAAGATAGATGAAGTCGACGGTTTCCGAGAAACCTTGAAGGAAGTCTTCGCCCTTGCTGCACACGGCCGTGAACATCTCACCGAACCCATCCATCTGGCGGCGCGCCCTAAGAGTGTTTTCTTCGTCCATGTCGACGGTGATCATGCGCATCCCGTACTGACGGCACAAGCGCGCAAGTATTTCGGTCGAGCCAAGGCCGGGCAGTTCTTCTCGTGTCGTTCCGATTTCGATCAGAAGTTTTCCTGACAGGTCTTCGCCTGCGTCGGAGCGTTTCTTCAATTCCTTGACCATGAACTCATGGCCGTGTTCCTTGGTTTCATGTAGCCCAAGTGCGACGGCAACCGCTTTCGCAGGGGATTTGAGGCCGGCTTTATCTAAAATACTTGCAATCTGACGTTTCATGACTGTCGCTTCCTATGATGTGGATAGGGGATGATTGAATTGGCAGAGTCGGTGGCACGGGTTATCTGAGGAACCCCGCCATCAACCCAATCGCCCTGAGCGACACATGCCGCACGGCATCTTCGGTGTTGGACCCGTTATGCGACCCGCAGATCAGCCGGTCCTGGTAGGCGCGCAGCGGGGCGTCCATCGGCAGGGGTTCGACCTCGAACACATCAAGCGCTGCGGAATGAACGATACCGCGTTCCAGACCGGCGACCAGCGCAGCCTCTGAAATCACAGGCCCGCGCCCGACATTGACCACCCGCACGCCCTGTTTCAGCCGGTCCAGCACATCCATGTTGAACATATGCTGCGTGTCCGGCGTGAGGGGGGCGGTGAAGACCAGGTAATCCTGCCCCTCGGCGGCATCGGGCCAGGGGGCGTGCTGCACCCCGTCGGGCAGGGTGGCCGGGTCGCAGAAGGGATCGACAACCGTCACTGTTACATCATGGGCCAACAGGCGCCTGACAGTATTGCGCCCGATATCGCCATAGCCAATCACAGCCGCCTTGCGCGACCACAGCGACTGCCCGCGCGGTTTCGGCCAGCCACCCGCGCGCACCCCGCGATCGATGACAAAACTTTCCCGCGCAAGGGCCGCGACATAGTGCATCGCCAGATCCGCGACCTCGCGCCCGAACACGCCGGGGGTGTTGGTGATGGGCAGGCCCAGACGCTTGCAGGCCGCGAAATCGACATTGTCGACGCCCACCCCCCATTTGACCGCTGCGCGCAACTTGCCGGCGATACCCGCCTCGAACACAGCCGCTGTGGCGGGGTCATCGCCAATGATCCAGCCGTCAAAGCCGGGAACCGTGTCGATCAGTTCCGGCACGCTCATGATCTGGGTGACGGCGGCGGCGTGCAGCTTGATGCCCTGTGCTTCGGCAGGGGCGTAGAATTCATCGATCATGCCCAGCATCGGTGGGCAGGTTACCAGAACGGATTGCATGACTGCAAAACCCTCCCTGCCGCACGCAGTTGCGCGATTGCCTCGGCCAAAGCCCAGTCTTCGGGCGTGTCGATATCGGTGGCTTCGAGTTTGTCCATCACATGCAGAGCCGGTTTCTTGCCGATCCGCGCATTGGTGCTGGCGAAGCTATCGCGTGAAAAGATGTAGAGGTTCGAGTTTTCCTCATACCACGGCTCCAGATCCTGGGTCTGGATCAGATTGTCGGGATCATGGTTCACGGCGCTGGCATCGGCACGGTAGAAACGCGTCTGTATCTTGTTGACCGTAAACAGAGAGTCACAGGTTCCCGCGTTCAGCCCATTGCGGTAGGCATTCAGCGCATCCTGAATTGTCGTGGCAGACAGCATCGGGTTGGTGGTATGGGTCATCAGGTAGGTTTCCGCCTCAACCGCGGCGACATCATCGGCCAGGATCAGGTTCATGGAAACCGTGTCGCCACACAGCTCGGGCGCGCGGTCGCGGATGCGGATGCGCGGCCCATCAGTCAAGCCGTTTTCAGCAAGGATATCGCGCGCATCTGTGTTGATGACAACCTCTGCGACTTCGTCAATGTCGAGCAGAGTGTCGAGTATCCATCTGAAAAGGGGTTTGCCATGAAGCGGGCGGAAGTTCTTTCCCGGCACGCGCTGGCTGTTAGCTTTCATTGGGAGAAGTGCGACGCACCGGCCTGAGCCATTCATCCTGTTCTGCCTTGTCTGAAACATGTGGATAGAAGAACCTTTCCTTCGCCTTGCGCGAAAGGCGACGATGTTCATTATTGCCCTTGAACGACCCCAGATACTGGTTCCAGCGATAGCGCAGCATGTCCATTCTGGAGGTAGAGGTCACGCCATTCAGCCGCGCCGCGCGCCAGTCGCCGAATGTGCTGGTAATGACATAGCGCATCACATCGAGCCGCGACAGATGCACTTCCGGCATGATAGAACGCAGCGCCAGAGCCTCACGCTCGAACCGGCGCCGGATCTGCGGCCAGCTTTCCTTGTGGTGATGGAATACGGCGGCATCGGCGACATAGCCGATCTGCATGCCCTGCGCGACCAGCCGTTTCGCAAGATCCATATCTTCCAGCCCGGTCAGTTCTTCGTCGAACGGGTGCTTTTCCCATGCACTGCGCAGCAGCGCGGAATTGGCATTGTTGCAAAAAAAGCCCTCTTGCGGGATGGCGGACTGATCCGGGAAATATTTCGCGAAAATGCGTCTTTCACTGAAATTACTGTCATCGTCGCCGATCTGGCGCCCGTAACTATATGCCGCTTTCCCGTCCATCAAAGGCTGACAAAGCCGTTGCAGCCACTCGTCATCGACCGGCACGCAATGACCCGAGATGAACACCAGAATTTCGCCCGTCGAAAACGCACAGCCGCGGTTCAAGGACCGCCCGAAGCTGAATTCTGCCTTGGTGATGGTGGTAATGCGGGCGCCGTGATCCTGCGCAATCTGCACTGTACCATCGCTCGACCCCGAATCGATGAGCACGGTCTCGACATCCAGCCCGGTTACGCGCTGCCTTGCAATCAGCTTCAACAGGTCAGGCAGATGCTCCGCTTCATCAAGGGTTCGAATGACAATGCTGGCACGCATCACGATGATCCCTTCGATGAAAACAATTGCGTGGCGCAATACTCGTCACTCTCTATGAAACCGGTGCCCAAAAGTCCAGCGCGATGGGCCTATAGTGGCTGGTCTTTGCCGCTCTGCGGCAGCAGTGCTTGCTGCTTGCGCATTTCGCGAATTCGATGGCCCGCGATGATGGTGAACATTGCCAGGGCAGGCGATCAGATTGGCGACAACACCGTCTGTGCCGCAGAGCAGAAGGTTGACCTTGCCTGCTGCTGTCGTCATCCTTGACCCTGAATGACCGTTTTCGACCAAGTCAGGAGTTTTCAATGCGAATATTGTCCTTCGGCGGCCCCAGCTTCGGCATTGTTGCCGCCTTGTCCGCTGCACTGATCGCAACGCAAGCACAGGCGCAGGAGTATCAGGTCCGATCTGGCGACACGCTGATGGATATCGCCCGCAACCAGTTGGGGGCAGCCGCCAGATGGCGCGAGCTGTGCGAGATCAACCGCGACCGGTTGGAAGACTGCAATCTGATTCAGACCGGAATGATGCTTCGCCTTGGGCCTGTGCAGGAGGTAGAATCACCCCCCGTCGAGGAGGCGGCACCAGCAGAAGCGGCACCAGCGGCTGAAGAACCGCCCGCGGCACAGGTCGAGGCAGAGCCCGCTGCACCGCCTGGCGCAGCGAACATGTTGCCCAATGACAGCTTGCGCGGGGCGCGTGTTGGTGCCTTGGGCGATGGGGGCAGTCTGCCCGCCCATTGGAACCTGTTTTTCGGTGGTGGCGCCGCCGGGTCAGCGTCGGTTGTCGATGTCACGCCAGACTGGATTGACCTGCGCATCACCCAGACTGGTGAACAGGGCACAGTGTTAGTGCAATTCGCGCGCAGCGGTAGCTTTGTGGAAACCACACCCGGCCAGGGGTGGCAGCTTACGGCTGACCTTGCGGTGATCGAGCAGGACGGAACAGGAAACTTGCAGGCCAATCTGGCTGGCTCGCAACGGCGCGGCGACGACAGCAGTCTGGGTGCCTTTGTGTTCGCGGGCGATTTGCCGCTGGGGCCGGAACTGGCCACATTCAGCGGCACCGCAGTGACAAATTCGCCCGATGCCGCGCTGGTAAATCCGGATCTGCGGATTGTATCCTCTGGCCCGTGGACGGCAACCTTCCGCATCGGGGTGCCGTCCTTCATGCATCGGCCTGACTAGGTCTTGCAGCGCCCCCGGCAGCACCACAGGCCGGGGGTGTTGCCCTCAGATCATCGGATCATCCACGATCCGCGACAATCCCATCGCGCTCAGGGCGTCCAGCCCGTCCATCCCCGCGATGATCACGGTTGCATCGGCGTTTGGGATTGGCATGTCACCGTCTTCGGGCCGCCAGGCCATTTCGGGTGGCGCATCGCCCAGGCCGGACGCGACCCGGTATTGCCTGCCCTGACCATCCTGCCAGATGGGCGAGGCGGCACTTGTCAGATTGGCTGGCAATGCGACAGGCTCGACAATGGTAATGCGGATCATGTGGGTGTTCCCCCCAGTTTCGCCAGATAGCGGTGCAGGTGCATGCGGGCGGCATCGGTCAGGCTGCTGCTTCCCATGACCCCGCCATAAAACCGGCCCAGGCCATACCCGCTGCCTGCGCGGAACAAGCCATCGATACCGTCCATCTGTGTGATGTCGCCGGTAATGTCAGGGCTTGCCGGATAGGCTGTGTCATTGCGCCATGCCTGCGCCTGCGAGCCCGACGAAACCTGCACGATATCGACCCTGTTTTGCCCGGCCGCGACAGATGGCCAGCCTGTCGTTGCTCCGAATGACACCCGATTGGCGCTTCCATCGGCGGTCAGGCTGATGCCCTGTGCAAGGTTCAGCAATGACGCCCCGCTGACGGAACCAAATGTGATCGGTCCCGGCCAGCCAGTTTGCCAGTCGTGCACAGCTGCCATGAAGAACGGCCCGCCGCCCGTAAAGGGCTGCGCCAGTTGCATCCAGTCATCCACCCCGTCGGCGGACAGATACCACAGGGATCGTTGTCCCGCCTCGGTAATATCATACTGAGAAACGCGGCGCTGATAGGGCGTTGTCTGTGCGCCCGCTTCCAGTTGCGGGGCTTCAAGTCGGACAGATGCGTCGGGCGTCACCGCCAGCGACGCATTTCCGTCAACCAGATAGAACCGCATCGTCAGCGGCTGCGCATCTGTCACCGTGAAGGTAAGCGCCACACGATACCCGTCCCCGACAGGTTCGATGGCCGCCGAAGGCGTTGTCAACACGCTGGAGCCTGACCCCGCCGACGTATCGCCAACCACGCCCGCGCCCAGATCGAACCAGCCAAACACCCCATCGGCAAAATGCGCCTCGACGGTCGGGCGCATTGCGAACCAGCCCGTCCCGTGGACAATGGCGCTCAGCGTGTAGGTGCCCGGTGTCAATGCGATCAGATTTCCCCGCATGAAAGCCCCTGACGGGTGCGCCTCGGTCGCGGTAAGATCGACCGCAGGCTCGCCAGACGTTGATTCCGGCGCGGTCACTGAGGTCAATCGCGTTGTCGGCCAACCCAGAAGGTTGGTCGTATTCGCGGGGTATATGTTGGCCACCCCGCGCGCGGGGTGACGCCCCAATATGGGGCGTTGGGCAGGATTGGGTTGCGTGGCGTGGTTGGCGTTTGCCGACAGATCGCGCATCAGCGCAATCGGTTGGCCCGGTGTCCGGGCCGGTTCTGTGCCCGCCATATCCAGAAACAGCCCGCGCCGCGCCAGGAACAACGCCCCGCTCTGGCCCCGCGCGAATAGCTGCGCGGGCGTCCATGCATGGCTGCCCAGACAGGCCGCACTGTTCAGGCGCAGCGAATAATCCAGCCTCATGCAACCACCAATGCATGAATGCCCGACGCAGTGGTTCCTGTCGCGCGCACGCGGCGCACGCCCACAGGCAGCAGGGCAAGATCGCCCAATTCGATGCTGCGCATCTGGCCGCGTATTGTGATCACTGAAACCGTCCCGCCCGTTTCGACATAAAGCGCCGATGCGGCCAGGGGCAGATCAGTGCCGTCATCCGGCGTGACCGGCAGAATGTCGGTCGCGGGGCCAGCGGGGGTAAGGGCATGTGCCTTGAAAATGCTCATCGCGGTGTCCTTTTGCAGCAATGATCGTTGCCGGGAGTATCGCGTCAAAGCACTTAGAAACCGAAAGTTCAGCGCGCGTTGCATGCACGCCCACACTGTGCAAGGCTGTGCAGCCCAGGCTTCCGACACCAGATCTACATGCCAGAATCCCCTGTGGCATAGCTGTACCGTTTGAATTATTTGACATATGAAACCGGCAAGTTTCAGCACGAAGGTGACACCGAAGAATGAGCCAAGCTGTCTATCCCGACCTTAACGGCGCCTCTGTCTTCATCACCGGCGGTGGCGCTGGCATCGGCGCGGCGCTGACAGAGGCGTTCCTGCGCCAGGGCGCGCGCGTGGCCTTCGTGCAGCGTTCGGACGCCACCGCTTTTTGCGACGCGATGGCGGCAGAGACCGGCAATCGCCCTGTCTTCATTGCCTGCGACATTACTGACCCCGCCGCCTTGCAGGCCGCCATCACCCAAGCCGCCAAAGCGCATGGCCCGGTACAGGTGCTGGTAAACAATGCCGCCAACGACCAGCGCCATACGCTGGCCGAGGTCACGCCAGAGTTCATGGACTGGACGCTTGCGATCAATTTCAAATGCTATGTAACGGCCATTCAGGCAGTTGCTCCAGCGATGCGAGAGGCAGGCAGGGGATCGATCATCAACATCACCTCTACCAGCTACATGATGGGCAATGCGGGCTATCCGCTCTATACTGCGGCCAATTCGGCGCTCAATGGCTTGACGCGCAGCCTTGCGCGTGAGTTCGGGCCTGACCGCATCCGCGTCAACGCATTGGCACCGGGCTGGGTGATGACGCCCAAGCAACTGGCGCAATGGGTCACGCCCGAAGGGCTGGCCGAGCATATGAAACGCCAATGCCTGCCCGACACGCTCGTACCGGCGGATATCGCGGGGGGCGTGCTCTTTCTTGCCTCGGACACCAGCCGCGCCATGACCGGCCAGGCGCTGGTGATTGATGGCGGTGTGGTGGTGACAGGATGAGCGCACCTGACTGGATCGCCGCCGATTGGGGCAGCGCGCATCTGCGCGTCTGGGGGCTGTCTGGCGATCAGGTCATCCGGCACGCCAGTTCCGATCAGGGCATGGGGCAGCTTGCCCGCGAGGGGTTCGAGCCCGCGCTGCTGGCACTGGTGGGCGACTGGCTGCCCGAGGGGCAGGTGACGCCCGTGGTCGTCTGCGGGATGGCGGGCAGCCGTCAGGGCTGGGTCGAGGCGCCCTTTCGCGCGCTTCCCTGTGCGCCGCTGGGCGGGCCGCTCGTGCAAGCAACCTGCCGCGACTTGCGGCTGGCTGTTCATGTCGTGCCGGGGTTGAAACAGGTCAAACCCGCCGATGTGATCTGCGGCGAGGAAACCCGGATCGCGGGTTTCCTTGTGCGGAATCCCGGCTGGGACGGGGTGATCTGCCTGCCTGGCACCCATAGCAAATGGGTGCATGTCAGCGCGGGCGAGGTTGTCAGTTGCCAGTCCTTCCTGACGGGCGAGATGTTTTCGCTGCTATCCAAAAGCTCGGTCCTGCGCCACTCGGTCGCGGGCTGGGCAGATGAAGGGTTCGCCGAGGGCGTGGCGCAGGGGATGGAACGACCCGAACGACTGATGGCGCGGCTGTTCTCCATCCGCGCCGAAGGGTTGCTGGAGGGGCGCGACCCTGCATTTGCCCGCGCACGGCTTTCAGGGCTTATGATCGGGGCGGAACTGGCTGCGGCCAAACCCTATTGGCTGGGCCAGCGCGTTGCCGTGATCGGCGCAGAACCACTCGTGCAGCATTACGCGCAGGCTCTCGGCACATTCTCGGTGCCTGTCACCCGCCATGACGCAACCGAAATGACCCTTGCAGGGCTTGCCACCGCCCGAGCCCTGCTGCCACAGACGAAGCGCCCATGCGTGAACTGAGCGCCATTTTGCGCGGGATCACCCCGCCGGATGCCGCGCCAGCCACAGGCATCGGGCGTGACAAAGCGCATTATACGCCTGACATGGCGGTCGGACAGCTCGGCACGCGTGACGCGGTCGCGGCATGGGATAGCTGCGCATGACGCCGGTCAATGATATCCGTTGTGATCTGGGCGAGGGGGCTTTCTGGCACCCTGTGCGCGACGAGTTCTTCTGGTTCGACATTACAGGCCGCAAGCTGCACTCCATCGCGCGCAGTTGGGATTTTGATGAAATGCCTTCGGCTATGGGGTGGATCAGCGCGGATGAGGTCATGATTGCGACGGAAACCCGTTTGCTGGTGTTCAGCCTTGGCACCGGCACCGCCCGCACGCTCTGTGCGCTTGAAGCGCAAAACCCCACCACCCGCTCGAATGATGGCCGCGCCGACCCAAGGGGCGGTTTCTGGATCGGCACAATGGGCAAACAGGCGCAGAAGGGCGCAGGGGCGATCTGGCGCTACTGGCGCGGGGAATTGCGCAGACTTTACGCGGGCCTGACCATACCAAACGCCATCAGTTTTGCCCCTGACGGGCAAAGCGCCTGTTTCACCGACACTGTGACGCGCCGGATAATGCGCGTTTCGCTGGATGCAGAGGGCTGGCCCAGGGGCGCGCCCGATTGCTGGCTGGATCTGACCGAAGCGGGGCTGAACCCCGATGGCGCGGTGTTCGATGCGGCGGGCAATTTCTGGGTTGCGCAATGGGGGGCGGGCCGCGTGGCAGCCTACGCCCCGGACGGGCAGTTCTTGTGCGCAGTGGAATTTCCTGCTGCCCACTGTTCCTGCCCGGCTTTCGGCGGCAGGGGGCTTGATGATCTTTACTGCACCACGGCGCGGCAAGGGCTGCGCCTGCCGACACAACTGGACGGGGCAGCATTTTGCGCCAAAGGCACTGGGCGTGGTCAGGAAGAACACCGGCTGGAACTTGATGAACCGAACAGCGCGTGATCGCGGGTGCTGACTGTTCTCGGGCGGCGCGCGGCGGCATCCGGCATGGCGCGGTGGGTGGCGTCGAGTTGCTCCGGCCGCTCGGCCATGCGGTTCGGTAGGCCTGCAACAGTTCACTGCGTTTTCATCTGATCCGTAAGCGGAATGAAACCACCAGTGTCATCATCATAACCAGGACCGAGTTCGGCTAAAGCTATTTCAGAAAAAGTTGACAGACTTTGTCGGTTCGAAATTGCGACAAAACAAAAGG
>JAFIEF010000095.1 GCA_020832655.1 Paracoccaceae bacterium
CCCCCCCCCCCCCCCCCCCCCCCCCCCCCCCCCCGCCTGTCCTCGCAAACGGAGCGCGCCGCATGACCAACTGGGACAACTCCAAACCCATCCTGGAGATCGAGAACCTCTCGATCTCCTTCTTCACCCGCCTGCGCGAAATCCCCGCAGTGATGGATTTCTCCTGCACCGTCATGCCGGGAGAGGCGATGGGGCTGGTGGGCGAATCGGGCTGCGGCAAATCCACGGTCGCCTTGGGCGTGATGCAGGATCTGGGCGTCAATGGCCGCATCACCGGCGGCACGATCCGCTTCAAGGGGCGCGATCTGAACACCATGAGCGCGGGCGAGCTTGCAAAAATCCGCGGCTCGGAAATCGCAATGATCTATCAGGAACCCATGGCGTCGCTCAACCCGGCGATGAAGATCGGGCGGCAATTGATGGAAGTGCCGATGATCCATCAGAAGATGCCAAAGGATCAGGCCCGCGCCCGCGCGCGCCAGCTTGTCGCCGATGTGCGCCTGCCCGATCCCGAGCGCATCCTTGACGCCTATCCGCACCAGCTTTCGGGCGGCCAGCAGCAGCGCATCGTCATCGCAATGGCGCTGATGGCCAACCCCGCGCTACTGATCCTTGATGAACCCACCACCGCGCTGGATGTCACGGTCGAAGCGGGTATCGTCGATCTGGTCAAGGATCTGGGGCGCAAATACGGCACCTCGATGCTGTTCATCAGCCATAATCTGGGGCTGGTGATGGAGACCTGCAACCGGCTTTGCGTGATGTATTCGGGCGAAGCGGTTGAGACCGGCAATATCACGGATGTGTTCAACAAGATGCGCCACCCCTATACCCAGGCGCTGTTTCGCGCCATCCCGCTGCCCAGCGCGAATAAGGGCTCGCGCCCCTTGCGCGCGATTCCGGGCAATTTCCCGCTGCCGCATGAACGCCCGCCGGGCTGCAATTTCGCCCCGCGCTGCGATTATTTCGAAGCGGGGCTGTGCGATGAGGGCGATATCGCCATGAGCGAAATCGCAGGCGATGACCGCCATGAAAGCCGCTGTCTGCGCATCGACCAGATCGACTGGGACGCCGCCTGGAGTTCGGACCGCCAGGTTGCGCGCACCGAGATCGGCGATGTCGTGCTGAAAATGGATGATGTGCGCAAATATTACGAGGTCGCGGCCTCGACCCTGTTTTCGGGCGGCGATACCAAGGTCGTCAAGGCCAATGAAACGCTCAGCTTCGATGCCCGCGAGGGCGAGACTCTGGCCATTGTGGGCGAATCCGGTTGCGGCAAATCGACCTTCGCCAAGGTGTTGATGGGGCTGGAAACGGCAACCTCGGGCAAGATCATGCTGTTTGACGAAAACGTCCAGTCAACGCCCATCCAGCAGCGCAACACCGATACCGTGTCGCATTTGCAGATGGTGTTCCAGAACCCGTTCGACACGCTCAACCCGTCGATGACGGTGGGGGCGCAGATCATCCGCGCGCTGGAGATTTTCAAGATCGGCAAGAATACCGCAGAGCGGCGCCAGCGCATGCTGGAACTGCTTGATCTGGTCAAGCTGCCGCGCGAATTTGCCGAGCGTATGCCGCGCCAGCTTTCGGGCGGGCAGAAACAGCGCGTGGGCATTGCCCGCGCTTTTGCCGGTGACGCCAAGGTGGTGGTGGCCGATGAACCTGTCTCGGCGCTCGATGTCTCGGTGCAGGCGGCTGTGACCGAGTTGCTGATGGATATCCAGCGCAAGAACGGCACCACGCTTTTGTTCATCAGCCATGATCTGTCGATCGTGCGCTATCTGTCGGACCGGGTGATGGTGATGTATCTGGGCCATGTGGTCGAGCTTGGCACCACCGATCAGGTCTTTGCGCCCCCCTATCACCCCTATACCGAGGCGCTGTTGTCGGCGGTGCCGGTGGCCGACACCAATATCGAAAAGAAGCGCATCGTGCTGGAAGGCGATATTCCATCAGCCATGAACCCGCCGCCGGGCTGTCCGTTCCAGACCCGCTGTCGCTGGAAGTCCGAAGTGCCGGGGGGCTTGTGCGAGCGCGATGTGCCGCCGATGCGCAAGCTGGCAGGCGGCCATCAACTCAAATGCCATCTGGCAGAGGATATTCTGGCGCGGATGGAGCCGGTCTTTACCCTTGTGCCCGCCAAGGCCGGCTGAGCGCCCGCCTTCCTTTGCACCGCGCGCGGGCGCGGGCCGATGCAGGCCGCATCGGCCCGTTCGGGCAGCGTGGCGCCCAGCATGCCGATTGACAGGGGCGGCGCGGTGCTGTTGCCTGTTATCGGGTATCGCAACCATGCAAGAGGGCATCATGCTGGAACGGCTGGAAATGTTCATCGCCTTGGCCACCGAGCGCCATTTCGGCCGCGCGGCTGAAAAGCGCGGGGTGACCCAGCCTTCGCTTTCGGCAGCGATCAAGCAGTTGGAAGGCGAATTGGGCGTGCAGCTTGTCTGGCGCGGGTCGCGTTTCGAAGGGCTGACGCCCGAAGGCGCGCGGGTGCTGGACTGGGCCAGACGCATTGTCGGCGATGCCCGCACCCTGCGCGAGGAAATGCGCGCCGCGCGCCACGGGCTGTCGGGCAATCTGCGCCTTGGCGTGGTGCCCACCGCGCTGCCGATGATCGCGCGGCTGACCGGTCCCTATCTGGCGCGTCATCCCAATGTGAAGGTCGAGATCCTGTCGCGCAGCTCGATCGATATCCTGCACCAGATCGACAATCTGCAAATCGATGCGGGCGTGTCCTATCTGGACAATGAACCGCTGGGCCGTGTCGTCACCGTGCCGCTTTATACCGAACGCTACGCGCTGCTGATGCGCCCCGATCACGCCTTTGCCGCGCAGCCGCGCATGGGCTGGGCGGATCTGGCCGACCAGCCCTTGTGCCTGCTGACCAGCGACATGCAGAACCGGCGCATCATCAATGGTGCGCTGATCAAGGCCGGTATCAGCCCCGGCCCGCGGATTGAATCAAACTCGAATCTGGCGCTGATTGCACATGTGCAGGCCGGTCCCTGGGTCAGCATCGTCAACACACAGACCGCGGCGATGTTTGCCGGAAATCCCGGCCTGCGCGCGGTGCCGCTGGCCGATGACGGCAGCGAAAAGCAGGTCGGGCTTATCGCGCCCTGGCGCGAACCCCATACCCCGGTTCTGGCCGCATTGCTGGCCGAAGGGCGCAAGATGTCCGAGATCTGACGCCCATGTGCCCGCGCTCAGTGGCCCCGCGCCAGCGCGGCGACACCTGTGCGCGCCACCTCGACCAGCCCCAGCGGCTGCATCAGCTCGGCAAAGGCATCGACCTTTTCGGGCGTGCCGGTCATCTCGAAGATGAAGCTTTCCAGCGTGGAATCGACCACATTGGCGCGGAAAATCTCGGCCAGACGCAGCGCCTCGATGCGCGCATCGCCCTTGCCGCGCACCTTGAACAGCGCCAGTTCGCGCTGCACGGACGGCCCTTCGACAGTCAGGTCATGCACCTCATGCACGATCACCATGCGTTCCAGCTGCGCCTTGATCTGATGGATCACCTGCGGCGTGCCCGATGTGACAATGGTAATGCGCGAACGGTGGCCCAGATGATCGACCTCGGCCACGGTCAGGCTGTCGATATTATAGCCGCGCGCGGAAAACAGACCGATCACGCGCGCCAGCACGCCCGATTCATTGTCCACGATCACGGCCAGCGTATGGGTCTCGACCAGCTCGGCATTCGGATCGCGCAGATCATAGGCGGAATGCTTCGACGAGCCTTTCTTGATTTTCAGGGCGGACATGGAATTTCCTTAGCGCAGTTGGATTTCAGGCTTTGTTTCCGCCCCGGCCCCCCCCGGCGGGGCGGGAGGCGGCGGGGGGGGGGGCGGCGTGTGTGGGGGGGGCGCGGGGCGCGGGCGGGTCGG
>JAFIEF010000096.1 GCA_020832655.1 Paracoccaceae bacterium
GCGACCAGCAGCCTGCTGGACCCGTACCCTGTCCTTAGATTGACATTCCTTTTTTCTCGGGATTAACCTGTTTTTCATTCGGTGACCCGCTTGCTGTCTGGCCTGTCCCCCCACTGATCACCCTATGCTTTATGTGTTCAGACCGTCCTTGTGGTGATCCAGGGAGGCAGCCCCCCCTTGGGAGGACTGACGTGACCCGTCCACGAAGCACGTGCCGCGCTCGCATCGCCAGCCGACACGGCAACTCGCGCATCAGTCCGCAGCGACGACGTGCCCGGCCCAGAGCGGCCGCTCAAGAAGCAAGCACTGCTCTGGTACTTTTCGGTGCCTTGCTACTCGTGAGAAGGTCATGATCGACCCGCCGCGCTTGGGAATGGTGCTGCGGGTCGATGTTTCAGAAATCACTCAGGTCGATACGTCCGTCGCCATTTCGGTCAAGCGTAGCGAACAGGCGCTCGGTTGCGGTCAGGAACTCGGCGCGCGAGATGCGGCCATCCCCGTTTGCATCATTGAATTCGACCGACATGGCGGCATGGATGATCGCACCGGTTGGGTTGGCATTCTGGCCTTGCCCCCGACGCCCCTCGCCCTGCCGCTCGGCGCGGTTTTCGGCCTGACGTTCCAGACGCAGTTCCCCTTGGGCCGTGACGGTCTCGGCCATCTGCGCCAGTTCATCCGCCTCCAGATAGCCGTTGCCATCGTGATCGAACATATCGAACAGATCCCCCCGGCGCGTCTGCATATCGTCCAGCGAGACATAGCCGGTTTGCGACATGTCCCACGATGCGATGAAATTTGCGCCGCGCTGGCCATTGCCTTGCGCCTGTGCGCCGGTGGCAAGCATCAGGGCGATGGTGCTGGCGGTGATCAGGGTCGTTTTCATCTGGTTTTCCTTTGTGATGTGATGGCCTTTCAACGTGGCGGCGCGGGTGTTCTGTCGCGCCTGCGACAGCGGGTCGCACTCGCACCGCGACAGATGCGCACAGTTGAATGCTTTCAACCTTCCAGCGCTGGAAGGTTTGATCTGGATCATGGTTGAAAGCGCCTGTGGCGGCGCAATGCACGCCCAGCAACACAGAGGAATTTGTCATGGCTTCATTCCATTTCACACGCCGCAAGGCGCTATTCGCGGGGGCAGCGCTGCTGGCTTCGCCTGCGATCTTGCGGGCAGACGGGGCGCGTCTGCCGCGTCTGGTGCTGCAAACGCCCGGCTCTGGTCCCGGCATCCTGATGGCGCATGCGCGGGCTTTGGGGCTGTTCGACGCCATCGCCGATGAGGTCGATCTGTCGATCTGGACGACGGGCGACGAGATGCGCGCGGGGCTGGTTTCCGGCGCTGTGCCGGTAACGGTGGTGCCAACGCAGGCGGCGGCAAGCCTCTATAATCGCGGCTTCGGCATCAAACTGGTCGCCACGCTGACCGAGGGGCATTGCGGGTTGGTTGCGCGCGGGATGGCAGATTGCACCATTCCCGATCTGCGCGGGAAATCGGTGGTGGTTCCGGCCTTCAACGATTTCACCGGACATATGATGCGGCTGGCGCTGGCGCATCATGGCTTGGGGCCGGATGCGCTTACGCTGATCCCCGCCACCACGCAGATGGAGGCCGCGCAGGTGCTGCTTTCGGGCCGCGCCGATGTGGCGCTGCTGGCGGAACCGGGGGCCACAGCGGCGCTGATGCGGGGGCGCGCGGATGGCCAGGACCTGCATCGCGGGGTGCAGATGCGTGATGAGTTGGGCCGGGTGACGGGTCTGCGCCCGTCGCTGCCGCAAGCATCTCTGGCCATGCGTGCCGATTACGCCGCCGATCATCCGTGGCTGGCAGGGGCCTTGACCGCAGCGCTGACACAGGCCGCCGAGGATTTGAACGCCAACCCCGCACAAGCCGCCGAAAACGCCGCCCCTTTCCTTGAGCGCGCAGCGCCATTGCTCGCGCAGGCCATTCCTTTCGCCAATATCAACGTGCTGTCGGCCAAAGTCGCGCGGCCAGAGGTCGAGGCGCTGTATCAGGCGCTGATCGCGGCGGATGCGGGGATCATCGGGGGCGCACTGCCGGATGACGGGCTTTATGCCCTCTGATCTGGCCCTGCGACGCGTCAGTGCGCGGCGCGCGGAATGGGCAGAGATGCTGCCCATTCTGGCCGCGCGCACGGCACTGCGCTTCGGCCCGCCCGCCCTTGGGGTCGCACTGTTTCTGGCGGCATGGCAAGCCGCGCATTGGCATTACGGCGCGTTTATCCTGCCTTCGCCGTGGCAAACCCTGCTGGCCGTCTGGGCCACGCTGTCCAGTGCCAGCGGCTGGGCGGCGCTGGGGGCCACCTTCGGGCGGGTCGGGCTGGCGCTTGGCCTGTCAGGGCTGATCGGCGGGGGGCTGGGGTTGGTCGCGGGCTATCTGTGGTTTGTGCGCGCGGCATTCGCGCCGGTGGCCACGATCCTCTTGGGTATGCCTGCCACGGCCTGGGTGATCCTGACGATGATCTGGTTCGGCCCCTCGCATGGCTCGATCCTGTTCACCATCGCCATCGTGATCGGCCCGATCCTCTATATCGGCACGGTTGACGCCGTGCTGACCCGCGACCGGCGGCTGGAGGATATGGCGGCAAGTTTCGGCGCATCGCGCATCGCACGCTTCCGCACCATCGCGCTGCGGCAAATCCTGTCCAGCCTTGGCCCTGTTTTCGGGATCGCACTGGCGCTGGGGTTCAAGGTGGCGATCATGGCGGAACTGGTGACGAATGTTGCCGGTCTTGGCGCGCAGATGGCGCGGGCGCGGGCGCATATGGATATCGACCTCGCGCTGGCCAATGTCGCGCTGGCGGTGGTGGGGCTGGTCATCATCGAGCATCTGGTGATCCGCCCGTTCCAGACGCGGCTGGGGCAATGGAAACGGGGTGTGGCATGAGCGGGCTGACACTGGCCACGATCACCCACAGCTTCAGCGCGCGCCGCGTGCTGGATACTGTTTCGCTGGTCATCCGCCCGGGCGAGTTGGTGGCGCTGGTCGGCCCGTCGGGCTGCGGAAAAAGCACGCTGGCGGCGATTGCAGGCGGCATAATGAGGCCCGATCAAGGCCGCATCCTGCGCCAGTATCAGCGCCACGGCATGGTGTTTCAGCAATCGCGCCTGCTGCCCTGGGCCAGCGCGCGCGACAATATTGCCTATCCGCTGACCCTTGGCGCGCTGGCCCGTGCCGAGGTTGCCGCGCGCACCAATGCTGCCGCGCAAGCCGTGGCGCTTCTGCCCGATGATCTGGACAAGCTGCCCGTGCAACTCTCGGGCGGGATGCGCGCCCGCGTGGCCATCGCCCGCGCACTTGTGGTGGAACCCGAATTCCTGATCTTTGATGAGCCTTTCGCCGCCCTCGACCCCGCGCTGCGCCGCCGGATGCAGGATCTGGTGCTCTCACTGGCACAGGCGCGCGGCTTCGGCGGGTTGTTCATCACCCATGACTTGCACGAGGCCGCGCGCCTGTCGCACCGGATCGCAGTCATGGACCGGCAGGGCAAGGGCATCCTGGGTAGCTTGACCCCGCCCGGCACACCCGGCGCGCGCAGCGAGGCGCAGATATTCGACTTCACGCAAGACGCACGCACTGACCCCTTGCTGCATGATCTGCTCAATGTCGATGAACGCGCCGTCGCACTTGACTGCGCCTGCGACACGCTGGGGTTTCAGCGCTGTTGTTGAGAAAGCTGGCAGCGTCGGCTGCGCCGTCGATCCCCGCCCGATGTGATTGATCAGCACCAGAGATAGCGACTCATGCTATGCTTGCCCGTCGGCAGGGCCGAGGACGTGGCGGGTTTGGAGGACAGGAGAGAAGCCATGTCCATCGAAACTTTACCTGCCCTTCGC
>JAFIEF010000105.1 GCA_020832655.1 Paracoccaceae bacterium
GTGCACTTCGTATGCTGGGGGGCGCAGCGCGCAATTTCGCTAGCGTCAGGGCGATTTTTTTGGGAGTCCACCCCGGTCGGAGTCCACCCCGGATTGCCTGAAAGTTTCTAAAAATCAGTGGTCTAGCTGGACTCCAGTTGTGGATACCTGCTGGACCCCGGAGTCCAGTTGGGAAGCCACTGGACCCCGCGCTGCTGGAATCCACCCGGTGCCGCAGCAACCAATCGAACAGGATTACCCTCATGACCCTCGCCTTCGCCCCTGAGCGGATCGAGCAATGGCCGCTTGCGCGCCTGCATCCCTACGCGAAGAACGCCAAGATGCACGGCGCGGACCAGGTCGCGAAACTCGCCGCCAGCATGGCCGAGTTCGGCTGGACTGTGCCGTGCCTTGTGGGCGAGGACGGCGAATTGATCGCGGGCCATGGTCGCGTGCTGGCCGCGACACAACTCGGGCTGGCCGAGGCCCCGGTGATCGTGCTGGGCCACCTGACCGAGTCGCAGCGGCGGGCCTACCGCATCGCCGACAATAAACTGACTGAACTCGGGACATGGGATGACGCGCTGCTGTCGGCGGAACTGAATGAATTGCTGGCCGAGGATTTCGACCTGTCGCTGGTCGGGTTTTCTGATGGCGAGTTGGACAAACTGCTGGCCTATGTGCCTGAGGGTGACGGTGAGGATGGTGCTGGTGGTGGCACGGTGCCGCCCGTTGTCATCCCCGAACCGCCGCGCAACCCGGCCTCGCGCACCGGCGATCTGTGGATCCTCGGCGACCACCGGCTGCTCTGCGGTGACAGCACCAGCGCCACCGATGTGCGCCGCCTGATGAACGGCGAGCGGGCGATCCTGTTCGCGACCGACCCGCCATACCTCGTCGATTACGATGGCTCGAACCACCCGACGCGGAACAAGGACTGGTCGCAATCCTACGGCGTGACCTGGGATGACAGCAGCCAAGGGGCGGAACTGTATGACGGCTTCATTTCCGCCGCCGTTGCCGAAGCCATCACCGATGACGCCGCCTGGTACTGTTGGCACGCCTCGCGCCGCCAGGCGATGCTGGAAGCCTGCTGGGAAAAGGCCGGCGCTTTTGTGCATCAGCAGATCATCTGGGTGAAGGATCGGGGCGTTCTGACCCGGTCGCACTACCTGTGGAAACACGAGCCCTGCTTCATGGGCTGGCGGCGTCCGAACCGCCCGCCTAAGGTGGCCGAGGAAACGCTGCCGTCGACTTGGGCGCTGCCCAGCTTCGCCAAGGATGAACGCCCCGACCACCCGACGCCGAAGCCGCTCGATGCATTCGGCATCCCGATGCGTCAGCATGTGGCGCGGGGCGGGCTGTGTTACGAGCCGTTCTGCGGCTCCGGCTCGCAGATCATGGCGGGCGAAGCCAATGGCCGCCGGGTCTTCGCGATGGAAATCAGCCCGGCCTATGTCGATGTCGCCGTGGAACGCTGGCAGGCCGAGACTGGCAAGGACGCGATCCTCGATGGCGACGGCCGGACCTTCTCGCAGGTGAGGACCGAGCGGCTCGGCCAGGATGCCGACGCTCCGCCCAATCCCCCGGCAACGGACACCGCCCCCGAACCCGCGCGCAAGCGCAAGACCGCCGCGTGACATGCATGACCTGGCTTTACCTTCCTCCGGATGCGCTTCCGGGGCCGGAGACGCATGCCTCTTCGGCCTCTCCCTGTGCTCCGGCGCAGGCGGGCTCGACCTCGGGCTCGCCATCGCCATCCCTGGATACCGTGCTGTGGGCCATGTCGAACGGGAAACCTACGCCGCAGCCACTCTCGTGGCGCGGATGGAAGACGCGTCCCTGGATCAGGCTGTTGTCTGGGACGATGTTGCCACCTTCGACGGCCGCCCATGGCGCGGCGCAGTGGACATCGTCACTGCGGGCTATCCGTGCCAGCCGTTCTCCGTCGCGGGCAAGCGCCGGGGCGCTGACGACCCGCGCCACCTCTGGCCGCATGTCGCCCGCATCATCGGCGAAATCAAACCGCCCTTCGTCTTCCTCGAGAATGTCGCCCATCATCTCCGCCTCGGTTTCCCCGAAGTCGCCAGCGGACTGGTCGGCATGGGCTACCGCCTTGCGGCAGGCCTCTTTACGGCGGCGGAAGTCGGTGCGCCCCACAAGCGCGAGCGGCTGTTCATCCTCGCCATCCGCGAAGGCGACGAGCTGGCCGACCCCGCGCGCCTGCTCTGGCACCCGGTCGAGTGGCGGGAACCGGACGGAGATGCTGAGGCTCTGGCCGACACCCCAGATCGACAGCTTTCGCAGCCGGGGCGGCGAGCGGCGCGACGAGAAGGGCCTGGACCGCCTGGCGCGGGACTGGCCGACGCCGATGGCGAACGATGGCAACAAACCGAGCGCGGGCAATCGGCGAACGGCCGATCTGACCCATGCCAGCCGCATGTGGATGACGCCAACGGCGCGCGATCACAAGGACGGGGCAACGAGCTTGGCGAACACGCCGGTGAACGGCCTGCTTGGCCGCCAGGTCCTGGTGACGCCGATGGCTGGCAGCGATACCTCAGAACAGCGCCGGACCTTGAACCCGCTGTTCGTCGAGGCGCTGATGGGCTGGCCCACCGGGTGGACCGGCTTCGCCTCTGTGGCAACGGCGTGGTCCCCTTGGTTGCAGCGCATGCGCTCAGAACTCTGGCAGCTGAACTGCTGGCCGATGCATGAGGCAGAACAATGAAACAGACGCGCACAATGTCGTTGATCGAGGCCGCCACCAACGTGATCGTAGGGTATGGGCTGGCGGTCATTACCCAGATCCTGATCTTCCCCGTTTTCGGGCTGCACGCGACGCTGGCGCAGAATATGAAGCTCGGATTGATCTTTACCGTCGTATCAATCGGACGCGGCTACGCCTTGCGACGGTTGTTCGAGCATCTGGGACGCGTGTGATGTGCCGCCGCCTCACCCGAGGCGGCGGCTTAGGCATTCAGATTAGCTTGTCGCTATAAATCGCGCGATAACTCCCTGCCTTTAGAGCCGGGATTTCCGATGGGAGAAATAGGGCGATTTGAGATCCACGTCTCGATATCTGTGTCGCGCCATCCAATCGCTTGCGAGCCAAGCTTCATGGGCTTTGGGAAATCATTGTTTTCCATGAGCTTGTAGATGGTGCTGCGCGAAAGGCCGATACGCTGGATGACTTCGCGCATGCGCAGTATCTGGGTGCTCATGCTGGCTCACTCTGCGCGATCCGATAGACGCGCCCGCGCCCCTCGACTTTCTCGGAGGTGATCGTCAGGCCGAGCTTCTTTTTCAACGCCCCTGACATGAAGCCCCTAGCCGTGTGTGGTGCCCATTGAGTTGCTGCAACGATCTCGTCAATGGTGGCGCCGTCCTTGGCGCGCAGCAGCGCAATAACCGCTTCCTGCTTGGTGCCAGTGCGGCGGCGCGTGGGTTCGGGTGTGTGCTGGGCATCGGATTGCTGCTGCGGATCGTCAGTGATCCCGAGGGTGGTATGCGCCAGCTGCGTGGCGCGCAAAGTCATTGGCCCGCGTTCCTCGTCGTGCCGCCAGACCGTGTTGAGGTCGGTGGCGGCGACTTCCTCGATCAGCCCTCGCTTGAGCAGGCTCTTGCAGACATTGCCGACGGCGCCGCCCTTGAGGTTGGCGGTGACGGGGAACACCATCGCGTCCTCGCGCGCGCAGGCGGTGGACAGAATGACGGCTTGGGCGTCGGATAGCTGGATCTGGGTCATGGTCATCTCCGGTTTTGGCCTGTGCGACATGCGCAGGCTTCTACCGGGTGAAGCCCGCCAGTTGGCGGGCCGTCCGAACCGGGCGGTGAGGGATCAGTCGCTCTCGGCCATGCTTGCGGCGATGGCGAAATGCTGCACCCAGCCAGTCAGATAGGGCAGCCCTGCGGGGATGCCTTCGTCACGCTCAAGCTGGCGCGAGATGCGCCAGTCCTGCCATGTCCGGATCGAGGATCGGATCGCGGTCTCGCTGTCGATCTTGCAGCCCACCATGTTGCCAACCACGTCATCGCCGAAATGGCGGCCCATGCGGCTGTCGAGAAAGTCGCGGATACCGATCATCTCCTCCTCTGTGGTGGCGCGGATGGCTTTGGCGATCAGGGTCGAGGCCAGCACCCAGACCTCCACGCTGCGCCGGTCGCGCTCGGGGCACGTGGTGAGCGTGCCGAAGAAGCCATAGTCAGGGTTGTGGCTGGGCAGGATGGCGGGTGTGGTCATGGCGGGGCTCCTTGTGGTGAGTTGCATCGTTCGTGTGTAATCAGAATCGCTCCATCGGGCTGGAAAGTGTAGAGAATTCAGAGCCATAAAGTTGCTATCTGATCATTCGATGCGGTCCGGATCGATCAGCGCAGCCTGTTCCGCTTCTTGGCGCTGGGCAGCGTCGGGTGGATTGCGCCGCGCATTGACGATGGCGACAAACAGCGCACGGGCAACAGCGGCGACCTCGTCGGCACCGGCGCTGGTAATATAGGCATCATGGATCGCGATGGCCTCGCCCAGATCGGTGAGGGCATAAATCCTCGCGAAATCCGCCTCGGTCGGATCGCAGGTCTCGGTGTCGCGGTCATGCTCGGACACAGCAATGCTGCGGCAAAAGCGCAGATCGAACCCGATGGCACAGTTGCGGCGAATGACATCATCGAGGGTTTCGCCTTCGGACAGACAGTTGAGGGACAGGTCGGGCATGGTAGCAGCCTTTCAGCAGGGGAGGATCACTCGGCATCGGGATTGACTTCGACCCATGCGCCGCCCAGCCAAAGGTAGAGATGGCAGAACTGGCGCGTCGGGCGCGGCAGGATAGTAGGATCGCGGGGAGTGTCGAAAGCTTCGATCTCGTCGGCGCGGACCTGACGGATTTCGCGGGCGGCAAGAATGTCCTCGGGCGTCCATGGGGCGAGCGCGGGTAACATGTGCGACGGGTAACCGTCGTAGTGCACATAGGTGTGCGCCCATTCCTCGGGCCCGATCTGGATGGCGACCTGTGCGCGTGTGCTCATGGCCTTGCCCCCTTCAGATCAGTTGCAGGCTGGCCAGCATGGTGCTGGCAGCGGCAAGCTGGGTGGTCGGCAGTTCGATCCGGATCTGCGCGGCGGCGTCTGAGGCTTCCGCCTCTATCCCCTCGTCGCGCAGCGCAGCCGCGATCATGCGGGCGGCAGCGGCGGGGCCCTTCAGGTTGAGCGGGTCCGGCAGGGCTGTGTGATCGATGCGAATGGTGGTGATGGCCGTCATGTCGTGTCCTTTCAGGCTTGGGTGTCAGTGGGCTCTGCGCGGCGCCCGGCCTCGAAGGCCTCCTCCAGCGCGGCGCGGATCGCCCAGACAGCGACATCGTGGAAATCGAGACGATCCCAGTTGTGGGTCTCCAGCGTCTCGAGGTGAAACTGGCGTTGGGCGATCTCGAGGATCAGAGCATCGCGGGCAGCGGTCGGATCGGTTTTGGTGCGGCGGGACATGGCTTTGCTCCGTGTGGCTTGGCGGCGCGCGGGCTCAGATGAGCCCGTGCTGTTTCAGGACAGGAACGACATCAGCCAGTTCGATCGTGAGGCAGTCGATGCCAACGCGGCCTGCCATCTCAAAAACTTCGGCGTTGAGGTTCACGTCATTGAGGTGACCTTGCAGCGCGGCGGTGTTCATCGCCTGCACAAAGCGGCTGCGGTCGATGAAAATGCGCGTCGTATCGGAAGGGATGGCAATGGTCATGGTCAGTGCTCCTTACGGTGGTTTGGGGCGGTGCGATGCACCCGTTTGCGTTATCTACAGAATCGCTCTTGGGCGGAGTGTAATCAACTAAAATCGCAGCAATATCATTGCTTTATCGCAATCCGGGGTGAGCCATGCAGGGCCTGAGCGAACGCCAATATGCTGCCCGCGTAGGCCTGTCGCGCGGGGCGATCCAGAAGGCCAAGGAAGCCGGTCGGCTGGTCTTGTTTGCCGATGGCAGTATTGATGCCGAGGCCTCTGATCAGCGGCGCGCAGCCATGACCGATCCGGCCAAATCCCGCGCAGCGCCGAGAGCATCAGCCGCGCTAAAGCCCAAACTGAAACCCGTCCCCGAGGCGGCCGTCGCCTCAGTTGGGGAAACGCTGCGTGAAGAAGGTCTGGCTGCCCCTGTGACTGGCGGCGGCACGACCTTCCTGCAAGCCAAGACCGCGAATGAGGTGTTGAAGGCGCAGGAACGCCGCATCCGGCTGCAAAAGCTGAAAGGCGAGCTGGTGGATCGCGCGCGGGCGGAAACCCTGATGTTCCGGCTTGCGCGCGAGGAACGCGATGCCTGGACAACATGGCCTGCGCGGGTGGCAGCCCTTATGGCGTCGGAACTGGCGGCAGCTTTGGGGGCGGAAGTCACAGTGGAGGCGGCGCTGATGCAGAAAGTTCTGGAAGCCCATGTCCGCGCCCAACTCGACAGCCTTGCTGAGATCAGAACCGGTCTTGGGTGATCGCCAGGCTGATGTGGGTTACGCCGTTGGATGGGTCCGCGATGCCTCGCGCCTGCGCTGATCTGCCCCCCAAAGCGCCAGCGCCACACCGCCAAGGATGCCGATGGAACAGAGGGCAAGGCGAAGTGTCAGAGGCTCGGCGATGAACACGACCCCGCCTGCTGCGGCAATGGCAGGCACAGTCAATTGCACATAGGCAGCTGTGCTGCGTTCCAGCGCAGGCAGGACGCTGTACCAGATGGCATAGCCCAGCCCCGAGGCCAGCGCCCCGGAGGCAATGGCATAAAACCAGCCCGCAAGGCTGGTCGTCTGCACAAACAGCCCCGGCAGGATCAGCAGCAGTGCGATGGGGAGGCACCGCAGGAAATTGCCGCCGGTATCGACCAGCGGCGCGGCAGAGCCACGCCCGATCAGCGTATAGACCGCCCATGCCAGCCCCGCGAGGATCATCAGCACGGCCCCGAGCGGATCGGGTGCGGTCACGCCGGGCAAGACCAGAAAGACCAGAAACAGCACGGCCACAGCAAACCCCGCCCACTCAAGCACGCCGGGCCTGTCCCCCTGTCGAATGGCCCATCCCAACATGCCCAGCTGCACAGCGGCAAAGAGCAGAAGCGCCCCTGTTCCGGCGGCAAGGTCGAGATACGCATAGGAAAACGCTATCGCATAGAGAAAGAGCGCAAACGCGCCACCCATGCTGCCGCCCATCCGCCCCCAGCCTGGCCTTGCCCCCCGCCACGCAAGGATCACCATCAGCATGAGCGCGCCGGAGGCCAGGCGAACGCCGGTATAGGTCAGCGCGTCGGCCTCACCTTCGGCCAGTGCAATACGGTTCAGAACCGAGTTCGCGGCAAAGGCCACCATCGCAAGTGCTGTCAATGCCACGATCTTCACTGCGGGTGATTGCGCCATGCTGTTCGTCTCCGTCGGCTGCCCGCAGCCCTTCATCCATCGGCGCTAGCAGAAGCCTGCCATACCGGCAAGCAACGGGAGGTGTTCCGCCAGTGAGAGCAGAGGCAAGGTGTGGAGAGCACGATCACCGAATTCGACGGCGCAACCGATCTGCTGCGCGCCTGGTCGCGCGGAATCCGACCCGATCCGGACCTGACGGTGTCGGAATGGGCCGACCGGCATCGCTGGCTCAGCTCGCGCGCGTCAGCGGAACCGGGCAGGTATCGCACTGCGCGCACGCCCTATATGCGCGAGATCATGGATGCGCTTTCGCCCTCGAGCCCCGTGCAACGAGTGGTGTTCATGAAGGCAGCCCAAGTGGGCGCGACAGAAGCGGGCAACTGCTTCATCGGGTTTGTGATGCACCATGCGCCGGGTCCGATGCTGGCGGTGCAGCCGACCGTGGAACTGGCCAAGCGCAATTCGCGCCAGCGGATCGATCCGCTGATCGAGGAAAGCCCGGAGCTGCGCGAGCGGATCAAGCCTGCGCGCTCGCGGGACGCGGGCAACACAATGCTGTCGAAGGAATTCGCAGGCGGCATCCTGATCATGACCGGGGCGAACTCGGCAGTGGGGCTGCGCTCAACGCCTGCGCGATATCTGTTTCTCGATGAGGTCGATGCCTATCCGGCCTCAGCGGATGAAGAAGGCGATCCGGTCAGCCTGGCCGAGGCGCGGTCGCTGACCTTCGCGCATCGGCGCAAGGCGCTGTTGATCTCGACCCCCACCATTCGGGGGCTGAGCCGGATCGAGCGCGAGTTCGAGGCGAGCGACCAGCGGCGGTATCATGTGCCGTGCCCGCATTGTGGTCACCGACAATGGCTGCGGTTCGAACGCCTGCGCTGGGACAAGGGCCGACCGGAAACGGCAGAATACCATTGCGAGAACTGCGACAGACCCATCGCCGAGCATCACAAGACAGCGATGCTGGCCGCTGGGGAATGGCGCGCGATGGCCGCATCGGCGGATCCGCACACGGTCGGCTATCACCTCTCGGCGCTCTATTCGCCCATCGGCTGGCTCAGTTGGTCGCGGATCGCGCGGGCCTGGGAGGCAGCACAGGGCAATGACGAGGCCATGCGGGCGTTTCGCAACACCATTCTGGGCGAGACCTGGTTCGAGACCGGCGAGGCTCCGGATTGGCAACGGCTGGCGGAACGGCGGGAAGACTGGAAGCCGGGCACAGTCCCGGCTGGTGGGCTGTTCCTGACGGCTGGCGCAGATGTGCAGAAGGATCGGATCGAGATTGATGTCTGGGCCTGGGGCCGGGGCTTTGAAAGCTGGCTGGTCGATCATATCGTGATCGAGGGTGGTCCCGGCGATCCGGGATGCTGGCAGACGCTGACTGATCTGCTGGGGCGCACATGGGCGCATGAAAGCGGCCAGCACCTGACCATCGCGCGGCTGGCCATCGATACAGGATATGAAACCAGTGCCGTCTACGCTTGGGCGCGGCAGGTCGGGTTCGCGCAGGTGGCGCCGGTCAAAGGGCTGGAAGGCTTCAACCGCTCTAGCCCTGTAACCGGCCCGACTTATGTCGATGCCACAGTGGGCGGCAAGCGGCTGCGGCGTGGGGCGCGGCTCTGGTCGGTGGCGACCTCGACCTTCAAGGCCGAGACCTATCGCTTCTTGCGGCAGGACCGGCCAACGCCGGAAGAGATCACCGCCGGTGCTTCGTTTCCGCCAGGAACGGTGCATCTGCCGAACTGGGCCGATGGCGAATGGCTGAAACAGCTGACCGCCGAGCAGCTGATCACGGTGAAGTCGAAGCGCGGCTTCACCAAGCTGGAATGGCAGAAGCTGCGCGAGCGCAACGAGGCACTGGACTGCCGGATCTATGCACGGGCGGCGGCCTGGATTGCAGGTGCGGATCGCTGGCCAGAGGCACGGTGGGCGGAACTGGAGCGGCAGTTGGAGCTGGAAACGCGTATATCCGCGCGCGATACAGCGTCCGGCGCTGCGACGTCAGCCCGACCATCTGCACGGCGGCGGACAGTGCGGTCGAGTTACATGGCGTGATCAGGTCTTATTCTTTGCCCTGCTTTTGTGTCCTGCACGCACCCTGCGCCGGAACTCGGCCAACATTGCGAGGTCGAGTTCGATTTCGCGCGGCCCAATGTCTTCAGGGTCAAAGCCACCTCCCGCCCATTCCGTGAGTTCTGCATGCTGCGGGTGGCGCCGATTGCCCATGGCTTTCAGAAATTCCTCGAAACCGGGAAGCCCGCCAACATCCTCGGGCGGTGCCCGGCGCGCACCCTCGACAAAGACCGGATAATCCGTGTCGGGATCGCCGTCGCGGACGTCCTCTACAGTTATGCGGTGTCGCCAGTCATCGCCGAAATCGTAGACGTAGAGGAAGTTGGTCACATGGCGATCAATCAACTGGTTCAGACGAATGCCGGACGCCTTGTAGACCCGCTGCAATGGACTCTCCATGCCGGGAAAGGGATCGCCATAGACCCGTTCCCCTGCGCGAAACTCATACAGATGCGCATATTCCCAGCGCATCACGGCCTGAATGACCTCATGCAAGGTCGTCAGGGTGATCCCGGTTGGCACATCGACCCGCCGCCAGATGCGAGGGCTGATGTCCTCGAGTTCGATAAGCAGACGGGCGACAGGTTCGGACATGGTTCCTCCGGGCAGCAATACCGGTCCAAACATAGAGAGCGCGGATCATGCCGACAATCACCGATCTCCGCGCCCGCCGCGATGCCCTGTCTGCGCAGCGGTCCTCGGGCGTGGCGCGGGTCAGCTATGACGGCAAGACCGTTGATTACCGCTCAGTGGCGGAAATAGACCGGGCTATCGAGGCGCTGGATCGCGAAATCGCTGCAGCCGAAGGGCGGCGCATCGTGCGGCAGCTGCGCATCACCACAACCAAGGGGCTGTGATCCATGGGGCTGTTCGACAGGTTTCGCCGTCCGGCTCCGGGCGGCCCTGCTGGGGTGCGCGCCCGTCTCGAGGGCGCAATGTCAAAGCGCCGGCTGCGCGGCTGGAACCCTCCGCTGGAGAATATCAACGCGCTGATTTCTTCGGGCGGGGCACGGCTCTTGGCCCGCGCACGCGAACTGGTTGTCACCAATGGCTATGCCGCGAATGCCTGCGAGGCCTTTGCCTCGAATCTAGTGGGCGACGGGATCAAGCCGTCGTCGTTGATCGAGGATCCGGGTCTGCGCGACCGGGTGCAGAAACTGTGGCTCGCCTGGACCGATGAGGCCGATGCGGATGGGCTGACCGATTTCTACGGTCTGCAAGCCATGGTCGCGCGGGAGATGTTCGTCGCGGGCGAGTGTTTCGTGCGGCTGCGGCCCCGCCGCGCTGAGGACGGCCTGCTCGTGCCCCTGCAGATGCAGTTGCTGCAGGCCGAGATGCTGCCCTTCGAGAAGACGGAGACAGCGGCCAATGGCAACCGCATCCGCTGCGGGATCGAGTTTGACCTGATCGGGCGGCGCGTGGCCTATCATTTTCGCCGCAGCCATCCTGGTGACAGCACGGACCAGCGTGTGGCTATTCCCGAAACAGTGCGCGTCCCCGCCGAGGATGTGCTGCACATCTACCGCGCCCTAGATGCGGGGCAAATCCGGGGCCTGCCGCATGTGGCCCCGGCCATGGTGCGGCTGTTCCTGCTCGATCAGTATGACGATGCCGAGCTTGACCGGAAGAAGACCGCCGCGATGTTCGCTGGCTTCATCACAAAAACCGCGCCCGAAGAGCCGATGATGGGCGAAGGGGCCGCCGATCTGGATGGCGCGGCCATTGCCAGCCTCGAGCCCGGCACCATGCAGGTGCTGCTGCCGGGCGAGGATGTGAAGTTCTCGAGCCCCGCCGATGTCGGTGGCGGTTACGAGGCGTTCCAGTACCGGACGCTGCTCGCGGTCGCGGCATCGCTGGGTCTGCCCTATCATCTGGTGACGGGTGATGTGCGTCAAGCCAACTATTCCAGCCTGCGCGCCGAACTGGTCGAGTTCCGCCGCCGCGTTCAGCAGCTGCAGCACGGGGTGATCGCGCATCAGCTTTGCCGTCCGATCTGGGCGCGCTGGCTGGAGATGGCGCAACTGGCGGGGCGGTTGGACCTCGCCGATCCCGCGGCCGCGCGCATGGTGCAATGGATCCCGCCGCGCTGGGACTGGGTCGATCCGCTGAAAGACATCCAGGCGCAGGTGCTGGCGATGGAGGCGGGCATCACCTCGCGGCGCAAGGTGGTCGAGGCCACCGGCTACGATGTCGAGGAAGTCGACCGCGAGAATGCAGTGGATGCGAAACGCGCCGCTGATCTCGGGCTGCACTACCGCACCAGTCCCGGCGAGACCCAAGGGGCGCGGGCCACGCCGGCGCGGCGGCCCGACGCAGGCGACACAGGCGACGATACCGATCGGACAGACGCAACGCCACGCGGCGGGGCTACCAATCAGGAGTAACACCATGAACAGCTGGTACACGATCCGCGCCCGGGCCTCCGGGGCGGAAGTGCTGATCTATGACGAAATCGGGGCTTACGGCGTCAGCGCCAAGGGGTTTCTGGCCGAACTGGGCGCGCTGCCCGAGGGCGCACCGATTGATCTACGGCTCAACAGCCCCGGCGGCTCGGTCTTTGATGCCGTGGCGATTTATAATGCGCTGACCCGACATGCAGGGACCGTCACAGTCTGGATCGATGGCATTGCCGCCTCGGCCGCCAGTTACATCGCCATGGCAGGCGATGAGATCATCATGCCTGAAAACGCCTTCCTGATGATCCATGATCCCTCGGGCATTGTCATGGGCACGGCGGCCGACATGCGCGACATGGCCGGCGCGCTCGACAAGATGGCCGCCAGCATGACGCGCGGTTATGCGGCCAAATCCGGCAAGCCCGAGGGAGAGATTGCGGCCCTGATGGCGGCAGAGACCTGGTTTGATGCCAAAGACGCGCTGGACCTAGGGCTGGCCACGCGCATGTCCGAGCCGGTGCGCATTGCTGCGAGCTTCGACATTGGCCGGTTTCGCAATGCGCCGCCCGAACTGGTCGAGGCGGTCGCGGAAACCGTTGCCGCCTCCAACGGTTTTGAGGGTGACCCCGATCAGACGGGAGAGGCATGTCCAACAGCAGAAGCCGAGAGTGATGTTGAAAAGGACAACACCACTTCAGGCGACACTACCCCGCCAGTGCAGGATGCATCACCACCAATTGGACAAAGCGAGGGTGTTGCAGACGCCAACACCCTCCCAGCCACTGCGCCCCCTGACGCGCCCCCCGAGAGCACTGTTGCAGCCGCCAACACTGCGCCGGACGCCAGCGCCATCCGCGCCGAGGCCATCGCCCATGCGCGCACTGTGATCGACCTCTGCCGTCTTGCGGGCCAGCCTGAGATGGCGGGCCGGTTTCTGGAAGAGGTTGCCAGCATTGATTCTGTCCGCGCGAAACTGCTCGCCGCAAAGGCCGAGGCCGAGCCGCAGATCACCTCGCACCATCCGCAACCCGGGCCCGGCCCAAATGCCCGCCCCTGGGGTGATGTCATCGCCCGCACCTTCAAACTGAAAGGGTAATTCCCCATGACCACGCTTGTGAAAGGCCAATATCCCGGTGGCTTCCTGATCTGGGAAGTCCTGCGGGATTATACCCGCGAAACTGTCACCCTTGCTTCGGGCGCAGGCAAGCTCGCCCCCGGCACGGTGCTGGGCAAGATCACTTCGGGCGGCAAATACACGGTGCTGACCCCCGGTGCATCGAACGGCAGCCAGAACGCCGCCGGGATCCTCTGGGGTCAGGCCGATGCCACGGATGCAGACGCGCCTGCTGTCGTGCTGGTCCGCGGCCCTGCCATCGTCAACCGCCATGAGATCATCTGGCCGGACGGTATTACCGAGGGCCAGACCAATACCGCCATCGCGGCGCTCACCGGTCTTGGCATCCTCCAACGCTGACCCTTCAACGGAAAGGACATTCCCATGGCCACCATGGACATCTTTGAAGGCGATGCCTTCTCCATCATCGAGCTGACCCGTGCCCTCGAAAACATCCCCTTCAAGCCCGCGATTCTCTCGGGTGCAGCGCTCTTCGGGTCGCGCGGCGTACGCACGCGCACCGTCATGATTGAAAGTCGGGATGGCACGCTACAGCTGATCCCGTTCTCGGAACGCGGCTCGGCCTATGAGAGCCAGATCCCCGAGCGGCGCGAAATGCGCGCCTTTGTTGTGCGCCAGTTCAAAAAGCAGGACGTGCTCTGGGCCTCGGAAATCCAGGGCATTCGCGATTTCGGCTCGGAAACCGCCGTGCAGCAGGTCCAGACCGAGGTCGCGCGCAAGCTGGGCCGTCTGCGCAACGATGCCGAGGCCACGTTCGAGTTCCACCTCTTCAACGGCATTCAGGGCGTGGTGAAGGACCCCAAGGACGGGGCCACGGTGATCAACTATTATACCGAGTTCAACATCACCCCTGCCGCAGAGGTGGATTTTGATCTGGACAACCAGTCTCCCGGCTCTGGTGCACTGCGCAAACGCTGCCAGGCGATGATCGAGAGCGTCGAGGACAGCCTTGGGGGTCTGGCGGCCGGTCAGGTGCAGCTGCGCGCCGAATGCGGCTCGGCCTTCTTCGCCGATCTGGTCGCCCACAAGGAGGTACGCGAGACCTATCTCAACACCGCCGCCGCGGCTGATCTGCGCGGCCGTGTGGGCGAAGAGGTCAGCTTTGGCGGCATTACCTTCCGCCGCTATCGGGGCGGGCTTGGTTTTGGCGTGCCGACGGACAAGGCGTATTTCTATCCCGAAGGCGTCGAGGGACTGTTCGAGATCTACTACGCCCCCGCCGACACCTTCGAGACGGTCAACACGGTGGGTCTGCCGCTCTATGCACGGATGATCCCGGATCGCGACCGTGATGAATGGGTGCGCCTCGAGATCGAAAGCAACCCGCTGCCGATCTGCACCCGCCCGCAGGTGCTGCGTAGCGCAAGGCGGACGTGATGAACACCTTTGCCGCCGCTATTGATGGGCTGTTTGCCGATGTTAATATCGCGCGGGACGCTGTCTATATCGCCGAGGGCGGCGCTCCCCAACTCATCCGCGTGGTCACCCGCCGCGCGGATGATGTCACCAGCTTCGGTGAGGCGCGGCTCTGGTCGGAAACCACCCGAGTTGATCTGCGCGCAGCCGAGGTGCCCACTCCGCGCCCGGGCGACCGCATTGAGATCGATGGTGACGCCTTCCTTATTCAGGGCGAGCCAGTGCGAGATCGCGAGCGGTTAGTCTGGACCGTGGATCTGAGGCCAGCATGAAGCTGAAACTCGACATCACCCCCGATCTGGTTGCCATGATGGCCGCCGAGATCAAGGCGGGCGAACGGGCCGTTACCGCCGCCACGCGCGAGGCTGGCAACAGTCTTAAGAACTCGTGGCGCGCGCAGATCACCGGCGCGGGGCTGGGTCAGCGGCTCGCGCGCACAATCCGCTCCGAGCAGTTCCCAAAGGGTAAGCCCAGCCTGAACGCAGCCTCGCTGGTCTGGTCAAAGGCCCCGACCATCATCAGTGCACATGATACCGGACCGCTCATCCGTTCGAAAAATGGGTTCTGGCTGACGATCCCGACACCAGCCGCCGGACGCGGGTTGCGCGGGGGCAAGATCACCCCTGGCGAATGGGAACGCCGCACAGGCCTGCGGCTGCGCTTCGTCTATCGGCGCAGTGGGCCAAGCCTGTTGGTGGCCGAAGGGCGGCTCAATGCGCGCGGGCGGGCTGTTGCCTCGAGGTCAAAGACAGGGCGCGGCGTTGCCACCGTACCGATCTTCCTGCTGTTGCCACAGGTCAAGCTGCCGAAGCGGCTGGATCTCGCGCGGGATACGAGGGCCGCGCAGGACGCCCTACCAGGTGCGATCCTGGCGCATTGGGTGGACGTGAGACTGTAGTGGGTCTCTCGAACTAGGTCGTTAGGGCATCAAGATGCGGGTTGAGCGAGATGAAATTAGAACACGCATCACGAAGCTCTCGCGCCGCATGATCCCAAAACACGACGTCAACTTGAAAGCCGTCTCCAATCAGCGCTTCGACGGTCGGAACGTAGTCGGAATCTCCAGATACGATAGTAAAAACGTCTCCGGGAGAAGCATTTCGATACGCATCTCTGGTCATCTCAGTGACGATACCGGTATCGATCTTCTTCTCCTTGTTCGCAGCATTCCTGTCGTGTGTGACGACTTCGAATCCAGCACGTTTTGCGATGTCCCAGATGGCGTCGTTCTCTGGCGGTCTAGAGCCGAATAGCATGGCCCGAGCGGTTTCCTGACGGTCAGTACCTGCGATTAACTGGTACAGCTTGCCGAAGCTAATCCTATAGCCAGTGTCGATGATCCGGTTTGCCATCGCATCGTAGATGTCCAGCGCCATACCCTGCCGAACGGCGCTTACCCGTTGGCCTTCGATGAATACGTTTGAATTATCGACATAAATCCAATCTGCCATTCGAAAAACTCCTCCCGCTGCTGCCCGGCGGCTTGTTGAAAAGGTCAACCCATGCATCCGACTCTTAGTCACTACAAATAACTGGCGTTGCCTGCTATGCCCACCCCCCGCGAATCCATACTCTCCGCCCTGGCGGACCTTTTGCGTACGGTCCCGCATGTGCATGTGCTACGCGGCGAGGTGCTGCCCGAACGAGTGCCCGCCTCTGGCCTGCTGATTCTGCGCGATGGCGAGCCGGGAGAGCCTGAAGTCACCTTGTCGCCGCTACGCTACCATTACCAGCACCGCGCCGAAATCGAGGCGGTGGTCCAAGGCGCGGCGCGTGACGCCGCTTTCGATACGCTGACCGCCAGCATCGGCGCGGCCATCGCCACCGATCGCACGCTGGGCGGGCTCTGCGACTGGGTCGAGGCGGAAGCCCCGCGACCGATCGATCTGCCTGTTGAGGGGGCGGCGAGCCTGAAGGCGGCGGTGATCCCGATTATCCTGCACTATTCAACCGCCGACCCGCTAACCTGATCCATCCTGACAATCCGAGGAAACCCGACATGGCACGTGCGCAAGGCGCGCGGGCGCAGATGGCGCTTGCGTTCGAGACGACATATGGCACCCCACCGGCGAGCGGCTTCACCCGCATGCCTTTCGCCAGTGCGACGCTGGGGGCGGAGCAGCCGCTCCTGAACAGCGAGCTTCTGGGTTATGGCCGCGATCCGCTGCCGCCGATCAAGGATGCGGTGACCTCGGATGGCGATGTGGTGGTGCCCATCGATGCGCAGGCATTCGGGTTCTGGCTGAAGGCAGCCTTTGGCAACCCAACGACAACGGGGGTATCAGCGCCCTACACCCACGAATTCCAGTCGGGTGCCTGGTCCCTGCCCTCGCTGTCCATTGAGACCGGCATGCCCGAGGTGCCGCGCTATGCGATGTATTCTGGCTGCGTTCTGGATCAGCTGTCATGGCAGATGCAGCGCTCGGGCCTGCTGACAGCGACGGCGCGGTTGGTGGCGCAAGGTGAAACTGTCGGTACAACGACCAGCGCAGGCACGCCTGCCACGCTTGACCTGCAACGCTTCGGCCATTTCAACGGATCGATCAAACGCAATGGGGTGCATTTGGGCAATGTGGTGTCAGCAGAGATCACCTATGCCAACAACCTTGACCGGATCGAGACCATTCGTGCGGATGGACGCATTGACGGTGCCGACCCAAGCATCGCCGCCCTGACCGGCCGGATCGAGGTGCGCTTCGCCGATCAGACACTGGTGACGCAGGCGATCAATGGCGAGGCCTGCGCCATGGAATTCGCCTATGTGCTGCCCTCGGGCGAGAGTTTCACCTTTGTGGTGCATGCTGTCTACCTGCCGCGCCCGCGCATCGAGATTTCTGGCCCCCAAGGCGTACAGGCCACATTCGACTGGCAGGCAGCGCGCGATGCGACCGAGGGCCGGATGTGCACCGCCACCCTTATCAATGCAGTGGAGACCTATTGATGCTGACCCTCGATCTGACCAATGCGCCCCGCTGGCATGATCTCGCCCCGGGCGTGCGCGTGCAGCTGCGCCCCCTGACCACGGCGCTGATGGTCGCCACGCGTGCGGACCCGGCGCTGGAAAGCCTGCCAGATGATGCACCCGACGAGTCCCGCGCCATGGCCTTCGCGAAGGCGCTTGCGCGGCGGGCCGTGCTGGATTGGGAGGGCATTGGCGATGCTGATGGCAATGTCATCGACCCAAGCCCAGAGGCCATCGACGCGCTGCTAGACATCTGGCCCATATTTGAAGCCTTCCAGCTGACCTATGTCTCGAAGGGTCTGCTGCTGGAACAGGAAAAAAACGCCTCTGCGCCCTCGCCGAGTGGGAATTCGGCGGGGGCGCGCGCTACTGCGAGGGTTGCGAACCCAGCGAAGGCCGCACGCAAACCTGCGAAAACTGTCCCGCAAAACTGAACCGTCCCCTCACCTACGAAGGCTGGCAGGTTCGGGATCTGGTCGGCCGCCTTGGCGGCCAGTTGCGCATCGCCCCCGGTGCCGTCATCGGCTGGGACATGAACGCCGCACTGGCAATGGGTCAGGCGCTGAGCGTGCCGTCAATGGTCATGGCGGAACTCTTGCCCGGCATCGAGGCCGTGATGGTCCTCAAACTCAACGAACAGATGGAAACGCAGAATGGCGGAGAAACGGGTTAGCGTCCGCCTTGCGGCTGTGGGCGGGCGTCAGGTTCGTTCTGAGCTCGAGGGCGTTGGCGAGGCTGGCAAGCGTGGCTTTGGTCGGCTGAGCCAGGAGATGGAGGCGGCGAACCGCCGGCTGGCGGCCTTCTCGCGCCGGGTCAAGGTGGCGGCAGCGGCTGCTGTTGCGGCTGCGACTGCCGCAGGCGTCGCCATGATCCGGTCAGGCCTGCAAACAGTGGATGCGCAAGCCAAGCTTGCCGCCTCGCTCGATACAACCGTCGCCAGCATTCAGGTGCTGGAACGCGCAGGCGATCTGGCGGGCGTGTCCATGGGTCAGGTTGAACAGGCAACGATCCAGTTGACGCGCAGGTTGTCGCAAGCGGCCTCTGGCACAGGCCCTGCTGTCGAAGCGCTGCGCCGCTTGCGCCTCTCGGCGGAAGAGCTGCAACGCCTGCCGCTGGATGCCCGCATTGCCACCATTCAGGAAGCATTGGGTCAGTTTGTGCCCGAAGCCGAGCGCGCGGCTGTCGCCTCGCAGCTCTTTGGCGATCGCGCAGCACTGGTTTTTGGGCGCATCGACAGCGCCACCTTGCGGCAGGCCACGCAGGATGTACGCGATTTCGGCGTCGTGGTGTCCGATCAGGATGCCGCGCAGATCGAACGCACCAATGACGCGATCTCGCGGCTGGGCCTGATCTGGCGCGGGCTTTCGAACCAGCTGGCTGTCGCGGCAGCCCCCGCGCTCGAAGCTGTGGCCAATGCCATGGCATCTGTCGCACGCACAACCGGGCCGCTCGGCATGACAATCCGGGGCCTCTTTGACAATCTCGGCCGCCTTGTCAGCATCGCAGGCACATTCGCCGCCTTCCTGGCCGGGCGCTGGGTCGCAGGAATGGCCGCAGCGGCACTCTCAGTGCGCGGCCTCGCCACGGCTCTAGTGGTCCTGCGCGGCGCGCTCATTCGCACGGGCATTGGCTCGCTGATCGTGAGCGCGGGCGAGCTGGTCTATCAGTTCGGGCGGCTGGTCTCCGGTGCAGGCGGGTTTGGCGCAGCACTGGAGCTGATGGGCAATGTCGCCCGCGCAGTCTGGGATGGCATGGCGGCCTCGATGTCAGCCTTTGGCGACCGCTTCAGGGCCATGCGCGCCGATATCGAGGCGCTCTGGCTGCGGCTCATGCGGTTTCTGGGCCAGACATGGGCGGATTTCCTGAGCCGGATTGCGCCGGGGTTTAATCAGATCGCTGATGTGATCGGGGCGGGCTTCCAGATCGACGCGCTGGGCATGCAGGCATGGGTGTCGAGTTTCGATGCAGGCATCCTGCGCGCCGAGCGATCCGCAGAGAGATTTCGCGCCCGGGCAGATGCGACACTTGCCAGCGCCTTTGATGGTGCGCGCGAGGCCATGGCCGCATTGCTGGCAGCGGTGCGCGGGTCTGGGGAGGAAAGCGCAGATGCGCTGGATGCCGCCACGGCCGGGGCGCAGCGTATGAATGACGCCCTCGATCAGGCCGAAGCTGCGGCTGGACGTGCAGGCGCTGCCGGGCGTCAGGCTGGATCGGATACCGCGAGTGGCGCGACCGAGGCGCTGACTGGCTGGCAGGCGGTCACAGCAGCACTCTCGGACTATGCTGACAAGGCGCGCGATATCGGGGCCGATATCGGTCAGGTGCTGGTCAGTGCCTTTGGCGCGGCCGAGAACGCCGTCGCCGATTTCGTGCGCAAGGGGAAGCTGGACTTTCGCGATCTGGTCACTTCGATGATCGCTGATCTGGCACGGCTGGCCGCACGCCGCTTCATCCTCGGGCCGCTGGCAGGGCTCTTGTCCGGGGTGCTGGGCGGCGCAGGTGGGCTGTTTGCCAATATCTTCCATGCAGGCGGTGTGGTCGGCGGCCCCGCTCCGGGGCGGATGATGCCGGCCATGGCTTTCGCAGGTGCTCCGCGGATGCATTCGGGCGGCTGGGCAGGCCTCAAACCCGATGAAGTGCCTGCGATCCTGCAGCGCGGTGAGCGCGTGCTCTCGCGCCGCGAAGCGGCGGGCTATGGCGCGCGCGGCGCGGGCGCCGATGGCGGCACGACCGTCAACGTCACCATCATGGCGCGCGATGCCGAGAGCTTTCGGCAGTCGAGGACACAGGTTGCCGCCGATATCGCCCGCGCAGTCAATCTCGGGCGGCGGGGCATGTGAGTGCGACCCTGCAAGTGGGCACCGGTTGCAGGGGCCAGAGCACGAACCATGGAGAGACTTTATGGCGTTTCACGAGGTCAGGTTTCCCGACAATATCAGCCGCAGCGCGCGCGGCGGGCCGGAGCGGAGGACCCAGATCGTTGAACTGGCGAGCGGCGATGAGGAGCGCAATGCCAGCTGGGCCAATTCGCGCCGTCGCTATGATGTCGCCTATGGCATCCGCCGCGCCGATGATCTGGCGGCAGTCGTCGCCTTCTTTGAAGCCCGCAATGGCCGGTTGCACGGGTTTCGCTTCCGGGACTGGTCGGATTACAAATCCTGCGCGCCCTCTCAGATACCCGGCCCGCTGGACCAACCCATCGGCACCGGGAATGGCAGCGTGATCTCGTTTGCGCTCCTGAAACGCTACAGTTCGGGCAATCAGACATGGACCCGCGCCATCACCAAACCGGTCGCCGGAACTGTCCGCCTCGCGCTGGGCGGGGTTGAACAGGCCAGTGGCTGGTCGGTCGATACCGCGACTGGCGTGGTGACATTCGGGACAGCCCCGGCCGCAGGCGTCAGCATCACCACAGGCTTCGAATTCGACGTTCCCGTCCGTTTCGACAGCGACACGCTGGACGTGACGCTTGATATCGAGCGGCTGGGCTCGATCACTTCCATTCCCCTGCTGGAGATCCGGAGATGATGGTCAGCCTTCACCCAGCAACTTCTGCACATCCTTGATGCGCAGGAACAGCGTCATCGGCTCTACCACCGTTTCCGCAAATCCAGCCTCAAGATAAAATGCCTTGGCCCGATCATTCAGCGCATGCACCACAATGGCCGCAATGCCAACTTCTTGTGCGGCAGCCGTGATCCGCAACACCGCATCGCGCAGCAAGGCGCGTCCCAGACCGTTGCCCTGCTCTGAGGCGTCAATGGCCAATCGCCCCAGCACAATGACCGGGACCGGATCGGGCATGTTCTGACGCAGCTTGCGCGGTGCAAGATCATGGCTGACCGATCCCGCCGCCAACGCATAGAACCCGACAACACGCTGACCGCGACACAGCACATAGCTGCGCGATGCCCCCGAGGTCTGATTGGCGCGGGCCTTGCGTTTCAGCCAGGCATCCAGCGTGGGCGCCCCTGAAGAAAAACCCTCAAGCTGATGCGCGTCGCTCAACAGTTCCGGTGCGCGCAGTGGTGCATTGCCCGGCGTCACTTCTCCCATGGCGCGGGGGTGGCCAGCAGTTTGCGCAGACGCTCATTCGCGACGGGAGGCGCGTCAAGCTGCGCCACGAAAGAACCGAACTGAGTGGCATCCAGCCGAAACGCCGTGCGATCCAGAAGCGCATCCTCGGCGGCCTGCCGACTGGCCTCCATCATGAATTCCGAGCGGTTCTTGCCCAAAGCTGCTGCAGCACGGTCGATCAGATCGCGGTCACGCGGAGTGACGCGAAGGTTGATCAGCGATCGGCGCTGGGCGTCCTCATTGGGGGTCACGGCGGTCATGCTGCGTTCTCCTGCGATCACTTGACCACAAATGTAAAGACAACCGCTTTACAATTCAACCACGGAACGGAAGCAATCGTGAAATCCCTCTCCCCTGCGCTGCAGGCGCATCTCGATGACGGCACGACCACGCTGGCCTGGTGCTGGCGGATCACCCGCGCTGACGGCGTGGCCTTCGGCTTCACCGATCATGACCGCGTGCTGGTGTTCGAGGGCACCGAGTTCGAGCCGGAAAGCGGCTTTGCGGCCTCGGAAATCCGGGCCGGATCGGACCTGTCGGTTGATGCACAGGATGCGGAAGGTGTGCTGTCGTCAGACCGCATCACCGAGACGGATATTCTGGACGGGCGCTGGGACGCAGCCGAGGTCGAGCTCTGGCGGGTGAACTGGGGCGACACCAGCCAGCGCGTGCTGATGCGCCGGGGCGCGGTCGGGCAAATCCGGCGCGGGCGCATGGCGTTTGTCGCTGAAGTGCGCAGCCTCGCGCATGTGCTGGGCCAGACAGTCGGTCGGACGTTTCAGGCGGGCTGCGATGCCACGCTGGGCGATGCGCGCTGCGGCGTCAATCTGAATGACCCGGCCTACAAGGGCACTGGCACCGTGGTCGATCAGCTGCGCGATCGGGCCTTCACGACCTCTGGCTTGTCGGGGTTTACCTCGGGATGGTTCGCTTTTGGAACGGTAGAATGGGCCTCCGGTGCAAATGCCGGGAGACGGGCCGAAGTGCTGGCGCATGATCTGGTGGATGGCGTGGCCATTCTCACTCTGCTCGAAGCACCTGTACGCGCTGTCACTGAGGGCGACGCTTTCACCATCCGCGCAGGTTGCGACAAGCGGATCGAGACCTGCAGCGCCAAGTTTGCGAATGTCGCGAATTTCCGGGGCTTTCCCCATATTCCGGGGCAGGACACGATCCTGCGCTACGCCTCGCGCGAGGGTGGCCATGAAGGGGGTGTGCTGTGAGGGATGCAATCACAGCGAACCAGCGCAGAAGTGCTGATCCGTCTGTGGTCATCGCAGCCGCGCGCACATGGCTCGGCACACCGTACCACGACCAGGCGAGCCTGCGCGGGGTTGGTTGTGACTGTCTGGGCCTGGCGCGCGGCGTCTGGCGCGAGGTCGTTGGGCCTGAGCCGTTCCCGATCCCGCCCTACAGTCGCGACTGGGGCGAGAGCGGTCCGCGCGAGGTGCTGGCCGAGGGCGCGCGCAAGATGATGATCGAAGTGCCAGCGGCAAACGCCCCACCCGGCGCATTACTCCTGTTCCGCATGATGCCGCGCGCGATAGCCAAGCATGTCGGGATCCTGACCGGGCCCGACAGCTTCATCCACGCCTATGAGCGGCTCGGCGTGATCGAGCAGCCGCTCACCCCCGCCTGGCGACGGCGCATCGCCTTTGCCTTCCTGTTTCCCGCCGGAGATTGACTGCAAATGGCAACATTGGTCCTCGGCGCTGTCGGCTCCAGCATCGGTCTGAGCTTTGGCGGGGCCTTCCTTGGCCTGTCCGGTGCCGCGATTGGCGGCATGATCGGGGCCACTGTTGGCTCGGCCATCGACAGCTGGCTGATTTCTTCGCTGGCACCGGCGCAACGGATCGAGGGCGCGCGGCTCGACACGCTGCGCATCACCTCCTCGACCGAGGGCGCCGTGATCCCGCGCGTGTATGGGCGCATGCGGATCGGCGGCAATATCATCTGGGCCACGGATTATCGGGAGGAGACGCGCACCACGACCCAGCGCGGCGGTGGCAAAGGTGGCGGGCCAAAGGTCAAAACCACCGAATATCTGTACTATGCGTCTTTCGCAGTCGCGCTCGCGGAGGGCCCCATTACTGGCATTGGACGCATCTGGGCCGATGGCAAACCGCTTGATCTCTCGGGCATCACCTTGCGCTGGTACCCGGGCGACGACGCGCAGCAGCCTGATCCTTTCATCATGGCCAGGATGGGTGCGGCCAACACCCCGGCCTATCGCGGCACGGCCTATGTCATGTTCGAAGACCTGCCGCTCGGCGATTATGGCAACCGTATCCCGCAGCTCACCTTCGATGTCTTCCGCCCACTGGCCGATCCCGACACCGCCGAAGGGCTGACCCGCGCAGTCACGCTGATCCCCTCGGCAGGTGAGTTCACCTATGCGACAGACATTGTGCGCAAGACAGAGGGCGGAAGGGCAATCACCAACGCGTTCCTGAACACGACCATAGGCGGCACCACGACCGCCGAGAATGCCAATGCGGTGGCTGACACAGCTGATATGGTCGTGGCACTGGACCGCTTGCAGGCCATGGTGCCCGCCGTCGAAAGCGTCAGCCTCGTGGTATCCTGGTTCGGCGATGATCTGCGCGCGGGAAACTGTACCATCCGGCCCAAGGTCGAATTCACCGATAAATCTACCCCCAATGCCAGCTGGACCGTGAACGGGGTCACGCGCCTGACGGCGCAGCTGGTCAGCCGGGATTCCGAGGATCGCCCAGTCTATGGCGGCACGCCTGCTGATTTCGCAGTAGTGCAGGCGATCCGGGAGCTGAAAGCGCGCGGGCTGCGCGTGACCTTCTATCCGTTTCTGATGATGGATGTGCCGCCGGGCAACACGCTGCCCGATCCCTATAGCGACAATGCAGCCACTATCGGCCAGCCCAAGTTCCCATGGCGCGGGCGGATCACCTGTTCGCCGGCTGCGGGATTTGCAGGCAGCGCCGATCAGACTGCGAGCGCTGCTGCGCAGGTGGCGAGCTTCTTCGGCAGTGCAACACCCGCCAGTTTCACCATCCTCGGCGAAAGTGTGAACTGGACTGGCCCCGCCAATGACTGGGGCCTGCGCCGGATGATCCTGCATTATGCGCATCTCTGCGCCGTCGCAGGCGGCGTTGATGCCTTCCTGATCGGCACCGAGATGCGCGGGCTCACCCAAATCCGCTCGGGTGCAGCGACCTATCCAGCCGTGCAGGCGTTTCGGGATCTGGCGGCCGATGTGCGCAGCGTTCTCGGGTCGGGCACAAAGATCAGCTATGCAGCGGACTGGTCCGAGTATTTTGGCCACCAGCCGGGGGACGCCAGCAGTGATGTGTTCTTCCATCTCGACCCGCTCTGGGCCGACACGAATATCGATTTCATCGGCATCGACAACTATATGCCGCTCTCGGACTGGCGCGACGGCTTCGACCATGCAGATGCGCAGGCAGGCTGGCCCGCGATCCATAACCGCGCCTATCTGCAGTCCAATATCGCAGGCGGTGAAGGGTTCGACTGGTTCTATGCCAGCCCGTCTGATCGGGCCGCGCAGGTGCGGACGCAGATTTCAGATGGAAGTGCCAGCAAACCTTGGGTGTTTCGCTACAAGGATCTGCGCGCCTGGTGGTCCGAGCCGCATTTCGACCGCCCCGGCGGCGTTGAGAGTGCAACCCCGACTGCATGGGTGCCACAGTCCAAGCCGATCTGGTTCACCGAACTCGGTTGCCCCGCTGTCGATCGCGGCACGAACCAGCCCAATGTCTTTTTCGATCCGAAATCCTCGGAAAGCTTCGTGCCGTATTTCTCGCGCGGCTGGCGGGATGATGCGATCCAGCGCGCCTATCTCGAGGCGAGTTACCTCTGGTGGGGCGAGCCAGACAACAATCCGGTGTCGTCGGTTTATGGCGACCGGATGGTCCATGTGCCCGAATGCGCCGCCTGGACCTGGGATGCGCGGCCCTATCCGTTCTTCCCGGCGCTCGAGGGGGTGTGGACGGATGGCCCCAACTGGCGGCTGGGGCACTGGCTGACAGGACGGCTGGGGGCGGTGTCGCTCGCGGCCCTTATCCGGCATCTCTGCCTGCGCGCCGGGCTGCCCGAGGAGCGCATCGATGTCTCTGGCCTCTGGGGGGCCGTCGAGGGATATGTCATTGCAGCCCTCGAATCCCCCCGCAGTTCCATCGCCACACTGGCACGGCATTTCGGCTTTGATGCGGTCGAGACCAGCGGCGTCATCCGTTTTGTGATGCGCGGGCACGCTGCTGTCACAGTGATCAGCCCAGAGGATATGGTGGCGACCGAGACCGGAGCCGAAACGCTCGAACTCACCCGCGCACAGGAAACCGAGCTGCCGCAGGCGCTCAAATGGCAGGTGGCGCGCGCCGATGAGGATTATGATGCCGCACAAGTCGAGGCGCAGAGGATTACAGTCGACACGACCCGCATCGCGCTCGAGAGCTTCCCCATGGCCGTGCCACCCGAAGAGGCCGAGCGCCGGTGTCGCCGCGCCCTGATGGAGGCGTGGTCAGGCCGCGAAACAGCCGTGTTTCGCCTTCCACCCTCGCGCCTTGCCCTCGATCCCTGCGATGTGATCGCGTTCGAGCATGACGGGCGGCAGATCGACATGCGGCTGGTCTCGGTGGCGGATTCGACATTTCGCAGCGTTGAGGCCCTACGGCAGGACCGCACGAACTATGATCTGCCGCCCGGCAACCCCCGGCCTGCATCACTTGCAACGCCCATCGCGTTTGGTGCCCCCGATGTACTGTTTCTGGACCTGCCCCAGCTGCGCGAGGATTTGGCCCCCCATCGCCCGCTGATCGCTGCCCATGCGCGACCATGGCCAGGCGAGCTGGCGGTCTATCGCAGCCCCGCCAGTGACGGGTTCGAGCTGCTGACCACATTCGGCAGGCGAGCGCGGATGGGCTTGCTGGCCGCGGACTTTTACGCGGGCCCCACCTCCCGCTTCGATCTGGGCAATGACCTGATTGTTGATCTCTTCTCGGGCACGCTGGAAAGCGTCACGGACATCGCGCTTTTGGGCGGGGCCAATGCGCTTGCAGTGGAAACCGGCGCGGGGCAATGGGAGATTGTGCAGGCAGGCACGGCTGAGTTGATCGCGCCGGGGCGCTATCGCCTGACGCGGCTCTTGCGCGGTCAGCGCGGGACGGAAGGCGCAATGGGTGATCCAACGCCGGAAGGCGCGCGCATCGTGGTGCTGGATGACAGCCTGACTGCACTGCCGATTTCCGAGGCCGATCTGGGCCTGCCATGGAACTGGCGCATCGGGCCTGCCGCGCGCCCGCCCAGTGACGACAGCTATGTTGCCACCAGCTTCACGCCCGAGGGTGTCGGGCTGCGGCCTTTCTCGGTGGCGCATATCGAACAGCCATGGCGCAGAGCGCGGAGCCCCGGCAATCTGACGATCCGCTGGACACGCCGCTCACGCGCGCTGGCGGCTGACAATTGGGGCACGGGCGATGTGCCGCTCGGGGAAGAGTTTGAATCCTACGCGCTCGATATCCTCGACGGCGCGACAGTGAAACGCACGCTGAACACCAACACCACCAGCGCGGTCTATTCCGGGGAAGATCAGATCGCCGACTGGGGCACGCTGCTTGGCCCCGGCGACACGCTGACCATCCGCATCGCCCAGCTCTCTGCCCTGATCGGGCGGGGTGCGGCGCGGACGGTCACGCTCTTCTTCTGACTCTTCCTCCAAATCACGACCGGGAAACCCAATGTCCGACACCACCAGCAACCTGCTGCTGCCCTATATTCTGGCCGCGCAGGCGCAGAAGCATGTCACCCATAATGAGGCCCTGCGGCTGCTCGACGGGCTGGTCCAGCTTGCGGTCCTTGCGCGCGATCTGACAGCCCCTCCGTCCAGCCCCGCCGACGGCGACCGCTATATCGTCGCCTCTGGGGCAACAGGTGACTGGACAGGCTGGGATCTGAACATCGCGCTCTGGACCGACGCGGCCTGGCTGCGCCTGCCACCGCGCATTGGCTGGCGGGCTTGGGTCGAGGATGAAGGGTTGCTGTTGGTTTATGATGGTGCGGGTTGGGTCGGGACCACGCCTGACGCTTTGCAGGAACTGACACGCATCGGGCTTGGCGCAACTGCGGACAGTTCCAACCCCTTCCTTGCGCAGATCAATGCTGCCCTCTGGACCGCGCTGGCCACAGGTGCAGGAGGGTCTGGCAACCTGATCCAGAGCCTGAACAAGGAGGCCCCGGCCAACGATCTGGGCTTCCTGTTCCAGACCGGCTTCTCGACCCGCGCGCTGCTGGGGCTGTTTGGCACGGACGCGTTTCGTCTGGCGGTCTCGCCCGATGGCAGCACCTTCCATGACGCGCTGCGCGCGGACCCGGCCACCGGCATCCTTGATCAACCGCGCCTGCCGCGTTTCAAGGGCTATACGAACTACGACAACTATGTCGGCGTCGGTTCCTGGACGAAGATAGGCATCAACAACACCGAGTATAATGATCAGGGCGCGTTTGACGCTGGTGCCAACCAGTTTGTGGCCCCTGTGGACGGCACTTATCTTTTTGGCGCAACGCTGATGTTCAAGGTCAATGCCAGCACCTCCGCCCGCATGAGCGGGCGGCTGGTGATCAACGGCAGTGACGTGCTGCGCGGCAGCTATGGCGAGAGTTCTGCCACGCATCGCTCAGAGGCCACCGCGCTCTGGCTGCAAGGCATGGCCGTGCTGGAGGCGGGCGATGCGGTCGAGTTGCAGGGCTTCTTCCGCGCCCATGACGGGTTCTTTGCCGCCGAGCAGACCAGCTTCTGGGGAGCGAAGATCGGATGAGCAACCGACACACACTCACCGAGCAGATCGTCCAGGCGTTCCGCGACCATGGTACGGCCACCGCCATCGGCGTGCTGATCACCTCGCTCCTTGCCCTCGCCGCCGCCATCGTGCGCAAGGCATTTACCAACGAGGCCATGCTGCAGCGGCTCGAACGTGAACTCGAGGCCCAGCGCGAACGCCATGACGAGCGGCGCGACGATGACCGTGCGGCGGATGCCGACCGGCTCGAGCGTATCGAGCGCGACATCGGCGAGATCCGAAAGATGCTCTTCGAGGCATTCCGCAAGTCATCCGACTGAACCGGGCAAAAGCGCAGGCTCCACGCACTGGGCCGCAACCCGGCACCGACACCCTGAACCCGACCCGACCCGCACCATCCCCTGCCGCGCACCCGGGCAGTGGGCCTGTCCGCGTCATCCCTATCGCAAGGAGGACCCAATGAGTGACCCTGTCCGCACCTTCCGTCATTTCCGCGATGTGCCCGCACAGCTTTGGCGCTGGCCCAACTTCTCTCCCGCCGAGATCGCCTGCCGCGGCACGGGGCAATTGAAGCTCCACCCCGAGGCGCTGGACAAGCTGCAGGCCCTGCGCGACAGGCTGGGCAAGCCGATGATCGTGCGCTCAGGCTATCGCTCGCCCGAGCACAACCGCGCCGTGCGCGGGGCGCCGCGCTCGAAGCACATGATTGGGGCGGCCTTCGATATCGCCATGTCGAACCATGACCCCGCGACCTTCGAGGCGGCGGCGCGGGAGGTCGGGTTTCTGGGCTTCGGGTATTACCCCCGCTCCAACTTCATGCATATCGACCTAGGCCCGGCGCGGGTCTGGGGCGAGCGCTTCCCGGTGCGCGCGACACCGTTTGCCACCGAAACCCCGCCCGCGCGCGAGGCACTGGCGGGGAGTCGAACGCTGAAAGGCACGGGCGCGGCCGGGGTGGCAACCGTCGGTGCCGCCGGGGTCGAAGTCGCGCAGGAAGTCCTCACCCAGGCGCAGGGCGCGGTGCTACCGCTTGTGCCGTATCTGGATACCTTGCGCTGGCTGTTCATCGCGCTGGCGCTGGGCGGTATCGCGCTGGCTGTCTGGGCGCGGCTCGACGACTGGCGCAAGGGGCTGCGCTGATGTGGGTCAGCCTGGTGGTCGGGCTGATGGCCCGGCCATGGGCGCGGCGAGTGGCGGTTCTCGCCCTCGCTGCGCTCACCATCACCCTCTTCCTTCTCAACCTCCGCCGTGCTGGCGAGCGCGCAGGCCGCGCCGCCGAGCGGCTGGATAATCTGGAGCGTACCGATGCCATCCACCGCCAGATGCTGGACGCGGCCAGCCGCCGCCCTCGCAGCCGCGACGATCTTCTTGACCGGTTGCGCGGGGGTGGGTTCTGATGCCCTGCCCAGCGCCTGCCCGCCAGTGGTGGAGTACAACCGGGCCGAGCGGGAGCGCGTGGCAGAGGAGGTCGCGGCGCTGCCGGAGGGTGCGCTGATCGTTGGCTGGCTTGCCGATTATGCCGTCCTGCGCGACCAGGCGAGGGCTTGCGCACGATAGAGCAGTCTGGGTCGCATGAAAATAATCATGCCTTGTCTTCAGCCATCGTTATCAGGGTCGCGAACGATCACATCCAGCTCATCATGGATCTGGGATTTGTCCGTGATCGTGATGCGCATACCCCAGCCTGCAACGGGGCTGACCAACTACAGGAAGGCCTCCGCATCGAGTTCCTTGTCATCAATATACACGACGAGATTGCCACTCTTACGTCGGAAACCTCGCATTTCAGTCCCCCGCCCTGCGCGGAACATTGCTGAAACTCGTCCGACCGTCCGATCTGGGGCCGTCCTTTGGGAATTTCGATCGGCCCGGTGGCCGGGTCGGCGACCATTTATGTTTTCGTGGACCTGACACGTGCCTTGATCGCGCGTTCAAGCGTGCGCCGTGAGACGCCAAGCTCATTCGCCACCTGTGGCACAGTTGCGTCCGGGTTCTGCAGATTTTGCAGGGCTGTTTCTATCGTCGGCTCTGTCAGCAAGCGCGGTCGGCCCAATTTGACGCCCCTTGCCGCAGCAGAGCGCATGCCAGCTCGTGTGCGCTCGCTGATAAGGCTGCGCTCGAATTCGGAAAGCGCGGCCATGATGTGAAAAATTAGCCGCCCACCATGTGTTGTGGTATCGAAGCCCTCAGCCAGAGATTGAAATTCAATCCCGCTCTCGCCCAATGTTTCAACAGTCTCGACCAAGCCCGCCAGCGAGCGCCCCAACCGGTCCAGTCGCCAGACGACAAGCGTGCTTCCAGGTTTCAGGGTTCGCAAAGCCGAGGCAAGGCCGGGGCGCTCCATCGTTGCGCCAGAGATGCCATGATCCTTGTAAATCATTGAACAGCCAGCTTTTTCCAGGGCAGAAAGCTGTAAATCGAGGCACTGATCTTCGGTTGAAACACGGGCATATCCAACTTTGATGGATCGACTGCGTTCAGCACTTGTTGGCACAACCATAGAGACAATCCTCCGGCATCAAGCAACTGTTGATGTGTTGCATGTGTCACAACGGCGCCTCGTCATCTGCGAAGCTCGTTGACTGAATGGATGCTTTTTTTCGCTACAAGTGTCGGACCCTGGGGCACTACAAAACTCTCCAAAAACATTAGACATTATTTGCCAAGTTGCATTTCCCCAGCCTCTGCCATAAAGCATCGATTTTAGCGCTAACGCCGCATCGTGCAACCCTGAGGGTGCGCCGCTTGTCGGTATTCTCGGCACAAGTGTTCTGGTCGGGGCGGTGGCAGCGGGTCTGGCCTGGCTCATCACGTCCAGTTTCTGGGGGGCGTTGGCGGCCTATGCCGCTGCGGGAGCCGCAGCAACACTCCTGCTGGCCGTTGCGTTCTGCGCGCGTGAAGGCACCCCTCAACGCGCCGCTGAAATGCAGCCCGACATGCGCGCCGTGTCGCGCCCCTGCGTCGCCTCCGTGCAGCCGGACAACCCGCAAGACCAGATCGCGCCGAACTGGTGGCAGCGCGTTGCGCATGGCAATTCCGGGCGACACGCGGTCAGGGCGATCTATGTCGCAGATGCGACGCAGGAGGAAGCTGAGCGCCTGGCGCTGACGCTGACAGGACAGGGGCTTGATGTCGATATCTGCAATGACCTTGACGTGGTGCTGGCCTCGATCACCGAAGCGCCGCAGCGATGGTCTGCGCTGATTGTTGACCTCGACCTGGCAGAGCGCCGCAGCTCGCTGCAGGCGGTTATCGATGACCTGTGTGGCTTTCGGCAGGCTGTGCCGGATGTGCCGGTCGTTCTGCTGTCAACCAATTTTTCACGCGACGAAATGGAACTGCACCGCCATTCCGTCGCCGATGTCAGCCTGCGCTCGCCGGTCATCGCCCGGTCGCTTGTCGAGGGGCTGATGACCGCGAAAGCCAACAACGACGAATGGGTGAAGCGCCAGCAAACACCCTGAAACCCCGGTGCGCGCGCGCGCCGCATCATCGCATGATCAACAGCTTACGAGCGAGGAACACGAATGACACAGGCCATCAACACAGATCGCAAACGCCCCTGCCTGCGTGGCGGGCGTCTTGTCAAGACATCGCGCGGCATCGTCAGCTTTGCCGCCGTCACGGGCGCGGCGCTGCTGCTTGCGCCGGGCAGCGCCTCGGCGGATTCGCCCATCATGGACTGCCTGCCTGGCACCACCGGGCCAGCGCCAGGTGGCATG